>NZ_JBQQCK010000003.1:0-426920 GCF_052246695.1 Gracilibacillus sp. D59 | reverse complement strand
ATATATCTACTGGTATAACAATGAACGTTCAAAATCAAAATTGACTGGATTGAGTCCAGTCGAATACCGAACTCAGTCCAGCCAATTAGCTGCATAATAAAAACTCTAACTTTTGGGGGTAACCACCGTTCCGCACTTTTTTATTATTTCATCCACTCCTTATGGAATGTACCCTCTTTATCTTTACGTATGTGCACCAAAGTAATCACGTTGGGCTTGGATTAAATTTGCTGGTAGATTCTCAGATCGATAACTATCGTAATATGCAATGGCACTTGCGAACGTTGGAACAGCAATACCATTAGCAATCGCGATAGATACCACTTCTCGAAGGGATGATTGCTATCCTTCTACAATTTCCTTGAAATATAGGTATAACATTAAGTTAGCTAATGCTGGTTCACGATCATAGGCATCCTTACCCACCAACATGTTTCAAGATATACTAGGCTTCAAACAAATAATTGCATATCACCATACTCTATACCGTTATAACCATTTTTATGTCCGGCCCATTTGTACCCATGTATGTCACACATGGATCACCTAGCTCCTAAGATTGGCGCTACTAAATCATATGCTTCCTTTTGACCACCAGGCATTATCGAAGGACCCTTTAAGCCCCTTCTTCTCCTCCAGAAACACCTATTCCAATGAAATGAATGCCGGTTTCATCTAATTCTTTGTTACGATGGATTGTATCTGTAAATAATGTATTACATTAAAATATCGCCTTCTGCTAAATATGGTTTCAGTGATTCTATTGTGTCATCGGTCACTGGTCCTGCCTTAACCATTAACAAAGTTTTTCGTGGTATTTTCTAGAGATTGTACAAACTCTTCAATTGTTTTAGCCCCTGTAAAGTTTTTACCTTGTGCTTCATCTGCCAGAAAAGCCTCTGTCTTTACATAAGAACGACTGAAACTGCAGCGGAATAACCACGACTTCCGATATTCATCGCAAGATTTTTACCCATGACAACTAAACCTATCACACCAATTTGTTGTTTTTTCATTTTAATTTCACCCTCGATTATAAATTAAAATATCTTTTGGCATTGTTATAACAAATATCTGCTACATACTGATTTAACAGTTCCATATCTTTTGGTATTTTTCCTTCCTCTGCCCATGTTCCTATTACATTACAAAGAATGCGACGGAAATATTCGTGACGCGAGAAAGATAAAAAGCTTCTGGAGTCTGTTAACATGCCAATAAAATGACGAATCAAACCGAAGTTTGCTAAAGTTTTCATTTGATTTTCCATTCCATCGATATGATCGTTAAACCACCATGCCGTACCAAATTGGACTTTTCCCGGGATCTCCGCATTTTGGAAATTGCCAGCCGTCGCAGCCAATATTTCATTATCCCGTGCATTTAGTGTGTAAAGAACTGTTTTTGGTAATTTATCCTGTACGTCTAATGCATCTAAAAATTTATTTAATGGCTCTGCCAATAACTTATCACCTAATGAGTCAAACCCTGCATCAGGTCCGACGCGTTTAAACATCTTCGTATTATTGTTACGCTGTGGTCCAATGTGCAGTTGCATCGCCCAGCCTTTTTCTGCATACCATTCCCCTAATTGAATCAATGTATAGGTTTTAAACTGATTGATTTCTTTTACCGTTAATGATTGCTTCGCCAAGCGCTTTTCAAAAATTGCAGTAACCTCTTCTTTACTAGCTTCTTCATAAAACATTACATTAATACCATGATCAGAGCTGCGGCAGCCCATTTCATCAAAGAAAGCCACACGCTTTTCTAACGCTTGCATAAAGGCTTCATAATGATCGATAGACAAATCGCTTACTTCTGCCAATTTGTCAATCCAAGCGAGGAAGCCTTCCTTTTCAATTGCTAATCCGTTATCCGGTCTAAAGGATGGCGTTACACGGGTTTGAAATCCTTCTTCTTTTAACTTTGCATGGTAAGCTAAATCATCGGTTGGATCATCAGTTGTTCCCACTAACTCCACCTTATCTTTTGCCAAAATTGATCTAACCGAAAGCTCCGGCGATTGTAATTTTGCATTTGCTTTTTCCCAAATAGCAGGAGCTGACTCTTCGTTCAATAATTCGTCTATATCAAAGTACCGGAGCAATTCTAAATGTGTCCAATGATATAACGGATTACCAAATGTATTAGGTACGGTTTTTCCCCAAGCGAGAAACTTTTGATAAGGAGGTTTCTCTCCCGTAATATATTCTTCTTTTATTCCATTTGCTCTCATTGCACGCCATTTATAATGATCACCGGATAGCCATATATCAAAGATATTTTTATAATTTTTATCTTGGTAAATTTCATTCTGTAATAAATGGTTATGATAATCAATAATCGGTAAATCTTTCGCTGTTTCATGATATAAACGTCTAGCTGTTTTGTTATACAATAAAAAATCTTCCGTTATGAATGTTTTCATTTATCAACACTTCTCCTTTTAGTTTGTTTGGTAAACAAATTATAATTTCATCATATACATCTTTGTTTACTTTTTCAAGTTTCCTTTTTATTAAATAACAGTAGTACATATATTTCATTTTTTATTTATAATTTCCTCTCAGCGTCCGATATAATAAATAACGTTTCACATTAAATGAATCTTAAACACTAATTTATAATGGACACATGAAACATTAATATTCATACTGACTCCTTTGCGACACGATGTCACTTCGTCCCAAAAGGAGTTTTTCTTCAACCTTAATAGATTAGAAATCTATTACTGCAAGTGCAGGAATAGTTAATCAAATTCAGAAGATATACATGCACTTGCTGCATTTTTACGAAATTCCTAAATAAACTAAAAAGGGGTAACAAAAGTGCCGAAAGAAACTTTTTTTAATTTACCGAAGGAAAAGAAACAAAAATTACTAGATGCGCTTCACCAGGAATTTACCAATGCTCCATTAACTACAGCGTCTATTGCTAAAATTATTGAATACGCAGAGATTCCTCGCGGTAGCTTTTATCAATATTTTACTGATAAAGAAGACGCCTATTTCTATTTATTTAATCAACAAACAAGTTTAGCTATGGAAAAGTTTATTTGTATTCTTCAAAGTAATAACGGTAATCTATTTGAAACTTGCATTGAATTTTACCGACTGATCGTGGAAGAACAGGAACAATTTACATTTTTCCGAAATGCTCTGTTAAATATGAACTATAAAATTGAAGATTCATTATCAGGGATTTTCGCTAGTAAAGAAAAGCTTGATCATTTTCATCAAGTACAAAAGCAATTAGATATCGCTTCTTTAAAAGTAGAAGACGAAGAAGATTTATTTCAATTAATGAAAATGATTTCAGCCATTACATTCCATAATATTATTGAAAAGTTCTCGAAAGGTCTTCCATTAGATGATGCCATTAATAATTATCAAACCCAGTTACAATTCATCAAACATGGTGTGTTGCAGCAAGATATTTGCTATACTAGTTAAAAATGGCTATGGGAGGGTTTAAAGGATATTGAAGGATATTAAGCGTTTCCGCATAATCGGGATTATAGAAGGAGCTTCTCTGATAATCTTACTCTTTCTTGCGATGCCTTTAAAATATTGGGCAGGTTTACCAGAAGTAGTTACTGTTGTTGGAAGTATCCATGGAGCTTTGTTTATTGGATACATACTTTTAACCTTATACACCACTTATAAAGTACGCTGGTCTTTTATCTGGTTATTTAGTGCGGTTGCGGTCGCCTTTATTCCATTTGGTAATTTCGTGTTAGACAGGCGTATTCAGGCAAAGTACAGTTAAAGTGAGGGGTAAGCTCTCGCTTTAACTGTATCTTGTGAACTGTAAAATCGTTAGTAGCTGATTGGACATATGTGTAGCACTGTATTTAAAATCTTGGTTAATCCATTCTATTATTAATCCCCATATCGCGTAAGCTTGATAGCTGGACAATAAATTCAAGTCGATCCCTTCTGGCTCTTGATATTGTTCCACAACTTCCTTCATTAAATCTGTTAATTGCCTGCAAATTCGATTTTGTAATCCGACTAGTGCATTTGATTTAGCTATAATCGTATAAAAATCAGCGTGATTTTCCACATGGTCAAATATTTTAATAGCTGATACATTTAAGTTATCAATCTTTATACTCTCACCATTTTTATATGGTTCACGATAGGAATCAACTAAATCGACAATAATATCATCTACCATTTCTTCTAATAATTCTTCTTTATATTGAAAATGTTTATAAAAAGTTCCACGGTTTACATCCGCTGTCTGGACAATCTCCATTACCGTAATTTGTTGAAGGTTTTTCTGTTTTAACAGCGACATCAAAGCATTCTTTAGGGCCAATTTCGACTTACGAACCCTTCTATCATGATAATTATTCATCAACAATTCCTCTCCTTTTGTTTATTAATTCGCCATACGTATACAAATAGTTAAAAAGTGTACAGTAATGAACAAATACACATCAATTGATGATTGTGTTCATTGTTTTTTCTATATTATACTGTAAACAAATGTTGATTAACAAACATCTGTTCAATAATGAGTAAACGCTATCAAACTATCGAGGAGGAATAATAATGAAGTTAAAAGACAAAGTTGCTGTTGTTACTGGAGCTGCTTCTGGTATGGGAAAAGCAATCGCTGAACGTTTTTCAAATGAAGGAGCAGCGGTTGTACTAGCAGATTTAAATGCTGATGGTGTGAAGACTCTTGCCGAAGAAATCGAAAAGACTGGCGGTAAAGCAAAAGCAGTAGAAGTTAATATTGCCAATGCAAATGATGTTAATCTAATGATTGATACTGCTATCAACGAATTTGGCACATTAGATATTTTAGTAAATAATGCTGGAATCATGGACGGGTTCGAACCGGTTGGTGAAATTGACGATAATCGTTGGGATTTAATCTTTGATGTGAATACAAAGGCTGTAATGCGTGCAATGCGTAGAGCTGTTCCTGTTTTCTTGGAAAAGGGACAAGGAATTATCATTAATACCGCATCTTCCGGAGGTTTAAACGGGGCACATGCTGGTGCAACATATACAGCTTCTAAGCATGCTGTCATTGGTTTAACAAAAAATACAGCTCATATGTATGCTCAAAAGGGAATTCGTTGTAATGCGATAGCACCTGGAGCAGTACAAACCAACATCCAAGGGTCTATGAAAAATGTAAGTGAATTTGGTCTGGAGCGAGCGAAAATGTCCCAAAATCTGATTCCTAATGTCGGAACGCCAGAAGATATTGCAAATGTCGCGTTATTCTTAGCTTCTGAAGAATCAAAGTTCATTAATGGGACAACGATTGCCGCAGATGGTGGCTGGACTGCTCCTTTCTAAATTGTCAAAAAGATTCTCATCGTCATTTCCACATTCATGGGAATGGCGATTTGCTTTTATTCATTAATCATGTCTTTTGTTCATATGATGAAATAGCAGCTAAGAACGGAGGTCATATTGATGAAAATACAAGTCAGACAAGGAGATTCTTTCTGGTATTATAGTCAATTATTCGGAATCCCTCTTCCATTAATTATTGCTTCTAACCGACAACTCACCCCTAATCAACTAATGATCGGGCAATCAGTAAACATTCCTGGTTATCAAGCTCTTTCCTATACAATAAATGCTAACGATACATTATGGTTAATAGCTCAAGCTAATCAAATACCGTTAGACCTTTTATTGCGAATGAACCCAACTGTTCAACCTACCCAACTGCAAATCGGTCAAACGATCACTCTTCCTCAGCGAGTCACAAATCTAGTCATTAATGACGTAAATAACTATACGTATGAAAAAATGGTTGCAGATCTCCAACAATTAACTAACATTTATCCTTTTATTCTGCAACAAACAATTGGAAATTCTGTTTTAGATAAAGATATCATTGAATTACAAATTGGTACGGGACAGCGCCAAAAGCATATTAACGGAGCTTTTCATGCACAAGAATGGATTACTACTCCGGTTATTATGCTGTTTCTCAATGAATATGCGTTAGCACTGACTAATAATATACCTATCCGTGGTTTGGAAATGTTACCCTTTTTCGAAACTAATACACTCTCTCTTGTGCCAATGGTTAATCCTGATGGTGTCAACCTTGTCCTTAATGGAGCAGATGCTGCAGGTCCAAAAAAAGAGTTTGTACTATCACTCAATAATGGAAGTACTGATTTCTCAGGTTGGAAAGCTAATATTAATGGTGTTGATCTTAATAATCAATACCCTGCATTATGGGAAACAGAAGCGGCTAGAAAACCTGATTCTCCAGCACCACGAGACTTTCCTGGTTACGAGCCTTTAACAGAACCAGAAGCCATTACAATGGCAGACTTAGCAAGAGCACAACCATTTGAAATCATGAATGCTTTTCATACACAAGGCGAAGTCATTTATTGGGGATATCAAGGCATGGAGCCTCCAGTATCTGAAACAATTGTCCAGGAGTATAGCAGAGTTAGTGGATATGAGCCGATTCGATATATCGATAGCTTTGCTGGATACAAGGATTGGTTTATCCAGGAATTTCAGAGACCTGGTTACACAGTCGAGTTAGGGACAGGGGTAAACCCTCTGCCTATTAGTCAATTTGATGAAATCTACCAGGAGACATTAGGGATCATGTTAGCTACATTATATATGTAAAAATGAATCACTCACATAATGGTAAGAATCTTATTAGTGTACATTAGGCATTCTGTGACATAACTACTTTAGAATGCCTGACATTTTTTTCACGGTGCTCCCACTAACGTGTAGTCTCCAAATATTTTTAATCGAACAATATGTTGAAGTTCTCGGTCAAAACGGGATAATATTGCTAGAATTTGATTGACCTCATCTTTTATTTCGACATCTTCAGTAAAACCCACCGATTCAAAAACCATTTTTTCATCAATTAATTCCGTCTTTTTATTTTGCTTATAATGTTTGGACGATAATAATCAATTAATCGGGAATTAGCTACTTTATACAACCAGGTAAGAAATGATGCCCTACCATCAAAGCCCTGAATGGTGCGAAGCATACTTATAAAAATATCCTGAGTAATATCTTTTGTAAGCTCTTGGTCAAGTGTCTGCTTATATACAAATCCAAAAATTTCATTATAATATTTGTGGATCAATTGATTTGCAGCCTGTTCACTCGATTTTTTCTTTATTGCCTTTATCCACTTTAATTCCTCTGTCATAAGCGTTGCTACCCCATTCACTAACTCTATCTTGTTTCTCTACTTGTATAGTCGTAATGTAACGAAAAATAGTTTTATTTAAATAAAGCCTTTTTTTAATTCATAAGAAAAACTGGGCAAAACCCGCCCAGTCTTATAACAATATGCTAAGTAGGTCTGTGGATATTGCTATTAGCAGTCATTATGAAATATATCGACCGTTTGACCACCACTCCGGCTGCCCACTCCCCTTTCCGTGGGGTTTGCCCTTCAGCTAACTTTTTCGAGCGAAAACCGCTCAAAAAAGTGGATCTTCAGAGCAAACAAGTCCCACAGGAGTTGAAGTGGGCGCCTTCGTTTAATGCATACGCTACAACATTTGTCAGACCTAGCAGCTTGGATTATTATCCCAGTGAAAGTGCAAAAATATGGCATTTGCATCACTCATATGGTTATAAAACCAATATGCTTTTTCTGATATTCGGTGTAGAAAAAGGTATAGCGGAGGCCGACCGTTTCGACTCCTAAGGGAATAGCATGATCTGAAGATCCACTTTTGCAGGAGCGAACTCCTCCTGCAAAAGTTAGCTGAAGAGCATGCCCCTTGGAAAGCGAAACGGTCAGCCGCAGCGGGTGGCTTGCACACTTTAACTTTCATCATAAACAACAGGACTAGTCAACTAAATCTTTATTTATTACACTTTTTAAACGTAAATAAGATACAAAAACACTGTGATAGCAACAGGTATATACTTTCCTACCTTATTAAAAAAACAGCCGTGGTTCTTCTACCACGACTGCTTAAGTTTATACAAATTTTACGATATCATCAAATGGACGTCTGCTTTTCTCTAGTGCATCTTGCACACGATAACCGAATGCTGCCATCACGGAAATCGAAAAGCTGTCATCATCTAAAAGTCCCTCTTCACGAAGTAATTCGTTCATTTCTTTCATTGGGAACCCTTCGATTGGACAGGAATCAACACCTATTTGCGCTGCAGCTGTCATCATGTTTGCAAGTGCGATATATGTTTGCTTGGAAGACCAGTCTAACATGCGTCGATCATCTACCAATAAATCAAAATCTTCTTTCTGGAAATTTTCAATCATTGGTAACAATCCTTGTAATGCTTCATCAGGATAATGATGTATGTTTTGATAATGATCAAGTAGATATTCAGCATCATACTTTGTATCCTTTGCTGTTCTAGCGAGGAAAATGACAAAATGACTGGCATCCGTAACTTTTCCTCTTGCTCCCCATGAAGTGTTTTTAATTTTTTCTCGTAATTCCGGGCTTTGAATAACTAAAAATCTCCATGGTTCGATTCCGAATGAACTTGGAGATAGATAACCTGTTTCAAGTATAAACTGAAAATCTTCTTCATTAATCTGTTTATTCGGATCGAACTTCTTTGTCGCATGACGAAAATGCATTGCTTCTATAATATCCTTTTTGATTTTGTTTTTATCCATTAAAGTCACCTCCACATAACTTCCCATCCTATTATACGAAGTCTGAGGATAAGTACATAATATTTTGCTTTCTTGATTTTGGAATAAAAAAAGACCATCTACGTAAAGCCGATGGATAAAGTGAGACTTCCATCAGTGGGGGTTCTACGGACGATTAGTACCATGATAAACTGTTGCATATTGTTCTTTTGTTCACATGAATTTTTCCAGTAAGTCTAACTGTTCTTTGTTTATTTGTGATGTTTATAAAGCATTTGTTTTAAGTATTCTTCTGATTGTCCTTTTGGAATACTGAGATTCTCCCATTTGTTATCTTTTACCTGCTTACCGATATAAACGATTTGTCCCACATGATAAGCATAATGTGCCATTTGTCTTTCGATCGCCTCTAAAACCAAATGCTTTTCTCCTCGAATCTTTATCTCTTTTAATAAATCTTGTTCTCCTAAACTAGTTAACGTAACAAAAAGGGTGTTCCAACCTTTTTCCCAAATAATCATAAGCTTGGATTTTGAAACGAGATCATCTAAAAATTCTTCCTCTCGATTTCTATTTTGCTTTTCCCCGTCTGAAGTTAAAAAGTCAGTCCACCTTGAAACCATATTTCCACTCAGATGCTTTACGATAACAGCAACACTATTTGACTCTTTGTTATAAGTCCAATGGATTTCCTCTTCAGATAATTGGTTTATCGTTTTATCTCCAAGCCTTTTAAGTGCTTTAAATCTTTCAATGGCAATTTTTAAATACTCATTTTCGATGTTCATCATTCTTCCTCCTCTTTATAAATTTCTTTTCTCCCTTGGATTAAAAAGCAACCAGATGCGTTCACTCTATGTAACTATAAATTGATTATTTAAATAAAACCAATTTTGCGGTGCCGGCAGGTTCAATTGCCAGTACGTCACACCTAACAATTGATATTGATCAACTAAATTGTATTTTTTCTGATAACTCCTAATATCTTCAAACCATACGATATGCTCTTGGGTTCCCGTCCAATATTGATACCATGGTGAAGCAGCTACTGGTTCAAATTCAATCACTGTGTTAGTAGAGATAGCTTGGTTTTGTGCACGATTAACTGATAAAGCATTAGTCGTATTATCGATTACTCTCCAATCATATCCATACAAAGGAAAAGCGATTTGTATCTTACGAGAATCAATCAAGCTCGTTGCATATCGGACAACTTGGGCCATCCACCACAACGGAGCTACTGGATCGGGCGGACCACCAGGATATCCATAGTCAATTGTCATAACAGCTACAATGTCTGCAATTGCTCCAATTTCCTGATAATCATAGGCTCCTACGATCCGATTCGTTGGCAGGTCTTCAGTCTTTGCATGTACATTAACATGTAGAATCCGCGAACCAAGAGCAGTTTTTAATTCAGTCAAGAATAAATTAAACTCTTTCCTTCGTTCAGGTGGAATAAATTCAATATCCAGTGAAACTCCGCCATATTCTTTTTCATTAACAAACCGTATTAAACTATCTATTAAATTTCTCCGATAAACAGGGTTACCAATCACGTTCCCAGCTAATTCAGCATCAAAACCCGCGGATGTAAAGTTACGAATCATAAGCAGAGGTGTGATACCTAGTCGGTTGCTTTCCCTGACGACCTCTGTATCCTCTAGTAACATGTAGGCATTACCTTGTGTTGTAAACGAATAAGATACAACTGCCACATAAGTGAGTGAATTAGATAATGTCCGGAGAATAGGTAAAGTGGATTCTGGTGAGTATGGAATAATAAAACCTAGCGTTTCTATTTGAGGTTTCAATGGTGTTGGAATCAGGAGCCTTTGACCAATAGATAATTGACTCGGATCTATCCGAGGATTTGCTTGTAATATAGCTTCAATCGTGGTATTAAAACGATTAGACAACTGCCAAAGCGTATCTTCTTCTTTGACTATATACGGTCTAATTTGGATACTAGCTTCATCTGGTATGTAAAGGGCAAGGCCAGGTATAATAGTGTTCGCAGAAGGCAAACCATTTACTTCTATAATAGCTGCAACAGGAAACTGATATTGATTTGCAATTTGCCATAATGATTCCCCACTTTGGACAACATGAACAGTCATTTGTTATCCCCCTTTTGTTCCTAGTTTATGGTCTTGGATGCGTAAAATAGTACTTAAAACTCGGAAATCAGATGTCTATTGTTATTATTTTATTGAATTGTTACCCCTTTCTGTTGAGATTGACTAATATACAATTATAATTCTATTCTTTTAGAGCTGATTTCCAAGCTAAGTACAATTCTTCCACTGTGGAATACCTTTCTTTTTTATCTTTTTTAACTGCCTTCCCTGCAACTTCATAAAGTTCCTGACTTGCATCCCACTTTGAAATGGAACGGTCAAGTTCACCCCCTAATAGCCCAAAAGCGATTGCTCCCATGTTAAATACATTGGTTCTTTCATCAATATCTTTACCCAATTCAAATTCTTCAGGTGCCATAAATCTTGATGAACCCCAAAGTCTCCCCATTTTATTCATAAATGGTTTTTTCTTATATAAATCAATATCACAAATCTTTATCATGTTTTTTTTAAAATTATACAAAATGCTACCATCATAAAAATCAACTGCTACATAATTATTCTTTTCCACGTAAACATGAAATTCTAATATATTCTTAAAAGCTTCTAAGCGGTGTTCAATTGGCAACTGTTTAAATCGAAAAAAAGGGGAATCAGGGTGGGTATATTTATGTGGTGGAGGAAATGACCAATGAGGATGTAAACATTCACCATCAAACCATTCAAAAACTAATACATATCCTTTCTCAACCTCAAAATGGTCAAGTAACTTTACCAAATGCTTATGTTGTAAATTTTCATATAACGTTATGGCATCTTTTAACCTTGCTATCGCATCTTCTGGTTTTCCTTTATATTCTTTTGTTTTTGCGCCAGCAAACTTCACAAACTTTTTCACCTCATCCTTTTCAATACCAAAGCATATATTACCAGAATCTTGTTTATCAAATACGCAGAACACTTCCCCTAAAGCTTTTAGCCACTCAAAGTTAAAATGCTCTTTAAGTTGAAAGGATACTTTATCTAATCTAATGACTTTCATTTTATCCATTAAACCCCTCCGAACTAATTCTATTTATTCCGAGATTACCTTTTTCCATATTTCTTCTCCATTGAATAAGTGCCTGTCAATTTTAGTTCGACCAACCTTTCCGTACAAAATCACTTGTCATTAAAGGTATTTAATACTCACTCCAACATAAATCAAACTGGAAACCGCAATAAAACTGATAAAAAATAAAGCCTTATTCCTGTTAGACCAATTTTTCATCCAACCCCATCTTTTGTTATCACGATCAAGCCAATAGCAATCAATCACAACTGTTAGAACAATAATAAGAAAGACTAAAAAGGGACTCATCAGTACTTTTTCCTCCTTTGTTATCTATCATATGTTATTGCAAAATACATCATAAGTTTTTTTGTGCTAATCTGCTCGCCGGCCTCAATCACATCCATAATTTTACTTGTTATCCATTATATATATGATTTATTATAGCATTAATCGGCATTTAATTGGAAAATATTCTAAAGGCCTCATAGAAAAACATCCACGACAACTGAACGGATCGTGGATGTTTTTTATTTCCATATTTTTTTGTACTTCTTCTGATAACCAAACATCATAAGCCCATTCTACTTTATTATTCATTTCAATTATTAGTTGTTGATAGGCTTCGTATTGTGTGTTGCGATCCTTTTCTTCTAGTTGATCGAAATAGGTTTTTATTGTTTTATCCATGGTCATCATCCTTACCAATCATAGAGGTTATGGAGAAAAGCTGTTTACCGTTCAGATAAACAGCTTTATGTTCTAAGGCAATTTATTCCCCGCAATACGATACAAGTCATACCATTCTTCTCTGGTCAGGTTTACTTCAGACGCTTTGGCAATATTTTGTAAACGTTCAGGATTCATGGTACCTACAACTGGCTGCATTCTAGCTGGATGACGTAAAATCCATGCAATCGCAATCGCTGATTTAGTGACACCCTTTTTCTCTGCATATTCTTGTAATTTTTCATTTAAGATTGGAAATTGATCATTATCTACAAATACACCTTCAAAGAAACCATGTTGGAATGGAGACCATGGCTGGATGGTCATATCATGGAGACGACTGTAATCCAGTACTCCTCCATCGCGAACAATCGCAGGATCATGCTCCATATTGACATTAAGACCAGCATCTATCATTGGTGTAAACATCAAGCTCAATTGCAACTGATTAGCTACCAGGTCTTGCTTCACATATTTTTTTAGTAAATCGATTTGCGTTGGATTATGATTACTTACCCCAAAGTGGCGAACTTTTCCACTTTGCTTTAACTCATTAAATGCTTCTGCCACTTCTTCCGGTTCAACGAGTGTGTCAGGTCTATGTAATAAAAGCACATCCAAATAATCTGTTTTTAATCGTTTCAAACTGCCTTCCACTGAGGCAAGGATATGTTCTTTGGAAAAGTCAAAAAAGCCATCGCGAATCCCACATTTGGATTGAATCACCATTTTTTCTCTAATCGATGGATTCATATTGATCGCATCAGCGAAAATCTCTTCTGATTTCCCACCACCATAAATATCAGCATGGTCAAACATATCAATACCTAGTTCAAGGGCATTCTCAATTACGCGATTGGCATCTTGTTTGGACAATTGATCCATACGCATGCAGCCTAACGAAATCTCACTAACTTGTAAGCCACTGTTACCTAATTCAAGCTTCTTCATCTCTCTCACCTCTCCTATCAAATCTAGCATCATTTTAGCATAGAGATAGAATGTAAGCGATTATATTGCTTGGTGTTTAAGGTGTTTGTTTTCTATATTATCTGGAACAGACAAATGCATATACACCTGTTCGCCTAAAGAAAATTGCTGTGATACATCAGTATGAACAGTCCATGTTTGATTAGTTATTTGAACAGTGTAGTGTATTTCTTTTCCTTGAAACTGAACACTGGTTATCAGACCAGGTAATCCAGTTTCATCTTGATTATCTTCTGACAATCGAAACTGTTCCGGTCGAACTGGAAAAATGTTTCGTTTTTTCATTTCCGAAACAACACCAGTATCCGGCCATTGAATATCAGGAAACAAAGAAGGGGTAAAATATTTTCCGTTCCAGTTGCCTTCTACTAAATTAGCTTTTCCTACAAAACGTGCAACAAATGGAGATTCTGGTTTGCTATAGATTTCGCTTGGTGTGCCTATTTGCTCTATTTCTCCTTGGTTCATTACAACAATCCGGTCTGCCATTGCCAAGGCTTCTCCTTGATCATGTGTGACATAGACAATTGTTGCCTTTGTCAGTTGATGTAAAGCTTGGATTTCACCGCGCATTTCCATTCTCAATTCCGCATCCAAATTACTTAATGGTTCATCCATCAGTAAAAGTTCAGGTTGAGGTGCGATCGCTCTTGCCAATGCAACACGTTGTTTTTGCCCACCAGACAGCTCGGTTGGCATACGATCAGCAAATGGTTCCAGATTAACCATTTTTAATACTTCTTTCATGCGATCATGCTGTTTCTTTTTTATTGCATCTGGTACAAAGCGATGGTGCATCAGAGGAAATCGAATATGTTCCTTTACATTTAAATGTGGCCATAATGCAAAAGATTGAAAAACCATACCAATATTTCTTCGTTCCGGCGGTAATGTTTCTTTTGGATTGCCAACTGTTGCATTACCAATCACGATCTCTCCCTCACTCGGAGAAAGAAAGCCTGCCAATACTCTTAGTAATGTTGTTTTTCCACAACCAGAAGGGCCTAAGATAGCGATAAACTCTCCCTCACTTACTTGCAAATTAATCTTTTTTAGTGCCTGAAAACCGTCAAATTCTTTGCTTAGTTGGTTAATTGTTATGGTCATTTGACGTTTGCCACCTTTCTGTTCCAAATATATTGAAGTAAGTACAAATTTATAAATCCGAATAATATCAACGCGAGAATTAAACTGGAAAAGGCTGTGGAATAGGTTGTATATCCTGCTTGTTCAAAACCGAATATCACAACACCGATTGTCTCGGCATTGCTTGACCATAACAAAGAAGAGACCGTTAGTTCGGTTAATGCTGTTAGAAAAACAAGAAATGCACCACTTAAAATACTTGGTAATAACAGCGGAATTAAAATTCTCCTCCATTTTGACCAGCCATTCGAACCGCTCACCATTGCTGCTTCTTCCATCGTTACATCCACTTGCAATACGGCTGTAACACTTCCCCTCACCTGCAAGATTAAGAATCTGGTAAAGTAGGCAAAAAAGAGAATCATAACCGAACCGTAAATCCCTGGATTCCAGCCGGGTATAGGTTCCATCCATGCAAAAATCATCGATAATGCCATCACTGTTCCAGGTAATGCGTAAGGTAAACTAATAGCCATTTCCGAAAATTGACTCCAGCGGTTTGGTTTACGCACACGGTAATAAGCAAATGCGGTTCCGATTACCAATCCGATAACCGTGATAATAAGTGCCAATTGCATACTATTTCCAATAGCTCGTTTAGCTTTCGGACTAGTGTCCAGTACAAATTGGTAGTTTTTCAGGCTTATATTCTCCCATGTAAAATCCACTCCATATGCTGATAATAAAGAGGTCATCATCATCGAAATGAATGGAACTAGACTAGTTATCAGAAAAAAACTCCACAATACTATTTCAATCCATTTTCTAGACTTACCTAGATAAACACGTGGCTTTTTGTCTTCTACAGTCGTTTCCAATCGTCTTGACTTTTTCAATAACAGCCATTGCACGAAAGTACCAAATAAAGCAATAACTCCAAGTAATACAGATAGAGTTGCTGCCCTTTGGAATGCGGATGGTCCAAAACCAACCACTTGCTGATAAATGTATGTGCTCAACACATCAATTTGTGCAGGAATCCCCAAGAATGCCGGAATTCCAAAATTATCAAGGTTTGCTAAAAAGGCAAGAAACCCTCCACTGGCTATTCCTGGAAGTGCTAATGGAACCGTTACTTTCATAAAAGTTCTCCAGCCGCTAGCCCCTGACACACGAGATGCCTGTTCCACTTCACGTGGCACCTTACGAAATACACTGACGGAAAGTAGATATACTAATGGATAATGGGAAAATCCTAACACAAAGATGATTCCACCCATACTGTACAAATTAATCGGTTCTAACGAAAATGGTAAGATGGATATCATTTTCCCATAAAGACCATTCGCTCCTAAAAATTGGGTCCACGCTAGTGTTGATATATAGGACGGAATGACAAATGGCATAATAATAAATACCTGCATCCATTTTTTCGCTCGTATATCTGAATAAGCGACCAGCCAAGCTAGTAACACACCTAACGTTACCGAGATAAAAGTAGAACCTATCACAATCAAAATCGTATCAATCAACACGGTCCATGTCTTAGAATCTTGTAATATATCTGCATAATTTTGCAGAGACAGTTGATTATCTACCTGAAAACTTAGTAGGATTAGCCTTAAAATTGGGATTAAAAAGAAAATAACGATCGCTAGTAATGCCATTATTTTAAATAATTTCACCTTAAACAATGGAGATAATGCACGTGATGGCATTATCTCCTTGTAAGTATTAGACATATTTTTCATTCGTGCTCATCCTATTCTCCAAACAACTCACTGAATTTTTGTTTATCTTCATCTCTGGCTTGATACAATTCATTAATATCTGCTTCAAGCACTTCCATCTCATCAATTGTCTTTAATCCTTCTGGTGCTTCTACTCCCTCACGGATCGGAGTATAGCCAATATCCTTTGCTAATTGCTGACCCTTTTCAGAAAGGACAAAATCGACAAATGCTTTGGCAGCTTCTTCATTTTTTGGATCTTTCATTATACCGATTGGTTCTGTAATTACCGGAACACCTTCTTCAGGATATACTAGAGTTACTGGTGATCCTTCCGCCTCAGCACGTGCAACAATAAAGTCTACTACCATTCCGTAATCTACTTCTCCAGCAGCTACAGCTTTTAGAACTGCTCCGTTACCTTGTGTAACTGTCGGATTATTCGCTTGTAAGGCCTCATAATACTCCCAGCCAAAATTGCCATTTCGAGTAAACACACCCAAGTTATAAGCCGCTGCACCGGAATACAATGGACTTGGCATTGCTACATTATCCCTTGCTTCTGTTAAAGCATTCCATGATGTTGGCATATCTGTTACATTTTCTGTGTTTACAACCATAGCCGTTGACATGACTTTTGTTCCTGTATACATATGATCTGGATCGATAAAACGATCAGGAATTGCTTCTAATTCCGGTGATTCATAGGATAATAACATGTCTTGTTCTTTAAGGCTTTCAAATGTAACTGCATCTGCTACAAGTAACACATCTGCTTGAACATCTCCTGCTTGAGATTCTGCTAGCACTTTACTGATCACTTCTTCTGTTCCAGATCGATAAATCGACACCGTGACATCTGGATATTGTTCATTAAATGCTTCCACTAATTGTTCCGCATCTGCATCAGGTTGGGATGCTTAAAAGGAGAATTCACCAGAAACCTCTCCCTCTTTTCCTGATGTACTATTGGAACATGCTGCAAGTAATGATATAACAATTAAAAAAATAATAGAAATCCTCATTTTAATCATAATTAATTCCTCTCCTCTAATGTTTAGTGAAATTAGCCTGTACTTATTATTGTACAGCTCAACTATTAATAACAATTAAACAGAATGTATGGAATTCGTTAAGTACATGTAAAGGGAGGATAAGGATATAATTGTTGCGCTTTTGCATCCAGAGGGAGTTGGAGAAGAATAGGTGTAAATTTATTTACATTTACTTTAAATTCTTAAACTAAAAATGAAGAAAACTGGGCAAAACCCGCCAAGCCTTAACTATATGCTTAGTAGGCTTGTGGCGATTGCTATTTGTAGCCATTATGAATATATCGACCGTTTAACCACCACTCCGGCTGCTCTCTCCCCTTTCCGTGGGGGTTGCCCTTCAGTTAATGCATGCGCTACAACTTTTGTCAGATCTAGCAACTTGGGTTGTTATCCCTGTGAAAGTGCATAGGCTGTGATACCAACTTTTTATACCTCCCTACCTTAGAAAAGGGACGGTCCCTCCTTTTCCAAAAGTAGATCGAAGGGGAGCCGTCCCAAAAAGTAACATATTATTTTATCATATTGTTGATTATGCTTAATGTTAATTCTTCTAACTTCTCTTTGGCGGTAGAGGAAACATGCTTGCTGTTCTCTTCTTTATTTACGTGTTTTAAGAAATCCTCTACTGCCTTCGCAGCTTGTTCAGTCTTTTCATCAGCAAAGTGTTTTTCTGCTAGTCTAAGTCTGTTATTTAGTACATTAACTAATGGATCAGATAATTCACCCGACTCAACATAAGTTTGTAATAAGGTTGATAAAGATTCGAGTGTAAATTCTTGTACCATCAATGCATTGATTACCCAGTGTTTATCTGTCTCACCTGAAAGACCTAACTCCACTTCTTTCCCTGTTTCTCCGCCATTTACTAAAAATGAAAGGACTTTAAACTCACCTACATCAGTTCCGCCTGTTTCAGCAACCTCTTCACCATTTACTGTAACAGTTGTATTGGCTTGGCTATATTGCCGGTCTCCAGACATAACATTTATGGTATGGTAACCAGCAGGGATAGAAAGTTTTAGTGTAGCTGGATGAAAGGAAGCTACAAGATCTCTTCTTAACGAGTCTACCTGACCTCTATCACGGTTATCAGGTACTTCACCAATCCAACCATAACCTTTGCTTCCATCCCATGTATCTTCAGGCGAAAGTCGACTATACTCCCCAAAAACTACACTATCTGAAGTACCCGCATCAAGGGCAAATACGGAATCTTCTGCTTTTGGTACAGCTAAAATTTCCAGTTCATTTGTTTCCAAATTATCATCGAATTTAGCCTTTACGGTTAAGTTAAATACATTAGCATCCGCTTTTGCAGGAGGTATGACAGATAACTCTACTTGTTTAGATTCCAGACCGTCTAATTGGACAGATACTGGTTCTACCTTCCAATCGATTGGAGCATCTGCATTTAGCGTGATATCTTTTTTAGATTCCGTATTATTAGTCACAGTAGTTATCAAAGAATATTGATCACCATAATATAACACGTCTGTACCAAAATCAAAACCTGTCATTTTAACTAGAGGAACAACAGAAATCTTTATTTTGAGCACTTTATCTAACTCAGGAAGTGTTGCTTCCACTACTGCGGTTCCCTCTTGATCAAATTGTTCGTTATTATAGGACCACTCTACTTGTGTATCAAAAGTGTCACCTTTGTCCGTTGTAACATTCACAGTGGTTGGTAAATCAGGTGTCTCATTAATTAGCACTTTCTCAGGCAGCTTCGTATTGATCGTTACCCCAGACATCTTATCGAGTAAGTCAAGTTGCCATTCATTATACCAATCAATGGAAAGCTCACCATTCTGTCCAAATTCTATCGGTAACCAAACATACCTAGAATTTGCCAAGTCATTTCGATTCCATCGATCACCCATGTAGATGAACTTACCATTTGCCGGATCAACCGGAATTACATACGTACTTTGTGAATCATGTGTGGTAGATGCTCCTTCTCCATCAATCGGGTTACCCATATCTGTCCATTCTCCTAAGATAGAGTCTGCGACATGATACCTTGCTGGGTTAGGATCCCACCCTGTAGCACCTGAAGTAATTAAATAGTACTTATCTTTGTACTTGAATATAGCTGGTGCTTCACGATGACCATTATAGATCGCACGCGTAAAATCTTTTCCATATTCATCTCCAGCAAGGGCAGTGTACTCTTCATTAAGTTTAGAAATATACAAAGAGTAATTTTCTTCACTGGCATAAATAATATAAGCAGTACCATCATCGTCTTTAAATAAAGTCATATCTCTGGACATACCAGTATTACGGACTTTATATTCATAACCTTCGGGCATTTTGTTTAAGCGATTACTTTCCAAGTATTCAAATGGTCCTGTTGGGGAATCACTAATTGCCACACCAGCCTTTGCTTTGGCATAGTTAGAATCTGATCCCTCATATGGTCCATCGACATGTAACCATAATACATACTTATCTGTTTCTTCATTATAAATAACCTTTGGTCGCTCTAATACGCCACGTTCTTGGTTTATATCACTGAAAATAGCATCTTTTTCCTCGGCAGATCTATTCTTATACAATTCTGCAAAATACGGATCTTCGTCCAAATCTTCTCTCTTTTCGACTGCTTTCATGACTACACCTTCGTCTTTCCAGTTATATAAATCCTTTGAAGAATAGGCATGAACACCTGTCGCTGGAAGGTAACCATTGGTTTTATCTTCCCCGTACCAATAGTATGTTTCCGTTTTTTCATCATACATGATCCCGCCACCATGTGCTTGAATAACTGCACCATTCGTATCTAACCATGGTTGCCCTGGTTTAAAAGACTCATTTAAGGTGTTAACTATCAAGCTAGCTAAGGCTTCATCAAGTTGATTGACTTTACCACGAATTTCTTCTTGTACTTCTGGCGATTCGACATCCAAATTATTTTCATTTATTTCGCCAACATAATTCTCTGCCTCTGATATTGCATTATTTAATACTCCTAAGCTAATTGGTGTATATATATCTGTTTTTTCTGCCTCTATCTTAGATTCTGCGATTTTATCCTCTAAATAAGATAAAGGAAGAACTACATATTTCTTCACTATGATGTAATTTACTAATGGATCATTATAGTTGGTGAGTTTATCCTCTGCTGGCCCTTGAATTTTAAAATTCAATTTCCCATCCGTTACAGGAACTTGATAATAAGTAACCTCTTTTTCTTCTCCTTCACTGCCAATTGCAAAATCTCCATTAGATAAGTTTTCGTCTTCACTTATAATATTGACACTTCTTCCACTCCATGGGTTTTTAAAGCCTACCGTAATCTCATACTCACCTTCTGGCAATTCGAAATTGTATTCAATTGCCTTATCACGAGTTTGTTCTCCATTATAATACCTTAGAGTACCATACTTATCAGACGTATCTCTTGTTGAAGTATTAGTAGTTTCCGTAACCAATCCCCATGATTTACCTGTTACCTCATCTACTCCATACATTTGCTCTGTCTTACTAGCATATAACCCCATTTTGTCATTACCTTCTACTGTTTCAGGAGTCGTATCCCCAGCATTGACGAAGTAAAGAATATAATCATTATTTTTCAGCTCTTCTTCCGTAAAGACTGTAGAATCTACTTCGCTAGCAAATATAGTTGAACTAAATGCTAGACCAATGAGTAAAAAGCTTATGATACAAAGTAATATAATCCTCTTGTCCTTCTTCACAGACGTACACTCTCCTTTTTATAAAAAGTAATTGTTTCTTTATGGCCTAATAAGCCAACCCATCTTATACATCACCCCCTTAAATGAAATTAGTTGATATAAAATAATTATTTTTGTTTTACCTTGTTGTTTGGGCTACTAAATGAGGAGGATTTCAAATTAAAGATGTTATAGTTTTTTATAATAGCTTCATTTTTTGTTATTCATTAACAATGAGGATTAGCTTCTTGGCGCCAAATATATTTTTGATGTTTTGACAAAATTAAAACGCTTACATTTCGATGATCGTTAAAATTAATACTGTTTTTATCTAGCATTTATTATTCGATTTACCAAAAATAGTATCTACAAACTAGATTATAATCATATCAGAACAGTACACTATAACAATTTTTTGCTCATTATTAATAATATTTTTACTTTTCACCATTTCAAACACTAAAGATTTGTATACAGGTGATTTATATAAAAAAACCGACTAATATTTATCAGTCGGCTTTTACGTGTTAAAAATCAACAATTTCTCTTTTGCTATCTTGTCTTTCATGTAATTTTTTCATTGCAAATCTCGCTATTGGCTGTGCAATCAACAGTTCAATCCAAAATGCTACACCAAAGTTTCTTGGCCAGGCATGAAAGAAATTTTGGAAAGGTTCAACACTTATTTGTTTCGTACCGACCCAATTTCCTATAATTGTTAAAAGAATAGATAACACCGTAACATGTAATAAAATATTCAATAACACTCTAGCATTAAATCCATCCGTTTGTTCTATTAATTTTGGCATCACCTTCCCTACTACTGGTTCTGCAACCAAACTAACTAACACAACAACGATAACCCACATAAACGGAATAATCTTTAGCGTTTCCACATAAACCTCGTTACTAAAGCCAAGTTCCAATCCCATAATAATCGGAGCTATAGTATTTACGGAAATAATAGAAATGATTAATAAAAAAATTATGCCTTCTTTTCCGTTTCTCGGAAGTCTTTTTTCTACTTGTATATTGTTTATCATCAACAACATCCCTTCTTTTTTACACCTTGATTATTATAGCGATGTTGGGAACTTTTCATAAGTGAACATTTTGTGAACCTTTTAAACATGACGGACTTTTCCATGAAATTCTGATGGAATAAGCATTACTTGAGCGGCTTCGGCTGAGATAGTATCTGACACTAACCCACTAGCGTAATAATCTATTCTGTTTTTCAGCAAACGATTTTAATTCTTTTGCACGAGAGATTATAAATCTAGTCATATATTTTTCCAAAAACAATTTGTCAGCAATCCAGCCAATTGGAGTAAAAGAGTGGAAAGGCCTTTTTAGCATGATATCTACAAACTCGATAGGTTTTTCCATATGAGTTACTTTAGCAGTTAACCTTTGTTTAATACCAAGATGAGTTGCTTCCCATGTAACAGTATCTCCCTCTTCTAATAAACCTTGGGTCACTCCATCCACAGCAGTTTCCTTAGTTTTAGCACTGGTTTTAGTATGTATAACTACGTTTCTTGCAAGATTAAAACATATTTCCACAGGCGCTTCAATAAACTGGTGGTGTTTAATAATCGGCATCTGCAATCTCCTTTACAAGGCCAAACCCTTTGTTGTTTTTTTACTTAATAATTTATATTTAACGTCTGTTTCATTTTATTAAGTAAGTTTATATGTTTCTCTGTTGTAATAGCTGGAATATTTGTATACCCTACATTGTCATAGCTAAATAGAATAGTACCATCTTCTAAAATGTTAAAAGCATATTCTCCCTTTTTCGGTTTAGTTCCATCTTCTTTAAAGAAAGCAAACATATATACAATTCCTGACTTCATTTCTTTGAATAATTGTTCGCTTTCCATTTCCTCTACTTGTACTCCCTCAACAATAGATAATATTTCTTTAATTTTTTCTTTATCTTTTATAATAGTTTCCGTTCCTTGTGAAGATATATTGTTTTCTACCTTTTGAACAACTAACAAATCGGCAAAATCTTTATCTTCTATTTTTATAGGCTCTTCCTTACTGGAACAAGCACTTAATAAGACAATTATAAATAGTAAAGGTACATAAAAATGTTGGATAAGCATCCCCCTCGTTCTGTAATACAATACTGTCCCTATAGCTTGTGTTTCTAACCTGCCCTTCAACATCTGAATAATTTCATATTAACATAATATTCCATAAAAAGAATAAATTTTTCATACTAAAAAAAGACGACCATAGATGACCGCCTAGCTACACTATTACTTCTTTTATCAAGTCACTTCCATCAGAGGGGGGGTTTTTGACCCCCTCTGTAGCAACATTTATTTAATCATTTTTACAAATCTGTCAAAATGGCATTCACTCAATCACAAGTTTATTCCTGCATCGCGAGATACAAAGCACCTTTCACACCTGCTTCATCTGTCAGTCCTGGCGATACAATATAGTTATCTATTTCTTTTTCTGTTAAATATGGGGAGCTAACATAGCCATTAAGCATTTCCAGTACATTTTTTCGGATTAACGGAAACAGTTGTTGTTGTTTCATTACGCCCCCGCCCATAATAATCCGCTCGGGCGATAATATATATATGTAGCTTGTTAAGGCTTGTGCTAAATAAAAAGCTTCGATTTCCCACACTTTGTCATCATCTGCTAGTTCATGACCTTTCTTCCCCCATCTTTTTTCCAAGGATGGGCCGGCTGCAACACCTTCGAGACAATCACCATGATATGGACAAGTGCCTTCATAGGTATCTTCCGGGTGGCGGCGGACTTTAATATGACCCATTTCAGGATGGGATAGACCTTTTAATGTTTGACCATGGAAATATGCACCTGCACCTATTCCAGTACCGACAGTGATATACAGGCAAGTATCAACATCGGTTGCATTTCCCCATTTTGCTTCTGACATCGCCGCTACGTTTACATCCGTATCAATGTTAATTGGTACACCTAATCCTTCTTTTAGCTTTGCACCAAACGGATAATCAACCCATTCTGTTTTTGGTGTTTTTTGTACTTGTCCATATGCAGGACTTGTTTCATTTATATCAATTGGGCCAAATCCTCCAAGACCAAGACGTTCGATGCCTTTCCCTTCAAAGAAAGCGATAACCTTTGGTACCGTAATATCTGGATGTTCTGTCGGAATGACTTCTTTTTCGAGAATTTCACCTTGATCATTACCTACTGCTAAAACAACTTTTGTTCCCCCTGCTTCAATTGCACCTAACTTCACTAATGTTACCTCCCTAAAACTTTTGCTTTAACGACCAAAATAATGACATTACCCACTCGTTCTTCCTTCTCACCATTGTCGAATGGTGGTCGTGTTCGATTTGTTTTATTAAAATCTATTGTAGCATAATCGAATACCGTAATATATCCTTTTTCTCCAGTATTTTCATCAAGCAAATGCAGCTACTCTATACTATCAGGCACATAATCAACAACGAACTAAAGATAAAATGATGAATAGCCGCTTGCAACATTCCTTTTTTTATTGTATCTGACTCTGGGTGCATGTGACGAAATAGTGATACTGCTGTCGGAAATGCAAGTACTACAATAGAAGCTGTCAATGGCAGTAATCCAAAAAACATTAATACAAACACTGATATATAAGCTGCGATCACAATACAAAACAGTAACCAATAAGCCTTTTGATGACCGATCCGAATCGCTATTGTATTTCTCGTTGAATGATCTTTTTCGATGTCACGTGTATTGTTCGTTAAAATCATTGATGCAATTAGCAAACAAAAAGGCAGTGCTAATAATAGCGTATCACCTGTTACGTGTCCTGTTTGAATATAGCTAGCGATCATAATTGGAAACCATCCAAGCGAAAAAGCTGCAGCCATTTCACCCAGTCCAAGTGTTGATAGGGAAGAACGACCGGCTGAATAAAAATATCCTAGCACTAAACCTGCGATACCAATCGTAATGATCATCATACTCGTTTTAATTGCTAACCATAAAGTTAAAATGGAAAACAACACCACAAGCACTATAAATACAAAAGGAACTTGCTGTAAATATGGAGTTATTCCAATTTTACTACGAGATGCCTCGGACCATTTTCCTTCTTCTTGCCCTTTTAAAAAATCAAAATAATCATTAAGCATATTAACAGCCATCTGTACCATAACCCCGATAAAAAGAAACAAAACAAAATGATCATAACGAATCGACTGCCATTGGCCACTAACAGCAATTAGTGTACCATAGATCATTGGCATGATAGAGCCTGTTAATGTAGGTGGACGAATGATCTTCCACCAGCTTCCTTTAAATGCATACGGTTGATTCAAATGACGATATCCAAATAAATCGATGTACTTGTCCATTGGATCCCTCTTTTCTATATGATGACCATTAGCCAAGTCAGGATTAAAAATCCTAAGCCTTCTATCGAGCATATGAAAGCTACTTTTAATAAGCCAAAGAACAATATCCGACTAACGTCCCCTATACTAAAGTACATAACCCATTTAGGAGTGACGTAATCCACCATTTTCCGTAATAAGAAGTGAAAAAGCATCTCCTATTCATTCACTGGTCCCTATTTCTCATTAAAAATCCTGTTCATGTAGAAGAAATTGCTTCTGCGAAAGACTGGTAAGATCCTTATCGCAGGATAGACACCCTAGATAAAAAATAATCTGCCGATCCACAGAATACCTGCCACCATATGAATCCATAATATATAGTAGCTTCATCACCGCTCACCTCTCCTTATAATGTAGAGAAATGGACGAGTAAATGAGTTGATTGATACCACAATTATGGAAAGGAATGAAATATTGTTATGGAGCAGTTTCTTATTATTGCTATTTTGACTGGTAGTTTGATTGTATTTTTGATGCATTGGGGGCTACTATTGTTGCAAATTATTTTCGCGATACTTGTTACAAGCTTTCTTCCGATTGATTGGTTTTTAGGGGCATTGGTAATACAAGCATTATTTGGATTATGGATTTTACGTCAAGTCTTTCAAGCAGGATGGTATCAGTATCAATTAGAACTAGAAAAAACGCAGCGAATTCCTCAGCATTATACTGAAGGAGGCAAATCAGGTATAAAAAAGAACTTTTTATAATAGGCTTGTTTGGAAAAATTCTGCTATAATATGTTAGTCAATAACAAAAAAGGAGTATTACTAACATGTTAAAGCAGTTTTTTTCCTATTATAAACCGCATAAACGACTGTTTATCATAGACTTTTCCAGTGCTGTCATTGTTGCAATCTTAGAGCTCGCCTTTCCAATTGCCGTCCAATGGTTAATAGATGAGCTATTACCTGAACGCAACTGGAATTTGATTGTGACAGTCAGTATCTTATTATTTGTAGTATATCTGTTCAGTACTTTCTTGCAATTTGTTGTCAGTTACTTAGGACACAAACTAGGAATAAATATTGAAACGGATATGCGTGAGCAATTATTTACCCACGTACAACGACAGTCTTTTCGTTTTTTTGATAACACGAAAACAGGTCATATTATGAGCCGAATCACAAATGACTTATTTGATATTGGTGAATTGGCACACCATGGACCAGAAGACTTCTTCATTGCGATTATGACCTTTACAGGAGCTTTTTGGATTATGTTTACTATCAACCCGACACTTGCTCTAATTGCATTGGTGATGGTGCCGTTGTTAATTGCTCTTGTAACTTACTGCAATATCGCAATGAACAAAGCTTGGCAGCAGATGTATCACAATATTGCCGGTGTTAATGCCCGCGTGGAAGATGCTGTATCTGGTGTTAGAGTCGTTCAATCTTTTACAAATGAAGATTTTGAATTAAAACGATTCAATCGAGATAACGGTCTGTTCCGTAAATCAAAAATCAAAGCTTACAAAGTCATGGCTGGTACACATTCAAGCATCTATATGATGACTCGCTTCCTTACTGTCATCGTCCTTGTTGTCGGAGCATGGTTAACATTCAAAGGGGACTTAAGATATGGAGAATTAGTCAGCTTTGTGCTTTATACCAATGTATTAATTAAACCGATAGATAAAATCAGTGCGTTACTGGAATTGTATCCTAAAGGAATGGCAGGATTCCGCCGGTTCCAGGAAATCTTGTCGAAGGAGCCAGAAATTAACGATGATCCAAATGCAGTTTCAGTTGACAAATTGACAGGTGAAATCCAGTTTAATCAAGTCGACTTCTCCTATGATGGTCAAAAGTCCGTATTGGAAAATATTAATTTACAGATCAATCCTGGTGAAACCGTCGCATTTGTCGGACCTTCCGGTGCAGGGAAAACGACGATTTGTTCATTGATTCCAAGGTTTTATGATGTGAAGGATGGTTCCATTACGATAGACGGAATCGATATTCGTAAAATGACGAAAAAATCATTACGTTCACAAATCGGAATCGTGCAGCAGGATGTCTTCCTTTTTACTGGAACTGTACAGGAAAATATCGCCTACGGAAATCAGCAGGCAACAGAAGAAGAGATTATCGATGCAGCGAAAAAAGCACACTTGGATCAAGTTATTGCGGAGTTACCAGATGGGTATGATACCCAAATCGGGGAGCGCGGCTTAAAACTGTCAGGTGGGCAAAAACAACGATTAGCGATTGCTCGTACATTCTTAAAAAATCCACCAATATTAATATTGGACGAGGCAACATCCGCCTTGGATACTGAAACAGAACGAATGATTCAGCAATCACTGGATCAGCTTGCAGAAAATCGTACGACATTAGTGATTGCACACCGATTAGCAACGATAAAAGACGCCGATCGTGTCGTCGTCGTAACGAATGATGGCATCGCTGAAGAAGGTAGCTACCAGGAGCTTTTAGCGAAGAACGGCGTGTTCGCACGATTGCACAAAATACAGTATGAAAAAAAACGAGACTAAGTGCATCCAAGCACTTAGTCTTCTTCTTGCCAAAATAAGTCGTTCAGCGTTTTATTTAATGTTTTACAAATCGAAATACATAATTGTAGGCTAGGATTATATTTCCCTTGTTCAATCAATCCAATTGTTTGCCTAGTAACTCCTACTTTTTCAGCTAGTTCTGCCTGAGACAAATCATGCTCCACCCTTGCAACTTTCAGCTTGAGATTTTTCATCATTCATCATCCTCTAGCTGTTTTTCCACTGCTTTATCACTTCGTTTTTTCGCAGATGAATAACTTATTGCCAGTACAAGCACAAGTATCGGGATATAAAACATAACGGATGCCACAAATGTAATGAAGAAATAGTAAATCGCTTGTGATTGACTATCTGCATAGCTGTATGCACTATTGATACCAAAGAACAGCCCTAATAAAACTCCTACAACAATCCCTATAGTAATTGTCTTAGTCTGATAACTCCACTTACTTTTACTATCGTGCATCTCCACTTCAACAGAAAAAAGCCCTTTTTGTGATGCTCGAACACTATAATAAATTCCTACAACAATAAAAATAACCAGTTCGGTAGCCACATGTTCGATCGTAAAGCCGTATTCAAAATACTTATACACCATAGATGATAAGCAGATCGCATAAATCAAAAGGTAAATTTCCCGATAAATTTTGTTTTGTTCATTCACAACACGTTCATCTTGAATCTTATTTTTGAAAAAGTTCATCATCTTACCCCCAGTAATTGTTATACTTTTATTATACATAATATTTAACTTAATGCAATATATATTTTACAATTAGTAATTTATATAGTCTTTATTGTAATATTATTATCTTCATAAAAGAACAGGAAACCATTATCCGTCATATTATTTATTGTTTGACTATGATCTTAGCTTTTTCTTAAATAGCAATTAGGTGATGCTTATCAACAAAACTTTATTACTTCCACTTGGATTAGTTGTTTATCTGGGTTTATTCAACAAATCTTTGCTCCCTCCGCTTGGATTTGTCGTTTATCTGGATTTATTCAACAAATCTTTGTTCCTTCCACTTGGATTTGTCGTTTATCTGGATTTATTCAACAAATCTTTGTTCCTTCCGCTTGGATTTGTCGTTTATCTGGATTTATTCAACAAATCTTTGTTCCTTCCGCTTGGATTTGTCATTTATCTGGATTTATTCAACAAATCTTTGCTCCCTCCGCTTGGATTTGTTGTTTATCTGGGTTTATTCAACAAATCTTTGTTCCTTCCGCTTGGATTTGTTATATAAAATCATATAGATCTATGCCTACAAAAAAAGACACCCGCGTAATACACGTGAGTGTCTTTTGGCTAATTATACCTTACATCCTTATGACCTTATATCTTTAATAATTAAAAACGACAACCTCCCACCTATAAAGGTTGAAACACCTCCTAAAATGATAAAGGTAATGGATTTATAATTAAAATCAGGGACTAGAAAAATAAATACCGCTAGCACAATGAGAACAAAAAATGATGTGAATAATACTTGTAAGGAGTTCATCTTTCTATCCATTTTCATCACTCTCCTAAGTGCTTATTGATAATCTTTTTATGATATTTTTGTACCGTTTTCCACTGTTTCATCTGGTTTGAGCAATACTACATCATCTGCTCCAGGTACTCCACCTAATACCAATACTTCTGATTTAAAGCCGGCAATGCGTAGTGGTGGAAAATTAACTACTGCTGCAACTTGTCGTCCGATTAATTGCTTCGGATCATATCTTTTGGTGATTTGTGCTGACGATTGTTTTACACCAATCTCACCAAAATCGATTTTTAACTTAATCGCTGGTTTCCTTGCTTCTTTAAAATCTTCTGCTTCAATTACTGTTCCAATTCTTAAATCTAACTTGGTAAAATCCTCAAACGTAGCCATTATCATCACCTCAGTTATTATTTCTTATCCACTGTTCTATTTCTGTAAATGCTGTAGCATCACTTAAAATACCATTCATGATTAGCATCTTTTATAACCGAAACATCCATTTGACTATTAGCTTGAAATAATGGTTGATAAGCGTCAGCAATAAATTCCTCATCATCGCTTCCCACAAGTAACATCGTCGGTTTCGAAATATTAGAGATTACTTTTTTATAATCGGCAGGATAGCTAGACACAAACAGCCTGTAACTCAGTTCTAATGTTCCAGAGCCATGCCTTTTTTCTTAGGTTTATGATTTTGATACACAACCGAATGGTTCCAATTTGTTATTTTAAATCCATTTAGAATGAACAATGGCACAAGCCTTCCCATAAGAGCTTTTCCATATCCTTTTTCATTATTCTTTGGGATCGTAGGTGCACTATGATGGACAAATGGCGCCAATAACAAAAATTGATCAATATATTGGGAGCAAGTATGGGAAATACTTCTGAGTACTGTACCACCGCCAGCCGAGTGACCAGCTAGAACTAGCCTTGACTGTGGATGTTTTTCTTTTGTAAATTGAATAAATGACTCTAAATCACTTTCATGTTGTCCTATGTAATCAATATCACCTTTTTGAATGGCATGATCTCCATAACCTCGCAAATCTGGTGTATAAACTGTCGCCATATTTTTCTCTGATAGGTATTCAGCAAGTGGTGCTAAATAACGATAATTTTCAAAAATACCATGGAGTAGTCATGATAGTCTGACTAGATTCAGCAGTATATTCTTTATAATAATGCTGATAGCCATCCTTCGTAGTAAAAAAACTCATATATCTACTCCCTTTAATGTCATATTTCGATAATATTTTTATGATACCATTTTTTAACTATTCATTTACTATAAAAGTAGTTTATCAAATTTGCTACTAAGGTCCTAATCAGATAAATGAGACCTCTCTACATCAACTTTTGTGTAATAGACTAACTAGAATCTAACTATTTTTAAGAAAATTTTTTAGTTGTCAAAAATCTACTTATAAGATAAAATACAATATATAGATAATCAACAAGACGCAAACATCAATATATTGTATTCACGACATCAACACTGTGAAAATCTGATTTTTCGCAGTTCAGTTTATTACATATATATTTTAGCATATTACCGCTCCTTAATGAGCGCTTTTATTATGTATTTGGAGGTTTTTTCATGACTACAGAAGTTAAATCTATTAAACAATCAGTGACAAAAGCATTACAAGAAGCAGAAGAAAAATATGGATTAGATACGAAAGATATACAACTACGTATCGAAGAATCTACAAAATCTGACAAAGACACTACACAAGAAGCATTATTCTATTCATTAAACCGTATCTCCATGGATCAGCCGAAATGGACTTTTGTTGCAGCTCATTTTCATTTGAACCAATTATATGGAGAAGCAGCTCAAAATCGTGAGTATGACCCAGCTCTGAAATATGGTGACTTACATCAATTAATTCAGTTACTAACTGATAAGGGCATTTACAGTGCTGACATCCTTACTCATTATAGCAAAGATGAAATTAATCAGCTAGAGAAGGCAATTGATCCAGAAAAGGATTCGCTTTTCAATTACATAGGACTTTTTCTTTTAGCAGACCGCTATTTAGCAAGAGATCATGACCGCAACTTATTTGAGCTACCCCAAGAACGATTTATGATTATTGCCATGACCTTAATGCAAAACGAAGCACCGGAAAAACGGATTGAATTAGTGAAGGAAGCTTATTGGGCATTAAGTAATCTGTATATGACTGTCGCTACACCAACTTTATCTAATGCAGGTAAAAGCTATGGCCAGCTGTCTTCCTGCTTTATCGACACTGTAGATGATTCCTTAGACGGGATTTATTTAAATAACTGGGATATCGCCCGTCTCAGCAAAGACGGCGGCGGAATTGGTATCTATTACGGTAAGGTTCGTGCATTAGGTTCAGATATTAAAAAATTCAAAGGCAATTCATCTGGTGTTGTACCATGGATTCGCTTAGTGAACGATACAGCAGTCAGTGTTGATCAATTAGGTCAGCGCCAAGGGGCCGTTGCAATCTATTTGGACGTTTTCCATAAAGACATTATGAACGGTTTCTTAGACTTAAAAACAAACAACGGTGATGAGCGTCGTAAAGCACATGATATTTTTACAGGTGTTGTTATTCCTGATTTATTTATGGAGCAATTACAAGAAACAGATGCTCAAGGAAAAAGTATTGGTGAATGGCATACATTCTGTCCACACCAAGTGAAGCAAATCATGGGCTGGAAAGACGAAAATGGTAATCCTCTCGGACTTGAGGATTTTTATGATGAAGAAGATAACAAATATTTTACGGAAAAGTACTGGGAAGCTGTGAACCACCCGTTACTTCCTAGAAAAACTTACCGTGCAATGGATATTATGGCTCGTATTATGATTGCCCAATTAGAAACTGGAACACCATATATGTTCTATCGTGATGAAGTAAACCGTCAAAACCCTAACAAACATAAACGTGGTATCGGGAAAACATCTATTTATTGCAGTAACTTATGTACCGAAATTGCCCAAAACATGTCACCAACTACGATTTCAAAAGAATACCAAGATGAAGAAGGTAACATTGTAATCGTTCGTAAACCAGGTGATTTTGTCGTATGTAACTTATCATCGATTAACTTACCAAATGCAGTACGTGAAGAAGTATTGGATCGCTTAATTTCTATACAAGTTCGAATGTTAGACAATGTTATTGATTTAAATACGATTTCAGTTGGTCAAGCGCAAGTCACTAACAAAAAATATCGTGCAGTTGGTCTCGGTACTTTTGGCTGGCATCACCTGCTTGCATTAGAGAGCATACATTGGGAATCAGAAGAAGCTGTTGCATACGCAGATAAAGTTTACGAAGATATTGCCTATTACACTATTAAAGCATCAATGGAATTAGCAAAAGAAAAAGGTGCCTACTCAGAATTTGAAGACTCTGAATGGCAAACAGGAGTTTATTTTGACAGAAGAGACTATCATTCAGACCGCTGGAACCAATTACGCAAAGATGTGGCAGCTAACGGTATTCGCAATGGTTGGTTAATGGCTGTGGCACCAAACTCTTCTACAGCAAAAATCGGTGGTTCCACTGATGGTATTGACCCATTATACGCGGTGGAATTTGCGGAAGAAAAGAAAAACTTTAAATTTAAAGTGACAGCACCTGATTTAGATCATGTGACATACAACTACTACCGCCGTGCACGTCATGAGTTGGATCAAGTATGGAGTATTAAACAAAACGCGAAAAGACAACGTCATATTGACCAGGCGATTAGTTTTAACTTCTATGTACGTCATGATATTAAAGCGAAAGAATTATTAAACTTACACATCGCTGCATGGGAAAACCGTCTGAAAACAACGTACTATGTTCGCAGTACTTCTCAAACGGAAATCGAAGAATGTGAAGCATGCCATAGTTAAGTAAGAAAAGTGATATAAACCATTTACCGGATGCCGTTGCAGAATGTCTGCTTTCGGTATCCACTTCAATATTTTTATCCTATGTGGGAGGACCTAGACATGACACAAGTCAATCAATCTCTAACAAAAATCAAACTATTAAACCCAACCTATCCGAATAAAGCAACTGGCATTATTAACGGTGAATCTTCAGGACTATTAAACTGGAACGACATTGCCTATCCACAAATGTATGACTTATATCAAACATTATTGGCAAACTTTTGGAAAGCACAAGAAATCAATATGCAAGATGACATCAAGCAATGGGATAACTTATCCGAAACGGAAAAAGATGTTTTCTTACGTATTAATACACAACTGGCATCACTTGACAGCCTGCAGACACCGACGATGACACATGTGATGGACTATGTAACAGATTCTAGCTTTAAAGCAATTTTCGCTGTTATTTCACAGCAAGAAGCAGTGCACAATGAGTCCTACTCCTATATTTTGAGTTCGCTTGTGCCTTTGCGTGAACAAAATGAACGTTTTGACCAGGCAAAGGAAGATCCGATGGTTCGCAAAAGAAATCAGTTGATTTTGGATAGCTATGAAGCGTTCCGTGAAAATCCGACACCACAACGTTTATTTGAGTTGGCTATTAACTCTATTAATTTAGAAGGTATCTATTTTTATGCAGGGTTTGCTTTTTTCTATCATTTGGCGCGTCAGCAGAAAATGTTAAAAACAAGTACAATGATTAGCTACATTCAACGTGACGAAATGCAGCACGCTTATTTCGTTTCACAGTTCGTCCGAATTTTGCTTACTGAAAATCCAGAGCTTAATACCGAGGAAAATATTCAATATGTTTATCAAACAGTTGATAAAGCAGTACAGCTGGAAAAAGAATGGGCGGATTACATTTTAAAAGATATTGAAGGTATTGATCTTGATGAATTCCATGGCTATGTAGAGTATTTAGCTAACAAACGTTTCCGCCAAATCGGCTTGGATAATTATTATCCTGAACGTGATAACCCAATGGAATGGATTCATGTCTTCAGTGATGAAATGATGAATGAAACCAAATCAGACTTTTTCGAGCAAAAATCTCGTACTTATACGAAAGTATCATCATCTAACGGCTTCGACGAACTATAATAAGGAGGCTTGTCAGTATGAAAGCTGCGATTATTTATACATCTGTTACAGGTAATACCTCTACCCTAGCAGAAATCATTTGTGACAATATGAATAAACATCATATCGATACAGACCTAATCCCTGTTGATGAGTTCCATCCGGAACAGCTGCATAACTATGATATCGTCACAATCGGAACTTATTCATGGGACAATGGGGAACTGCCTATGGAAATGGAGGAAGTCTTTGAAGCATTCGAAGATGAAGAGGTAAAACATATTACCACTGGTGTATTTGGAACAGGCGATAGCTTCTATCCTTATTATTGTGGAGCAGTTGATATTTTTAGAGATATGCTTTACGTTCAAACTAATCTTGCAGTTACTTTAAAAGTAGAGTTGACACCGCAAGAGGAAGATCTTCACCGATGTGAAAAATTCTGTGATAGAATAGCAAGTGAATTTGCAGTAGTTTCATAGCTTCAAAAGTTGATGTTGTAAAAAACATCAACTTTTTTCATGAAAGGAGAATGACAGAATGTTAGAATATCTATTAATTTTTTTAGGTGCAGCAGTACCATGGTTTGAAATTGCTCTTGTTATTCCGCTTGGTATTTTATCAGGGTTAAATCCCCTTCTCGTTATTTTTGTCGCATTCATCGGAAATATGGCAACGATATTAGCCTTAATCATCGGATACGATAAATGCAAACAGTGGCTAGCAAAAAGAAATGAAAAAAGGCAATCCAAACGCGAAGATAAAGCACGCACATTATGGAATAAATACGGTCTTCCAGGTATGGTCATGTTAGGTCCGATCTTTGTTGGCTCGCATATTGCAGCATTTATCGGCATGACACTTGGAGCAACAAGACAAGCAACATTAGCTTGGTCAACATTTAGTATCGGTGCCTGGTCACTAGCAATTGGAACTTTGACGGTATTAGGATTTGACATTTTCACGAATTAACATAGAGGCTGGGACAAAAGTGATTTGTCCCAGCCTCGCAAAAATTTCTGTTAATGAATGTGAACCAAATCATCTTTATTCGACGATCTCAATATTTAACGGATATACATAAGGTTGATCTGGCTCTTCAATTGTTTTCACATCCGTTACATCAATAATAGGTATTTGGGAACCTTGGTAGTCTGTTAATTGAATCGTTCCTGTAACTTCTAGCCAAGTATTATCTTCCATATTAACTGCCTGATCGAATTCCGTTAAAAAACCAATTAATCCTGCATCTGCCACACAATGGGTAATCAGAAAGCGACCAATAACTAATTGTTGTGGAGAAAATCCTTCCTCACGATATACAAATCCTGATAATGTTACCTTTGTTCCTTGCAATTGTTCTGTATTTGCCATTATTTCTTGGTAATATGTGGAGAATAGTGTTTCATTCATTTCTAAATGTGTTTGTTGCAATATATCCGACCGTAACTGATCATATTCAGCTTTTGAAATTGTATTTTTATAGACATTCGGATCAATCGGGTTATCATCACCTGATGGTTGTTCCGCTCCTGAAGGACTCTCCTGTGGGGAAGACTCTTCATCTAATGATATCCCCTCTTTTTCCGTTTGACTTGTGATCGATAATGTCGCTCCTTTATTTTTAGCAATCGATGCATCTAAACTGGATAATGGTAATAACATACCAGTCATAATAGGAAAAACGATAATAATATAACTAAAGGCCTTTTTTAGATTCATCGGTTGATCTCCATGATCATGATGATGTGCATGACCTTCCTCATGATGATGGTGGTGCTCAGCTTTTGCTCCAAATGTAAACACCCGATGCATTTGAATCAGAAATAACAATAGAAATAGAGAAGCACCTATTTGACTTAATGTTTCATATTTTGGATTAATCAATTTTAATATGTCTCCACTAACATGCAATCGAAAAATAAAGATAGTGAAAAATAGAAGAATCATAGCACGTAGTAGCTGTTGTCCATTTATTTTCATGTGGCAGCCTCCTTAGTTTAATACTTGTAACAGGCTTATAAATATAAAAACTGTGACCGTCACAATACCAATAAAAATCAGTACAAATCTAGTCTTAAACACACTTAACATCATAAAAGTATTTTTTAAATCTATCATTGGTCCATAAATGAGAAAACCTAAAATAGATGCTTGCGGGAATATATTAGAGAATGATGCACCGATAAAAGCATCTGCTTCAGAACATAATGATAGTAAATACGCTAATCCCATCATAACGATAAGAGAAGTAACTTGACCATCTCCAATGCTAACTAACAAATTTGTTGAGACATAGACTTGTACACATGCAGCTAAAAAAGCACCAATAATTAAATATTTTCCCATATCAAAAAATTCGTCCACTGCATGTAATAATGTTTTACCCGTTTTTTCTAAAAAAGATGGGGTGCTAGAGTCAGATTCACAACTGGATACAGTCGGTGTCTGTGATTTCAGCTGATTAGTTTGAAATAGAAAGCTGATGATAATTCCGATAACAAGTGCAATGAGAAAGCCTATTCCCATCCGTAACAGCGCAATTGTTAAATCATTCCCGAACGCCATATACGTAGAAAAAATCACAATTGGATTGATTAATGGCCCTGTTAATAAGAATCCTACCCCTGCATAAATCGGTACACCCTTGGCAATCAATCTTCTAACAATCGGAACAATCCCGCATTCACAAGCAGGGAAAAGACCACCAACGACACAACTCATAAAGACCGCGGCATATTTATTTTTAGGAATCCATTTTTTTAACTGATCTTCTGTTATAAATATTTGAATAAACCCAGCAATAATTACACCTATTAATACGAACGGTAATGCTTCTATCAAAATACTTAAAAAGATAGTATTCATATGATAAAAGGAATCAGGTAACTGCATAATGGAGAAGGTGTCACTAACGGCAAAAACATATACGACCATCACAAATAGAAACAGAATAGCAGAATCAATAATCATCGAAGGTAAACTTTTTCTCATAATATACTCCTTTTTGTCGTCATCTACCCTTATATCTATGTAATAAATAGAATTCTAGAATCCATCTCGCAAAATAAATCGTAATCATTTCGATTATATATCACCTTCTCATATTAATGCAATAAAATTACGATGACACATACAGAAAAAAATCTTATTTATTAGTCACTTAAATATGATACAATATTAAAGGCTTTTTTATATTAGAGAAGGAGGAAATCTCTATGCAGCAAGATACTGAATTATCACGTGCAACAGGGAATTCAACAATTAACAAGCTGGATTTCCGCTTAGGCGCATTTGGCGCAGCGGTTCCTTTATTATTTTTCGTCATATGGGCAATCACTACTAGTGTATTACAATTATCTTCTGAAATAGGCCTTGTTCTTGGTGCTATTTTGGGAATTACCTTAGGGTTATTTTTTTGTAAAAGTAAATGGGCAGATTATGCGCAGGGATTATTTGACGGACTAGCCCAACCCATTGGTGTTGTGGCAATGGTTGCCTGGTTTTATGCAGGAATGTTTGCACAAGTATTGCAGGTTGGAGGATTGGTCGAAGGTCTAGTCTGGATCGGCATGATTACTGGATTCACAGGTGGTCTTTTTGTCGGATTGACATTCATATTAGCAGCCGTATTTTCTACTGCTGTCGGTACTGGATATGGTACAACGGTCGCTTTTTGTACCTTGATGTTTCCTGCTGGGGTAGCAACAGGAGCAGACCCGACCATTTTATTCGCAGCGATTCTTGCTGGAGCAGTATTTGGGGACAACCTTGCCCCTGTTTCAGATACAACAATTGTATCGGCAACAACACAAGATGCCGATGTACCAGGAGTTGTAAAAAGTCGTTTTAAATATGCAGTTATGGCTGCTATTCCAACACTGATTCTCTTCGTAATCTTTGGAGGCGGTGGCTCAATGGCAAATCAGTCAAGCATTGAGGCTTCTACTAATCCGAATGGGTTATTAATGCTTATACCGTTTGTTGTGGTACTGTTTTTAGCTATATCCGGTCATCATATCATCACTTCTTTAACGTGGGGAATCTTAGTAGCAATAGTAATGCTTGTACTATTCCCAGTAGGTTCGTTAAGTGATGTGATTCGTTTTAACCCCGATTCAGATAATATTGTCGAAGGTGCACTTATTAATGGCATTACCGGCTATATCAATATGGCTGTTCTGATTTTATTAATTGTAGCTGCTGCGCATTTATTACGATTAGGTGGTACGATGCAGGTGATTACCACTACACTTGTAAAATGGATTAAAAACTCTGTTCGACGAGCTGAAATTTCGATTTGGGCTATCGTTGCCTTATTAAACAGTGCGATTACAATTAACACGGCCGCAGAAATTGCAGCAGCACCTTTTGTTCGTGAAATAGGCGAAAAATATAAGATACACAGTTACCGCCGTGCGAACATGCTGGATGCTATCACTTCTGCTTTAGGTTATATTTTCCCTTGGGGAGCACCAGTGTTGCTCGGTTGGTCCACAATTAGTATGATGCAAGACACATACGAATGGCTACCAATTGTTTCTCCAACAGCTGTCTTTCCATTTGTATTCCAAGGCTGGTTCCTTGTCATTGTCATGCTAGTTGCGGCATTAACAGGATGGGGATTGCGTTATCAAGGAAAAAATGGTGAAGAACTAACACAACCACCTAAATAAATGATAAGACTTGGCATTTTTGTAGCCAAGTCTTTTTTGTTCATAAATTTGTTAATTACATTGTGGTATTATTGTTTTATAATAAGGGTAAGTAGGTGATCGGATGCAAACCATATATACTGGACTTGTTATTATTCATATTTTTTCTGCAATTGTCGGGATTGGGCCTGGGTTTGTCCTGACTACAATTGTTAAATCTGCTAAAAGCCTGCCAGAAATCAGACAGGCTTTTGCGTTAAAAGCAAAAGTACATATTTTTGTGATGATTGGTGGAACACTTGTATTAGTAACTGGATTTTTGATGGGTGCGATTAATCCTAGTCTTTTTCAGCAAGGATGGTATCTTACTAGTCTGATTCTCTACTTAGTGGCTCTTTCATTGGGACCAACACTTCTCAAGAAATTCTCGGCTCCAATTAAGGAACTAATTACTGATCCAAGTCTTGAAACAGTTCCGGCAGCCTATCATGTAAATGTACAGAAACTGCTAAGAGCGGAATATATCGAAAACACTTTGCTGTTAATCATTATTTTTCTGATGATTACCAAACCGTTTTAATAATTTGTTGTTTATCTCGATTTATATCCAAAAAAGATGAGACTGGGACAGAAGTAATTTATAATTAGTAAAATCCAAACGATTAATCGAATAGTGTTCGATATCGTTTGTTTTTTTCATTCATGCATAAGAGGTGAATAATGTGTATGAACTGATTTTTTATCAAGTGGTAATATTGACATGTTTTTACTGCTAAAAACGCTCCGGCTGCCACTTCCCTTTCAGTGGGGTTTTTCCTTCAGCTAACTTTTCCAAGCAAAAACCGCTTAGAAAAGTGGATCTTCAGGTAAAACGGTCCCAGAGGAGTTGAAGTGGGCGGCCTCCACTAGATAGGGTTCTACAATATTTGCAGGAAGCTAACAGTTTGAGTTGTTGAAGTAAGTACGTGATTCATAACAGCGTTTTTCTTCGAATTTATAAGAATGTAGATCGTTTGCGACAGTAAATGTCTTTGCTTTTCATTTCAACAATGGCAATCTTCTATTGCTTGAATTATAGAGTATCATTGCCGTCATGTTTTTTCATGCTAAAGGTGTAGAGTATTCATATAGCGGAGGCCGTCCGCTTCAACTCCTACGGGATGATTTTCTCCTAAGATCCACTTTGGTAAGCGTATTTTGCTTGCCAAAGTTAGCTTAGGAGAAAATCCCGTGGAAAGGGGAGCGGACAGCCGGAGCGCTTGCTTAACACCAAGCATCATTTCAAAATGACCACATAGTTAATGAACAATATTCTCTTTGTGTGCATCAATATATATGCATCATTCGTTTTTAGAGTAGAGAATAATGTTTATGTCCCAGACTCTTCCTTTCTCAATTGATCCATTTCTTTTTTGATTCGTGGTAAATCATTAGATAAAAAACGTACTAAATAGCCGGAATTGCGCAATCTGGTGATACTTACCTGGTGATCCGCTGATGAATGATTCCACATTTCTTCGTCCAATTCTATTTCTTTATCTATTAACCAGACACTTGCAATATAATGAAAATCTCCCATTACCCCAAAATGCTTCACATCTTGTTTACTCGGCTCAAAGCGCAAGCCGTCATAAACAAGGCAATCATCCTCCATCCACACTTCTAACTGTGTATGGCACTTATCAAACGTGAACCGTTCCCCTCGTTTTTCCCGTCCAGGATATAAAATTTCTTCCCAGTAAAAGCGACTACTTTCTTTCATATTTACCTTCGTATGACTGTGGAATTCACTTTCCGCAAAAGGAATCACTTCTTCTCTCTTCCATCTCAATGAAGCTTGTTCTGATAATTCGATATCGATTTGTTGTTTACTCGGGTTTCCGTTATAAGCTGGATACACTTTGGTCGCAGCCTGGGGATGCAAGGTTACATTGGTACCCGAGTCTAAGCGAACATTATATACATTCGTATCTCCAGCTACAAGTCCCCCTGATGATTCCATCAAATAAACCGTCATATCATCTGGGTTATCGACATACAAACCCCTACTAGCTTTCAAAGGTGGTTGATAATAAACATCTTTCATTATGGTCTTCTGATTGCGCAATGCAAAATAAAGGTCAAGTTTTCCATCCATTTACGATACTTCGCTTCCTTCTAATAACATGGCATGCTGAATCCACTGAATTACTTCAGGGATACCATCACCTTTTTTCACATTAGTAAAAACAAACGGGCGCTCTTTACGTGCTTCTTTCGCATCTATTTTCATTTTATTGAGATCTACTTCCACGTAAGGCGCCAGATCAATTTTGTTCACGAGTAAAAGGTCTGACCTCGTTACACCTGGACCTCCTTTTCTCGGTATGTCGCCACCCTCCGCTACATCAATCACATAAATATAACCATCTACTAGCTCCGGGCTGAATGTCGCCGATAAATTATCTCCCCCACTTTCCAAGAGAATAATATCAAGATCATCGAAGCGACGTTTTAATTCATCAATTGCCTCAAAATTCATCGAAGCATCCTCGCGAATAGCAGTGTGTGGGCATCCTCCTGTTTCAACACCGATAATGCGATCTTCCGGCAAAATTCCTTGTGTGATCAAAAATTGTGCATCTTCTTTCGTGTAGATATCATTGGTAATAACCGCGACACTATATTGATCAACCATCTCTTTTGTTAGTTTTTCGACGAGAGAGGTTTTACCAGATCCAACTGGACCTCCGACCCCTACTATAACTGGTTTCATATAACATTCTCCTTCCTTAAGATATAAATAATCGTGATCGTAAATATTTATGTTGCATGGAGGCAAGCTCAAGCCCAACTGCATGATTGGACAGATCAGACAGGTCACGTTCCAGCACATTCACCGTTGCTTTTTCCATCTCAGGTATTAAGCGGTGAATCACCTCGATCCCTGCCTTTTGCCCGAGTGGAATCGCCCGAACAGCATTGTGAACTAGACCAATCGTTGACGAATACAAAAAGGTAAGCACTGTTGTATACAGATCAAATCCTAAATCTTTCGCATATAAACTATATACAATTGGGAAATGAGCGATCACTTTTTTCTCTGTTAATAAATGATTCCATTTCTCAAGAGACGGTGTATTACTGACAGGCAATACAGCTTTTACAAATTGTTTGCCGATCATACTGCTTGCACCTCTGGTCTCTTCTGCATTTTTACTTGCATCACATATTTTTTCCAATCGGATTAATTCTGCCAGTTCCTCCTGCTGATAGGATTCTTTTACAAAAATACCATCCGTAAAGGCAACATTTTCATGAAGATAGACTTGTAAAAAGTGAAATAAATTTTTTTTTGTTCTGATTAAATCTCCTTGAATAAAGGTTTCCATCCCAAACGAATGGGTATAGGTGCCAATCGGAAATGCAGAATCATGAATATGCATTAAATAGAGAAACTTAGTGTTGATGCCCTCTGTATTTAAATGGTTCTGTGAATCTTCTTTCTGTCTGCTCATACTTCACACCTACTTCATTAAATAAACGTTCTAACGTTTCATCATAGCGTACGACAATTTCTGTTTCTGAAATAAGACATGGTGTGTGACGATTGCCTAGTTCAAATGCGGCTTTACCCATCTGCACAATATTATCCGGATAAACGACATAGACTTTTTCTTTCTTCGTACGGATAACAATTTGTTTTTCCGCATCTTCATACACAACGTCACCCACTTTTAATGGTGCTTTTTCCTCTAAGGAAATCGCGACATCTGTACCTTTGTCCGTTGTCTTCCGGATAATCCGCTTATTCAATTCATCCCAATCAAGTTCAATCCATTCGCGATTCGGATGATCATTTGGCTGTTCCTCAATATTAGTAATTACTTCTTTCGTTAACATCTTTTATCCTCCTCAGAATAAATAATAGCGTTGTGCCATTGCTACCTCTTCAAAAGGTTCACAAGTGATGATTTCACCATCTAGTTTTACTTCGTATGTTTCCGGATCGACGTCGATCTTTGGTGTTGCACTATTTAAAGGAAGATCCTTCTTCCCGATATTTCGGCAGTTTTTTACTGGTCGCACCAGTTTCTGCAAACCTAGCTGCTCATGAACTTTGGCCTTATATGCTGCTTGTGAAACAAAAGTAATAGCGGTTTGATATTTCGCTTTTCCTAATGCACCAAACATCGGACGCATCATCACCGGCTGTGGCGTCGGAATCGATGCATTCGGATCCCCCATTTGGGCATATGCGATCATGCCACCTTTTACAACTGTTTCTGGTTTCGTGCCAAAAAATTTCGGATCCCAAATCACGATATCTGCCAGCTTTCCTACTTCAAGCGAGCCGATCTCATCACTCATGCCATGAGTAATCGCCGGATTAATCGTATATTTTGCCACATAGCGCTTGGCACGTGTGTTATCATTTTCTGCTTGTTGATCTTCTTGTAGAAAGCCTCGTTGTTTTTTCATTTTATCTGCTGTTTGCCATGTTCGGGTAATACTTTCACCGACACGTCCCATTGCCTGTGAATCAGAAGAGATCATACTAATCACGCCCAAGTCATGTAAGATATCCTCTGCTGCGATTGTTTCGGGACGAATCCGTGAATCTGCAAAAGCGACATCTTCTGGTACGTTATGATCCAAGTGGTGACAGACCATTAACATGTCAAGATGCTCATCAATTGTATTGACGGTATATGGTCTCGTTGGATTGGTGGAGGATGGCAAAACATTTGGAAACGAAGCTATCTTCATAATATCTGGTGCATGTCCACCACCTGCACCTTCTGTATGATAGGTATGAATGACACGGTCACCAATAGCACTGACGGTATCTTCTAAAAATCCTGCTTCATTTAACGTATCGGTATGGATTGCGACCTGCACATCCAGTTCATCCGCAACACTAAGACATTGACTTATGGCCGCAGGTGTTGTCCCCCAGTCCTCATGTAACTTCAGACCAATCGCACCAGCCTTTATTTGTTCTCGTTGTGGATCAGGTGAGGAAGCATTTCCTTTTCCTAAAAAGCCTATGTTGATCGGATACTCCTCTGCTGCCTCCAGCATACGGTGGATATTCCATTCACCAGGTGTACAAGTCGTTGCATTCGTACCAGTCGCAGGCCCAGTACCACCGCCAAGCATTGTCGTAAACCCTGCTGCTAAAGCTACTTCAATTTGTTGTGGACTGATAAAATGGATATGTGCATCAATCGCGCCTGCCGTAACTATTTTTCCTTCGCAGGCAATCACTTCTGTCGAGGCACCGACATCCATGTTTTCGGTAACCCCCTCCATCACATCCGAATTGCCACCTTTGCCAATTGCCACAATTCGTCCATCTTTAATTCCGATATCTGCTTTAACAATACCGGTATAATCAATGATCAAAGCATTGGTTAAAATTAAATCGAGGACATTTTGATCACGAGTTCTTGTACTGCTTTGACCCATGCCATCACGTAATACTTTACCGCCGCCAAATACACTTTCATCTCCATATGTCGTGTAATCTTTTTCGATTTCGATCCATAAATCGGTGTCGGCGAGACGAATTTGATCACCAGCTGTCGGACCATATAAAGCAGCGTATTGTTGTCGTGAAAGTTTCATCGATATGCTCCTTTCTAAAACCCTTTTTGCTTCATTGTTTCTGTAATTTCTGCCGTATTTGTTACACTACCGTTCGTGAGATTATTAAGTCCGTATACATGTTTGTTTCCTGCTATTTCAACAAGCTCGACTTCTTTTTCCTCACCTGGTTCAAAACGTACAGCTGTACCCGCTGGAACACTCAATCTCATTCCGATCGTACTCGGCCGGTCAAAATCAAGCTCCCGGTTTACTTCTGGAAAATGATAGTGCGATCCTACTTGTATCGGGCGGTCACCTTTATTGGCAACCTTTATCGTTTTCGTTTTTCTTCCTTTATTAATTTCAATTTCTTTTTTGGCTAGTTTAATCTCACCAGGAATCATCGAAAAACCTCCTCACATAATCGGCTGATGGACAGTAACCAGCTTTGTTCCATCTGGAAAGGTCGCTTCAATCTGTACACTTTCGATCATCTCCGGAACCCCTTCCATCACATCGTCTGCAGTTAGTACTTGCTTCCCTTCCTGCATCAGCCGGGCAACTGTTTTCCCTTCACGAGCCCCTTCTAATAAGTAACAGCTAATCAAAGCAGTTGCTTCCGGATAATTTAATTTTATTCCTTTTTTTCTCCTTTTCTCAGCCAATTCCCCAGCTAAAAAAAGTAGTAATTTCTCCTGTTCAACAGGTGATAACTTCATGAAGATCCCTCCTTAAACACTTAAGTAACGATAAACCTCATCATCTTCCACCTGGTCGATTGGATTCTCGTATACTATTGAACCATGATCAATTACATATAAATAATCAGCTACACTTTTGACGAAATCTAAATTTTGCTCTACGAGAATCATCGATGTAGCAGATGTATTTTTTATATCTACAATAACGTCCTGAATCTCCTGAACAATATTCGGTTGGATCCCTTCTGTCGGTTCATCCAATAACAAAAAAGATGGATGAGATACTAATGCACGGGCGATTGCCAATTGCTGTTGCTGACCACCACTTAAATCCCCGCCATTTCGCATGGCAAAGTCTTTTAAGATCGGAAAATAATCGTATATTTTCTCATCTATCTTTTTTTGCTTACCAGCTTCTAATCCAATTAGTAGGTTTTCATAGACTGTCAACTTCGGAAAAATCTCTCTTCCTTGCGGGACATAACCAATTCCTTTCTGGGCACGAGAGGAGGAACGGGCTTTGGTAATGTCTTCGGATTGATAGTGGATCGATCCTGTTTTCGGATATAGAATGCCAATAATAGTCTTTAATAAAGTAGTCTTACCTACCCCATTTCTTCCCATCACACAGATGACCTGGTTCTTATCAACTTCCATATCAATCTCTCGGATGACCATACTCTCTTCATAACCAGCTTCCAATCCCTTAATTGACAACATTCTCCTCAACCTTTCTGCCTAAATATACTTCCCTGACTGTCGGATCATTTTGCACTTCTTCCATACTACCTTCAAACAATAATTGCCCTTCATGCATTACCGATACAAGATCGGCATATTCCTTCACAAAATCCATATCATGCTCGACAATTAATACTGCACGATCTTTAGCTATTTTCGTAATTAATTCCCCTGTTTTATTACGCTCTTTCTTTGACATCCCCGCAATCGGCTCATCTAATAAGACAATATCTGGTTCCTGCATTAATACCATCGCAATTTCCAACCACTGTTTTTGACCATGAGCCAAAGAGCCCGCTAGTTGATCCTGTACTTCTTTCAAACCGATTAATTCAAGCATGTCATTGATCTTCTTTTTTTGTTCATTTGTCCATTTTGCCTTGATCATCGAAAATAGATTTTTCTTCTGCTTCATTGCGATTTCCAAGTTATCTGTCACCGTCAAGTTGTGAAAAATCGATGGAGCCTGGAATTTTCTTGAGATACCTTGATGAACAATTTGATCTTCCGTTAATTTGGATAGTTCTTTTCTGTCCTGTAAATTAATTTCTCCATTCGTTGCTTTTGTTTTACCACAAACAACATCGAGTAAAGTTGTTTTCCCAGCCCCATTCGGTCCGATCACAAAATGAACAGAATTTGGTTGAACCGTAAAATCTAACTGATTAATTGCTTTAAACCCACTAAAGTCAACTATAACTTTTTTCAACTTCAACACTGCTTGAGACATCTTGTTTTTTCCTCCGATCGCTCCATTTTTCAAATAAACCAGTTATACCTTTAGGCAGGAAGACGACAACAAGTACGAACAATAATCCTAAGAAATAAGTCCATACTTCTGGGTATGATTCACTGAATCCTGTTTTTGCTGCATTGACAAGTACAGCTCCAATTACCGGACCAATTAACGTACCGCGTCCACCTAACGCTACCCATAACACCATTTCAATCGACGGAATAATGCCAATCATAGTTGGTGAAATAATCCCAACTTGCAACACAAATAGCATCCCGGCAAGTCCTGCTATCGCAGCTGATAAAGTATAAATAAATGTTTTATAGGCAGATGGATTGTAACCAAGAAATCGCATGCGGTTTTCACCGTCACGAATACCGACGAGTATTTTTCCGAACCGCCCTTTAATAAGCTTACGGCAAGCAAAAAACACCAGACCTAACACGACTACCGTAATTAAATAAAAAGCTGTCTGTGTAGAAGCCGAGTTAACCTGAAAACCAAATAGTGTCTTAAAGTTAGTTAAACCACTTGTACCACCAGTAAGGTTTTGGCTCCCGACAAATAACGTCACAACGACTAAGACAAGTGCTTGTGACAAAATCGTAAAATAAACACCACTTATCCGATTTCGGAAAGTTAAGTAACCTAGAAATAAAGCAACCATTGCTGGAACCAATATTCCTAGTAAAATTGCGATGAATGGATATTGAAACGGAAGCCATATCAGTGGAAGCTCACTCATTCCACTCCACGCCATGAAATCCGGTAATGTTCCACCCGTTGCTTCTAGCTTTAAATACATTGCCATACAATAAGCACCTAAACCAAAGAAAATCCCATGCCCCAAGCTTAGAACACCTGTGTAACCCCACAATAAGTCTAAACCGATTGCCAGAATAGCAAATGCTAGAAACTTCCCAAGCAAATTCAAACGAAAGTCTGACATAAAAAGTGGAGCTGCCAATAACAACAGAAAAATCAAACTAAAAATGATTCTCCGACTTAATAGTTTTTGATAAATCGTATTTTGCATGATTCAACGCTCCTAATTTTTAATCTAGTGATCTTGAACGTGACATAACAAGACCTGATGGCCGCCATTGTAAAAAGGCAATAATGACTACGAATATTAATACTTTACCTAATGTTGCATTTGTGACATATTCAAAAATCGTATTTAAAATCCCAATACCGAATGCTCCTGAAACAGCACCAAATAGTGCTCCAACTCCACCAACAACAACGACCATAAAGGCATCAATAATATAACTTGTTCCTATTGTTGGACCTATAGCACCTAATAACGTCAACGCACAGCCAGCAACACCAGCGAAACCAGAACCAATTGCAAATGTCAGCATATCTACTTTTCTAGTAGAAACACCTAAACATTCTGCCATTTGTCGATTTTGCATAACTGCTCTTACTCTTCTACCACTTGCTGTTCGGTAAAAATAATAATAAATACTGAATAAACAAACGATCGACAATCCTAAAATAAACAACCTAGAAAACGGTAGAATTAACGAGCCAACTTCTAATCCTCCTGTTAAAAAGGAGGGACTTGTTACCCCTACATTCGGTGCCCCGAAAATCGATCTTGCAGTTTGTTGTAAAATAAGCCCGACACCCCATGTAGCTAGTAAACTATCTAGTGGACGCTTATATAAATGGCGAATTAATGATACTTCTAACAGCATACCGATACCTGCTGCCACAATAAGCGCTACTGGAATCGATATAATAAAATACAAATCGAAATATTCCGGTGGAGCATAATTAACAAAAAGATTCTGTATAACGTAAGTGATATAAGCACCAACCATGATTAATTCACCATGTGCCATATTAATGACATTCATCAAGCCAAATGTAATGGCAAGTCCTAATGCTATCAAAAGCAGGATCGAACCAAGACTTATTCCGTTAAATAAGGTTATAATAATTTCATTCAATCCAAACAATCCTTTCCTTTATGAAACAAGAAGTGGGGACTTAGCCCAACACCCTCATTCATCTTATTAACTGCCAATTCATGTATTTTTTTATAACATTTGATGTGAACTTTAATGTAAAAATTTTTAATTTATAGAGTGAGATTTCCATCAGTGGGGGAGCCCCTACTGATGGATAAAGTACCCCTTTTTATTCGGCTAATGATTCACTTAAATCTGATGCCCAATCGTATTCTTCTAAATAAGGATCTGGCTTGACAGGTTCTTTTGAATGCCACAACTCTGTAATCATACCGTCACTCTGTACTTCACCAATTCTCACTGTCTTGTACACGTGTTGATTGTCACCATCAATCGTTACCTTTCCGTTTGGTGCATCAAATGTAATTCCCTTTGCCGCTTCTCTTACTGCATCCACATCGGTTGTTCCAGCCTTTTCTACTGCTTTCGCCCATAAGTAAACACCGAAATATCCAGCTTCAATTGGATCTGCAGTTACCGCATCTTCTCCGTATTCCGCTTTATAATTAGCAACAAATTCTTCATTTTCAGGTGTATCCGTTGTTTGGTAATAGTTCCAGCTTGTTAAATGTCCTTCAATTACATCTGCGCCAATACCTTTAATTTCTTCTTCAGCAACACTTACAGATAAAACCGTCATATCATCTGATGTAATTCCTGCGTCTTGTAATTGTTTAAAGAAAGCAACGTTACTGTCACCATTTAACGTGTTGAAAATAACATCTGGATTTTCACTTTTGATTTTTGCAATGACCGTATTGTAATCTGTATGTCCTAATGGTGTATATTCTTCACCGACTAATTCTGCACCTTCATTATCTAACTGTGCCTTAATAGCTGCGTTTGCAGTTCTTGGGAATACATAATCACTTCCTAAAAGAAAGAAAGAATCTCCTCTATTTTTTAACAACCAATTTACTGCCGGTACGATTTGCTGGTTTGGTGCTGCCCCTGTATAGAAGATGTTTGGTGAATCTTCCATTCCTTCATATTGGACTGGATAGAATAATAAACCATTATGTTCTTCGACAACTGGTAACATCGCTTTACGACTTGCTGATGTCCAACCACCAAAAATCGTAGCTACTTCATCTTGTTGTAATAATTTACTTGCTTTTTCAGCGAACGTCGGCCAGTCTGAAGCACCATCTTCGATCACTGGCTCTAATTGCTTACCAAGCACACCACCATTTTCATTAATTTCTTTAATCGCAAGAAGTTCTGCTTGTTGTACAGAAGTTTCACTAATTGCCATTGTTCCACTTAATGAGTGTAAGACCCCTACTTTGATCGTATCCCCATCACTTTCCTCATTACTTTCGCTTTCCTCTGTTGTTTCCGTTTCCTCTCCTTCTTCTGGATCTGTAGCATTTGCTGCATTATCAGCTGCTGAACATGCCACCATAAAGATTACAAGTAACCCTAAAATTAATAGATAGAAAAAATTGCTCTTTTTCATTTTCCTGCCCCCATCCGTGTTTTTATTGATCTACAAAGATAAGGCTAGCAAATTAAAAAAATCTAATCTAATAGTGTGTTAGGTTTCCTTACATCATTTTTTAAATTTTCTGACATATTAGTTTCTATATATTTGTAAGATTTTAGTAGTTCGACAGAGTAGTTTTGTTAAGAAGATTCAAAAGTGTTACTTTTCTGATGAGATTTAGAGGTGATATTGCTATGAAATAAAACAAGCCTCCTTTTGAGGAGACTTGTTTATGATTTATTGTATAATATTCTGTTTCGATAATGCTCGAAAATATAGCTTATTTTGTTAGAATATCTATATCAAATAATAGTAAAGATATATCGTTGGCTAAAAACAAGAAAGAAAAGTGCTTATTGTCCATTATTACAAAATACATAAACTAGATATATTGTGCAAAGGAACAACCAAGGATTTGAAGAGTAGCTTACAAGAATAATGGCAATTTGCTGATTCGTTCACATGCTTCTGTCAATCTGTCCTCAGAATCTAATAATGCAATACGAACATAACCTTCACCTGAAGTACCGAACCCACTTCCCGGTGCAACGACAACATGTGCTTTTTCTAATAATAATTCAGCGAATTCCTCAGAACTGTAACTAGCAGGCGTTGGCATCCACACAAAGAAAGATCCCTTACTCGTTCCACCATGCCAACCAATTTCCTCCGCTTTTTGCAAGAAGGCATTTCTTCTTTGTTCATATACTTGATTAAGCTCTTGGATCGCAGTTTGTCCATTATGTAATGCTTTTTGAGCAGCTGCTTGAATGGCCCCAAAGATACTTACATAATAATGATCCTGAATAAGCTCAAGTGCTTGGATAACAGACGGATTACCGACTGCAAACGCCACTCGCCAACCTGCCATATTAAATGTTTTCGATAGTGTATACATTTCGATGCCTACCTCTTTTGCCCCTGGTGATTGCAGGAAGCTTTGAGGTTTTTCTCCATCATACCCTATTGCACCATAAGCAAAATCATGGACAACACAGATATGATGTTTTCTTGCTACTTCAACCGTCTGATCAAAAAATTCTCTTGTTGCTGTAGCTGCTGTTGGATTGTTGGGATAGTTCAGGAACATTAATTTTGCTAGATCAAGATCTTCTTGATTAATGTTATCATAGTCAGGTAAAAAAGCATTTTCCTTCCGTAATGGCATATGTATTGGCTCCGCATTGACCAGTGCGATTCCTGACATATAATCTGGATAACCTGGGTCAGGAACAAGTACTTTATTATATGGATTCAACAGGCATTGACTTATTTCCACAAGTCCAGTTTTGGAACCAAACAGAATCGCTACTTCTGATGCCGGATCAACCTCTACATCGTATTCTTTTTTATAAAAGTCTGCTATCTCTTGTTTTAAAAAAGGATACCCCTGAAATGGCGAATATTTATGAAACGTTGGATTTTCACTTGCTTCCTGTAATGCTTCTACTATAAAATCAGGCGTTGGTAAATCAGGGTTACCTTGCCCAAGATTAATGACATCATGCCCTTGTTTAATTAATGCCTGCGTTTTTTTCACTAATTTTGCAAAAAATTGCTCTGGTAGTAGCTTTAGTCGATCTGAATACTCGAATTCTGACATACTGATCACTCTCCATATAAATTTGGTACCCGGCTTTTGAATACAGGAATATTTTTGCGAATTTCTGCGACTTTGGTTAAATCAATACTTGCATTAATGGTGGTTTCTGTTTCTGGATGCCCTGATGCTACCAACTCACCCGATGGATTAATCACCATTGATTCGCCAGCAAAATCGGTACCATTACATGTTCCGCTGCTATTAGCAGAAATAATATAGCATTGATTTTCTATTGCTCGTGCATACTGCAAGAATTTCCAATGATCTTTTCGAGCTGTCGGCCATTGTGCTACAATATGGATCACTTCTGCACCTTGCAACGCTATCGCTCTCATCAGCTCCGGAAAACGAAGGTCATAACAAATAACTATCCCCATCTTGACATTGTCTAGTTCAAATACAGCTCCTTTTGATTGCCCACCATTTAAATATTTTGGCTCATCTAACATCGGAACGAGGTGCATTTTGTCATATTGATGGACAAGTTCACCTTCACGATTGAATACATAACTCGTATTATAAATGCCGTTTCCTTTTTTATTTGCAATCGAACCGCCAATAATATTAATCTGATGTTTTTTGGCTAAATCGCTTAGAAAAGGAATCGTGGTTTCTCCGTTGTTGTCGGCCAATCCATTAAGTCTGTCCAATGCATAGCCGGCATTCCACATTTCCGGTAATACAACAGTATCCGGTTTATTTTCGTTTACTTGTGTTTCGATCCAGTTTTTGATTTTTTCCCGGTTCGCTTGTGGATCTGCAACGACTACATCCATTTGATATATTGCATATTTCATGTCAAACACCCCTACTTTTTTGCTTTAATTTTATTGTAAAGCATATCACTGAGATAAGCGAAATAAATACTTCGATTGAATTTATATTCATTATTATTTATAATTATACACAAATGATCGAGGTGATACTTTTGAGAAATATTTCAGATTTAAAAGCGGATACTGAAATGGAACCTGTAGTAGGAATGCTTTATGCAATGGTTGATGAAAATTATAATCGGCTAAAACAGATTGTTGCTGGTATGTCACAAGAAGAAGTAGATTTTAAAGGTCCTGGACAGAAATACAACAGTACAGCACAATTATTAAGACATTTAGCTTTCGTAGACTTAAACTGGGTTTATAGAATAAAAGGAGAAGTTACACCAATAGAACTTGTTAAAAAATATGGACCGATGTTAGATGAAAATTACCAACTACCACAAATTAAAGGTATTTATCTAGATATGCTTCTCAAAGAATATGATGAGGTCATAAATATGATGAGATCTGTATGTTACCAATTAACAGATAAACAACTAAACCGAATTGTTGAATATGGAAACGGAAAAAAAGCAACCATTAAATGGGGCATTTGGCATATAGCAGACCACATTAGGTATCATCAGGCACATATAAATCAACTACGAAAATGGTATATAGAATACTAGATAAAATGGATCACTTTTATTTGGTGATCCTTTCAAATTGAGGGATTTTAACACTATTGCTCCAAGTACTTTTTTGTTAAAATATTTCACAAATAAAACGAATAGAAAAGTTAGGAGACGAATTATGAACAAATCTGACGGATATACGAAGTTTCAAATCGGCTTTCATATTTTTATAATCCTCATTGCTTTATGCATCGTCTTTGCTTATGCAATGAATTTTCAAGTGGGGTATGTCATAGTTGGAGGTTTAATTGCAATCAGCAGTTACTATCGGCTTTTTAAGCTGCTGAAAAATACTAAACACACTGGCGAAAATATCAGCTGAACTTCGCCACAGCAATAATAGGGATGATCTTATACAGCCTAGTCATAGTGATATAAAAGGTTAAATCAACTTGTTTGGGAATATTTATGTTTTGGACAATTTTTCACATTTACACTCCTGTAATATGATTATCTCACTTTTTAAGGTATTCACCCCCTTCTTGGACACCGTGAATACCGATTATCTTGCTTTTTAAGGGATTCGCCCCTTCTTGGACACCGTGAATACCGATTATCTCGTTTTTTAAGGGATTCGCCCCCTTCTTGGACAACGTGAATGCCGATTATCTCGTTTTTTAAGGGATTCGCCCCCTTCTTGGACAACGTGAATGCCGATTATCTCGTTTTTTAAGGGATTCGGCCTTTCTTGGACACCGCGAATACCGATTATCTCGTTTTTTAAGGGATTCGCCCCTTCTTGGACAACGTGAATGCCGATTATCTCGTTTTTTAAGGGATTCACCCCTCTCTTGGACAACGTGAATACCGATTAACTCGCTTTTCAAGGGATTCGCCCCTCTCTCTCTTTGATACCATGAATACCGATTATATCGTTTTTACATAGTTCACAGTAGATTCCAACTCATACCGTCGGCTTACTCCTACATTCACCTCTGATCCTAGCCATCATTTTTGTTAAATCATCTTGAATAATATCCAATTGAATCACGCTACTTTATAGGCTGTGATAATAAAATTATAACAAACCCTATATAACCTATTCACTTATCGACACTCACTGGAAGTTCGCATAACCTCAATCATCTGGGGAATACTGGAGATGATGAATCTCAAGGGGGTTGGATAATGGATAACAAAAATAAACCGAATCACGGTAAAGAGAAAATGACCAATCAACAAGGGCATCCAGTAACCGACAATCAAAATGTACGAACTGTCGGAGATCGTGGGCCAACAACATTGGAGAATTATGACTTCTTAGAAAAGATTAGTCACTTTGACCGAGAAAAAATTCCGGAACGTATTGTCCACGCTCGCGGGGCTGGAGCACACGGTTATTTTCAGTCGTATGGAACAGTAAACGGAGAGTCAATCTCCAAGTATACCCGAGCAAAAGTGTTCACCAATACAGAAGTTCAAACTCCTGTTTTTATCCGCTTTTCGACGGTAGTTCATGGCAAGCACTCTCCTGAAACTTTACGGGACCCACGCGGATTTGCAATAAAATTTTATACTGAAGATGGTAACTGGGATCTGGTCGGTAACAATTTAAAGATATTCTTTATTCGTGATCCACTAAAATTCCCGGACATGATCCATGCTTTTCGTCCTGACCCAGTTACAAATTATCAAAACCTTGAGCGTATGTTTGATTTTATAAGTCAATCACCGGAAGCATTGCATATGGTTACGTTTGTCTTCTCTCCTTGGGGAATTCCGGCAACATATCGTCATATGCAAGGATCAGGGGTACACACATATAAGTGGGTCAATGAAGAAGGAAAAGCAGTACTTGTCAAATATCACTGGGAACCAGTCCAGGGAATTAAAAACTTAACACAAGAAGAAGCATCAAAAATTCAAGGAAAAAACTTTAATCATGCAACACAAGACCTCTATGAAGCCATTGAAAAAGGGGACTATCCAGAATGGGAGCTCTATGTTCAAATCATGGAAGATGGTGAGCATCCAGAATTAGATTATGATCCATTAGATGCGACGAAGCTCTGGTACAAAGAGGATTATCCTTGGCACAAAGTTGGAAAAATGGTATTGAATCGCAATCCAGACAATTTCCATGCCGAAGTAGAACAAGCCGCTTTCGGAACAGGTGTATTAGTAGATGGGTTAGACTTCTCAGATGATAAGCTATTACAGGGTAGAACGTATTCCTACTCTGATACACAGCGTTACCGTGTAGGAGCAAACTACTTACAGTTACCAATTAACCGTCCTAACCATAAAGTAGCAACAAATCAAACAGGTGGACAAATGGACTTTCGACAAGATTATGGAGATTTCAAAAATCCACATGTCGATTACGAACCATCGATTACCGGTGGGTTAAATGAAGACAAAAACCCTGGTGTTGAGCATGAACCATATGTAGAAGGAAATCTGCAACGTAAGACTATTTCCCGGGAAAACAATTATGGTCAAGCTGGTGAAACGTACCGTCGTTTAAGTGATTGGGAAAAAGATGATCTGATCAAAAATCTGGTTTCTGCACTGTCAGGTTGTCGGAAGGAAATCCAGGACCAAATGATCGAACATTTCTACCAATGTGACAAAGACTATGGCAAACGTGTGGAAGAGGGCTTGAAAATGTCCATGGAAAGTAATAATGAAATGATGGAAGAAGCAGTAAACGAAGCAGGAGAAATGGGACATCCATCAGATCCATATTAAATAATATTTAAATCCTTGGAATGGTCGCCATTCCAAGGATCTCATCTCCAAACCGCTGTTGTTTATCTCGATTTATTCTATATATCTTTTGAGATCACTCTCCGATTTGTCGTTTATCCCAGTTTATTCTACAAACCTTTCGAAATCATTCTTCGATTTGTTGTTTATCACTAAATCTACAATACTCCACAACTTCCTGATAAGATAAATCTCCCCCAAAAATATCAAGGGCACTGCCTATCGTCACATGTAATTTACCTTTTGCTAACTGTTGAAAAAGCTGTAAATCTTCCATAGAACGGACACCGCCAGCATAGGTTGTTGGAATCGAGACATAGTCAGCGAGTTTTGCTACTAAATTTTCTTCTATACCGCTTCGCTTCCCTTCCACATCTGCCGCATGAATTAAAAACTCATCACAATAATTTTCTAAATCCTTAATTGTAGATGGTGTTATTTCTATAGTACTGAATTTCGTCCATTTATCAGTGACTACATACCATTTACCATCTTTTTGCTTACAGCTTAAGTCAATCACAAGTCTTTCTTTGCCTATTTTTTCGATTAATTTCTTTAAGCGATCCATCTTTAATTCACCATCTTGAAAAATATAGGATGTCACAATTACATGGGATGCTCCTGCTTCAAGGAATTCTTCAGCATTATTGGCATTAATTCCACCACCGATTTGTAATCCGCCTGGGTATGTTTGTAATGCCTGGATCGCAGCTTCTTTGTTGCCATCTCCTAGCATAATAACATGACCACCAGTTAAGTTATCTTTCTGAAACATTTCTGCATAATAGCTACTGTCATATGTAGAAACATAATTTTCGATTACATTTTTGTTTTCATTATTAAGGGTAGCACCTACGATTTGTTTTACTTTCCCTTGATGCAAGTCGATACAAGGTCTGAATTGCAATATCTTCACGTCCTTTTTATTTGTCCTATAGTACTATTTTAGAACATTCCTACTAAAAAGAAAAGACGCCACTGGGAGTGACGTCTTTTCCATTATTGTTAGGCAAATCCACGTTCATATTGTACTGGTACTTCAATCTCCTGTCCTAACTCACGGGCAGCGCGAATTGTCCAATATGGATCACGAAGCATTCCTCTGCCGACTGCGACAAGATCTGCATCCTGATTGCCAATAATAGAATCCGCTAAATGAGCGTCTTCTAAACGACCTACTGCAATCACCGGAACTTCAACTGCTTCACGCATTGCCCTGGCAAAAGGAACCATATATCCTGCATGACCACCTGGATTACGTGATGGAGCTATTGCACCCTCTCCACCAGCACTAATATGGAACATATCTACACCAGCTTCTTTATAAGCTTTTGCCAGTTCGATTCCATCTGGTAATTGATAACCTTCTTCGACAAATTCAGTTGCAGATATCCTCATAATTAAAGGCATATCCTCTGGCATTTCACTTTTTGCTGCTTTTACTACTTCTGTACCGAATCGTGTAAGCTCTCTGTATTCGTCATCACGTTTATTCGTATAGCTTGAATGAAACTGATGAATTAAGTATCCATGTGCACCATGTAATTCAATTGCATCAAAACCTGCTTCTACTGCGCGGCGAACGGATTGACGGAATTTATCAACCATTTCTTTCACTTCTGCAGTAGAAAGTGCACGTGGTTCTTTATATTTCTCGCTAAATCGTATTGCAGAAGGAGCGACTGGTGTTTCTGCATCTTCTGCTTTTCGTCCAGCATGTGCGATTTGGATTGCAATTTTAGAGCCTTGCGCATGTACTGCATCAACGATTTTTTTATACGCAGGAATTTGCTCATCAGACCAGAATCCTAAGCAATTATTAGAGATTCTTCCGTCTGGTTCGACATTGGTCATTTCCACAATAACAAGTCCGGTACCGCCAACTGCTCTGCTTATATAATGATTATAATGCCAATCGTTAGGCGTACCGTCTTCTTTTGTCACCGAATATTGGCACATAGGTGGCATTACGACACGATTTTTGAGTTCTAGTTTTTTTATTTGAAAAGGACTGAATAATTGATCCACTTTCGATTCCCCCTTAACTTACTTTTTGTTACCAGATTAATTATAGCAAGAATTTATGCAAGGGTCACTCCATTGAACTTGAGACATCTAGTAGATCCAAGATAAGATTTGTAACGTAGGCAATCGTCCCTGCATAGAGTAAAGACAGAAACCTATATCTTATAAGGATGTGAATACATGTTTTATCACATAAAGGAGTTGCAATATCCTGCTAAGCCTGATCGGCCAGATCCACTTTTTGCGAAACAACTGCAAGAAGTGTTAGGTGGCCAATTCGGGGAAATTTCGGTAACCATGCAGTACTTATTCCAAGGTTGGAATGTTCGAATGGACGGTAAATATAAGGATCTGTTAATGGATGTCGGTACCGAGGAGATAGCACATGTGGAAATGTTAGCGACAATGATTGCTCGTCTCTTAGATGATGCACCTGTTGGTGACCTGGAAGAAGCTGCAAAAGATCCTGTTTTAGGTGCAATTATTGGTGGGATGAACCCTCAGCATGCCATTGTATCGGGATTAGGTGCAATGCCTGGGGACAGTGTCGGTAATCGCTGGACAGCAGATTATATTATCGCAAGTGGGAATCTGCTCGCAGACTTCCGTGCTAATTTAAATGCGGAATCTCAAGGGCGCTTACAAGTATCAAGATTATATGAAATTACATCTGATCGTGGTGTAAAAGATATGCTTTCCTTCTTAATTGCCCGCGATACGATGCACCAAAATATGTGGTTAGCTGCCATTGAAGAATTAGAAGAAAAAGAAGGAGTTGTGGTTCCTTCTACATTCCCTCGGGACCTTGAAAAACAACAAGTAGCATATGACTTTTATAACTTCTCGCAAGGAGATGAAAGCGCAGAAGGAAGATGGGCGCATGGTCGATCAATGGATGGTTGTTCCAACTTCCGTTACGTACAAAATCCACCTGCATATGGTGGCATTCCATCCTTAAAACCAGCACCACCTTATACATTTAATACCAACTTCCACATACCACCGTGCTTATGTTAGATATTAATGCGTAGTTCTCTCATGAGGAATTACGCTTTTTTCTTCCCCTCCAAAGTAAAAATTCTAAGGCAATGATACAAATAACAAGCCATGTCAATCCTAATGACATACCTGCTACAATGTCCGTGAAGAAATGAACCCCTAATACTACACGACTAAAAGCAATAGCAAACGCAACGAGCGCAAAGAATGAAACTGATACCCATTTCAACCATTTAATTGATACCTTTTTCCAAAGTAAATACATAATAAACCCGTAAAATGCTACCGATCCCGTTGAATGTCCACTAGGAAAACTAAAACCTGTACCACCATATTGTGCAATTAGTTCGGGGCGCTCCCGTTCAATTATAAGCTTCAACACTTGTGTTATCAGGCTGATCCCAATCATGTTAATGCTGAAAAACAGACTGTACCACTTACTTTTTTTCGCAAAAAAGAGATAGACAGCAACTAATATCGACATGATGGTTAGAAAAAGAACCGATCCTGCTTCTGTCACGACTTCCATGATCTGATGTAACCATGTCCCCTCCGGAAAGGCGATATAGTCTTGGAAAATTCGATCGACAAAAAACTTTTCTTTTTCTAACACATCATCCGCTAGTTCTATAAAAAGAGTCATTGTTAGAACAAGGATGATAAATCCGAATATCAAGGTGAAAATCGCAATTTTTGATATATCTTTCATGATATTTTCACTCCCATTTACTAGTATTCCCTTTAAAGAATAAGAAAAACAGAAACGATGTAAAATGTGTGAAAACTGCTGTTTTTTTGTTGATTAACTGTAATAAATGACCTCAATCACTGTCATGACAGGCTGGAATCAAAAGATACGCTAGAATAGGACTTGCATTTAAGCGACAATATATGTTTGAATAGACAAACAATGTATCATGATGGAGGTTGTTAATGAATGAAGAAAATAATAATGCTTTTAATGATGATCAGCTTGGCTGTTATCACAGTTGCGTGCGGAAATGATGATGCAACTAAAAAGAATAACACAGAGGAAGCTGCATCAGATGAAACATCCCAAGAGACTGGTCAGAATTCAGTAAGTGAAGATGAGCTTGTAGCAGAAGATAAAACGGTAGCCACTATTAATGGGGAAGAAATAAATGGTTCTGCATATAATCGTGTTTATCGACTTGTAAAAAGTTCATTACAGCAACAAGGACAAGATGTTAAGGATACTGAAAAAGTCAAAGATCAAACATTAAATGAATTAATCACCCAAGAATTGATTATGCAAGATGCTGAGAAACAAGGTTTATCAGCTAGTCAAGAAGAAATTGATAGTAAAATTGCCGCATTAAAAGAACAACATGGTGATCAATTCGCTTCTACTCTTAAAAAAAATGGATTCACGGAAGAAACATACAAAGCACAACTAAAACAAAATTTAGTTGCTAATAAGTATATGGAGTCAGTGCTTGGTATTAAAGTGACAGAGAAAGAAATTAAAGAGTATTACGATTCAGCGAAGGAAAAATCTGAAAAAGAGCTTCCACCACTAGAACAAGTTAAAGATCAGATTAAACAAACCTTAACAGCTCAAAAGCAACAAGAGAAACAGAAAGAAATTCAATCAAAAATTGATGAACTGAAGAAAAATGCTGAAATTGAAAAATTAATCTAAATAATCATCCCCTTCATTGGGGATGATTTTTTTATCCTACTTTCTCCAAAGAAATACATTGATGATCAATAACACAACCATTAAAATATATGGACCGATGTTAAAGAGAGTCATTATGTAATGGATAACACCAAAAAACACTGCAAGTGCTAAAAGTGCTAGTGCTGAACCAGTTTGTTTACTTTGACTAACTTTATACGTTTCGGAGAAAGGCATCACATTATTAAAAAATACGTGATAACAGATTCGGCCGTACAAAGCAATTACTAAAATATATGTGATTAAAAAAGACCAGATCCTTTCTGTAAAAATAAAAAGGAAAATCACACTTAACATAAGATAAACCGGGAGAAACAATCGAACCAAAAAAGCTTTTAATGTTGCTCGGTGACAAGCATTAGCATCTTTAATCGGTACCGCACGATAAATCCAAGCAGCTTTTTGATTCGTTGAAAATTGAAGCATTTGTACTCCGACAGGGATCAACATTAAGCTAAAATACATAGAGAAATACATTTTCCCAGCTCGAAGTTCTTCCAACGTATTAAGCGTTAAATCATTGATGATAAAGATAAACGGAAATACTAAGGCCATACCGATTGCTGGGTATACCTTTAATTTATAATCACGTTCATTTTTGATCATTCGAGTTGTGAATTCAAAAAAAACCTGTTCCTCTTTGCTCCAAACTAATATCTTGGACCAAAAACGGCTCCACCATTCCTTCGCTTGTTTATGTTTACCATTGTTGGACAAAAGCTTCTCCAAGTTCCTTTCAAAGGAAGGAATCAGTTTCACATAAAGTAATATAGCAATGAATGGAACAATCACACCTAATATCGCTAGAATGATAAAAGCAGAATCCGTTACCCCATTCAGGACTATTTCATATATTGCTCCATACCAAATCGGAGGTAGCAAAACATGCCACCATTCAAAAGTGAAACTGATATTCATATCGACAAATTGAAAGGATCGAGCTACTATTTGGTATCCCACAACCATCGAAATACTTAAGAGAATCTGAATATAATTAATAATATCCTTTAACTTTTCTCCGTCAAAAAAGCGCAAAATCAAAATATAAACAAATGCGGTCATAATCAAAATCAGTAGATTAACAAATAAAAGTACGATTAGACTTAATAAGAAGAAAACAATCCCCTGTTTAAACAGACCAACGATCATTGGAATAGCAGTAAAAGCAATGGTTAATTGACATAAATAAATGGTAATATGTACAACTTTTGCAGTATTTATTGTTTTTGAATCGACTGGCTTAGTACTTAATATCGTTTTATCCCGGACATCTAATAATACACTTGAGAAATCAGAAATAGTCGAGGTCATGATGATAAACATAACAATGGCATAAAGTATACTCATCTGAAATATATACTGATCTCCAAATAAAAAAGCAATTAGTATTAATCCCATCAGAGCATATATACCGAGTGATTTCAGAAATTGATTACCGGAAACTGATTTCGACTCATTAAAAATAGTAGGTACCCTTCTCGTGTCCATCGTTAATTTCAATTCCAGGATCTCGCGCATCATAGGATAATCGACATTCGCTTTTTGAAAAAAAGTGCTGAGTTTATCTAAAATCTTCAGCGATTTAAAATCAGTCATCTATATCACCATTTTCCACTATGGAGACAAAAGAACTAGCTATTTCCTGATGCTGATGAAAGCCTGTCAATTGATTGAAGATTTCTTCGAGGGATCCTTCTTTATTCTGTTGCTGCAATTGTTTAAACGTACCATCAGCAACAATTTGGCCATTAGCCAGCAAAACAATCCGATTACTGATTTTTTCGACTACATCCATAATATGTGAGGAATAGAAGATTGTTTTCCCTTGATTTGCTAATTGATCTAAAATCTCTTTGACGATCATCATGCTATTGGCATCAAGCCCACTTAACGGTTCATCTAAGAAAAGTAAATCCGGGTTATGTATAATACTGGCTATAAAAAGAACTTTTTGTCTCATTCCTTTAGAAAAAGATGAAATTCTTGTATGTAACATATCTTCTAACTCAAATAAACGCATCATTTCTGTTGCCTTATTAATGATCACATGCTGATCCATCCTATATAGTCCACCGACAAAAGAAAGGTACTCCATTGGTGTTAAGCTGTCATAGATTTCTCCGTTTTCGGGAACATATCCAATACGTTTTTTATAAGCCACACCACTTGTTTTAATACTTTCTCCAAATATTTCGATGTCACCTTCAAAATCTGAAATCAACCCCAACATCATTTTGACGGTTGTACTTTTACCTGCGCCATTTGGCCCTATGTAACCTATTATTTGACCTTTATAGACATCAAGATTAATAGATTCTAAAACTCGGGTAGTGCCATATGATTTAGCCACATTCTTAAGCGATAAAATAATTTCTTCCGTCATTAGTACACCTCCACTCCTATCCTAACATATATTTCCTTTATTTGTTAATTTAGTTTATTCAGCATTATCTTCTCTAACCAAGACCAAGGTAAAAAGCGTTTTGCAATAGATAACATGTTTGCTCCTTTTCCAATTGGGTAGCGAAGTTTTGGATTTTTCCTGTTACAGATAAAGACGACTAATTCAGCCACTTCTCTTGGATCAGCACTGGTTTTTGATGCTTGTTGTGCATGGGATAGGACTGAGCTTTTTAATCGATCCTTCTCCATTTCAGTTGGATCGATAGCAGACAAACTTTTATCCCAAATTCTTGTTTGATAGGATGCTGGTTCCACTAAGGAGACGAATATCTTTTTAGGAAGTAATTCTATTCGTAAACTTTCGCTAAAGCCTTCTAAAGCAAATTTAGATGCAGCATATGCAGACATGCCTGGAAAACCGCTATACCCGCTAACACTGCTAATATTAACGATATTTGCCTTATGTGCCTGCTCCAATAATGGCACCATCGCTTTGGTAACACGAAAAACACCATGTAGATTAACATCCATCTGGTTATGAAACGCATCAACCGATAAATCAGAGATAAATCCCGCTTGGCAAAAGCCTGCATTATTCATTAAAACATCGAGTTTTTTATATTTAGTTTGGATAAATTCTTTTACATGCTGGATTTGCAGATCATCTGTTACATCCATTTGGATAACGTCTAATTGAGATGCTAATTGTTCCTTCTTGGCTGCTTCGATTAGTTTTTCACGTGTGTCTAATGTTCTCATCGTGGCAACAACCCTGTAATCATTCTTTAAAAGTTCTAGTGTTGTTAAAAAACCAATTCCACTTCCAGTTCCCGTTATAAGTACTGTTTTCACTTACTCATCATCCTCTCTTCCATTTAACATATCTTAACATATGTAAAAGATTCCTCTTGATCATGTCTGTTTTGAGTATCGGGCACTTCTTGCTGGATATCGGGCGGTTTCAGAATAATATCGGGCACTTTTAGATGCTTTTCGGGTGCTTTTCACTCGATATTGGGCGCTTTGACTCATTTATCGGGCACTTTTTTTAAATCATAAAAAATCCTCCTCGCTTATTCCTGCGAGGAGGATTCTAATTCAACTATGAATTATTCTAAACCTTTTGTCCACTCAGCTACTTTTTCTTGGTTGTTTTCCACCCAGTTTGCAGCTGCTTCTTCTGGATCAGTCCCGCCATTAATTTCTAGCATAACAGCGTTACTGTCTTTTTCTGTCCAATGGAATTGGTCTAGTACTTTATATGCGTTTGGTAAATCTTCTTTAAGTCCTTTACGAACCATTGTTTCGATATTTTCAGCTTCTCCAAATACACCTTTAGGATCTTCTAAATATTTTAAATCATATTCAGAGAATTTCCAATGTGGAGACCAACCTGTAACAATGATGTCCTCTTCGTTGTCAATAGCTTCACCTAGCGCTGTTGTCATTGCACCACTAGAAGATGTTTGTACTTTCCAATCACTTAAATTTTCGTATTCTTCAAGTGCTTTTTCTGCTGTTTGTACTACACCAGCACCTGGTTCAATACCAGTGATTGTTTGATCTGCTTGATCTGCTAAATCTTCAATAGAATTTGCATCCATATAAGATGGTACAACTAAACCAATTTTTGCGCCTTCAAGATTTGGCCCTAATCCTTCTACTTGGTCGCCAAAATCTGCATACTGTGCTTTATGTGTCGCTGGTAACCATGCTGCCACCATACCGTCTGCTTCTCCATTTGCTACCGCTTCCCACATTGCTGCGTTTTCGATAGAAGTAAGTTTTACATCATAACCTAAATCTTTTAAGACTTTTCCAACAACGTGTGTTGATGCAATTTCAGTGTCCCAGTTTACGTACACTAATTCAATTTCCTTACCTTCACCTACAGCAGCAGTTTCATCTGTTGACCCTTCTTCAGTTGATCCTTCTTCATTACCAGTGTCTCCTGAAGTATCTTCACCTTCATCACCAGCACCACAAGCAGCTAGTACAAATACTAACGCTAATACTGCCATTAAACCAAATGATTTCCATGTTTTAAACATGTATAGATCTCCCCTTTTCTATAAAATTTATTATGTTAAAACTTTTCCAGTTAGACTGGAAAAGTTTATCACCTTAACCTTTATTTAAGTTTTGAGAAACTCTGTCAATAATAATCGCTAAAATAACAATACCTAAACCTGCAACAAATCCAGCCCCTTCTTGTGAACGTTGCAGTGCTGTTAACACTTCATCACCAAGTCCTGGAGCACCGATCATGGATGCAATAACAACCATAGATAACGCAAGCATTATAGTTTGGTTAACACCCGCCATAATCGTTTTACGTGCCATTGGTAACTCTACCTTAAACAGCTTTTGTGAACCTGTTGTACCAAATGCATCTGCAGCTTCCACTAATTCATTGGATACTTGGCGAATACCTAAATTGGTAAAACGGACAACAGGTGGTGTAGCAAATACGACAGAAGCAAATATACCTGGAACCATCCCAATACCGAAGAATACTACGGCAGGAATTAAATAAACGAACGCAGGCATTGTCTGCATAAAGTCAAGTATAGGAGTAATAATGGTTTGAGCCCATTTACTCTTTGACATCCAAATACCAGCCGGAATACCAATAATAATGGAGATAAAACTGGCAAAAACGACTAATGTGAATGTAAACATTAACTGTTCCCATAAGTCCTGATTATAAACAAACCATAAACCAATAATAGAAAAAGCAACTAATCCAAATTTCTTGCCAGATACAAAGAAAGTAATGATAGCTACTATTAAAATAACAATAATTGGTGGAACCTGACTTAACCACTCCGCGGAAACCTCTACGAAATCACCAAAGTCATTTTTGATTGGATCGAAAATAAATTCAAAAGTATCTTGCATCCAATCAACTGCTCTATTAATCCAATCAGCTAAAGGAATTTGAGGCATAAAATTAAGCATTTTCTGTCACCCCATTTCCATTTGCTAGTGCTGCAATAACGGCACCACGTACAATAATACCTTTTAATTTACCTTCATCTACAACAGCTACAGGTACAGGTGCATCATGAATAATTTCAAAAATTTCTTGAATAGGTGCTTCTAACCCCACTGTTGGCATATCCGTACGTAAAATTCCGTTTAATTCTTTTTCCTCATTTTCCCGAGCTTGTTTAACATCGTCCGCTATAGCATAGCCTTTCAATTGTCTGGAGCGATCGACCACATAGATACTTGATAAGCCTTGCTCACGAATTCTTTCCAGCGCTACTCTTGGACCATGTTTTTCAATATCAACCGTTTCTGGTCGTTTCATAATGTGACTTGCAGTTAATACTTTAGAGCGATCAACATCTTCAACGAATCGTTCCACATAGTCATTAGCTGGATTCACTAAAATTTCTTCAGGTGTTCCGATTTGAACAATCGAACCATCCTTCATCAGTGCAATTCGGTCACCTATTCGTAATGCTTCATCCAAATCATGTGTAATGAAAATGATTGTTTTCTTCATTTTTTGTTGAAGATCCAATAGTTCATCTTGCATATCCTTTCGAATTAAAGGATCCAACGCAGAAAAAGCTTCATCCATTAGAAGTACTTCCGGATCATTAGCCAGAGCACGTGCTAAACCAACACGTTGTTGCATCCCACCTGATAATTGATCTGGATACTGGTGAATAAAACTCCCTAATCCTACTAATTCCAAAGCTTCCTTTGCTTTTTCCGCACGTTCTTCCTTGTTTATCCCTTGAATTTCAAGTCCAAATTCGGCGTTTTCTAACACTGTTCGGAAAGGAAATAAACCGAACTTTTGGAATACCATACTCATTTTTTCACGACGGACTTTTCTTAATGTTTCTTTACCGACCTTCGCAAGATTCTCTCCACCTACTTTGACATCACCTTCCGTAGGGTCAATCAAGCGATTCAATAAACGTACAAGTGTTGACTTACCACTACCAGAAAGTCCCATAATAACGAATACTTCGCCTTCTTCGACATCAAATGTCGCACGGTTTACACCGACTGTACATCCTGTCTTTTCTAAAATTTCTTCTTTTTTATATCCCTCATCTAACAATGAGAGTGCTTCTTTTGTTTTTTTGCCAAAAATTTTCGACAAATTTTTTACACTAATAACAGACATGAATCTATATCACCTCAATTTTCTTTCGACTTTTCCTGTCATTTTATGCATCACTTTTACTATGCTAAAGGTTTTACATTTAAATTTCAAGGATTATACACTTATTTTTCTGATTGTTACGTTTGTAAAGTTTAAACTTTACAAATGGAAATCCTTACTTTTACCATATACTTAGTATTAGCATTGATTTTTTTATTTATGTAGTGTAAAGATAATAATAAGAGACTTGAAGGAGGTCGTCATACTTTTATGACACAAGAAGCAGAAGCCAATTTAGAAAAAGTCAATAATCAAATTATTTCTGAATTTTCGAAAACACTTGAAATGTTTTCTTTAAATAAAACAGAAGCTCAATTATTTGTTACGCTTTATTTACATGAAGCACCAATGACTTTAGATGAAATGAAAGATGCTTTAGGAAAAAGTAAAACAGCGATGAGTTATGCCATTCGCCGATTACAAGAATTTAGCTTAGTTGAACGCGTCTGGCAAAAAGGTGTGCGAAAAGACTTATACGAAGCTCGAGAAGATTTATATAAAAAATTTATGAAAACATATGTAAATCGTTGGCTCGAGTCACTCAACTTACAAATTAGCAACTTAGAGGATATTCAAGAAGACCTGGATCGTTACCCTCATGAACAAAAGAAATTGTTTGAGCATAAAATACATGATGCCATTTCCTTTCACCGTTCACTTGAGGACGTTTTTACGAAGATTAAGAAGAATGATTTTCTTTAAAAAAAATTAAACACTATATAAGTTTAAATTACTAACAGAAAGTGATCATCCAAAAATTTTGTAAATGAACGAATTGAGATGACAAACGTTCTAAAAAACGAGGGATCCAAAAATACGGAACTCCCCTCGTTTTAGAATAAATTCAACTTTTTTATGGATTAGCCCCCGAAGTGGAAATAAAAAACGGAGTGAAACGTATAATCAGGATTCACACACTCCAATTGTAGTGCGAATCTCTTTAATACAAAGTTTCTTACATCATTTGTTCTACTGTACCATCATCTTTATTAACAATATACCAACCAATTGTTGCAGTATGGCTAGTTTCACCATTGGAAACTAATTCATATACTTGAACGACGAAATTACCATTCTCATTTTTGTGGTCCATCACGACATTCACATCACTATTTTGTGGGATATTAAGGTGTTCTCGTACTAATTCTTCTGCTTTTGCATCTGTAATTTCACCAGAAGCAGTTTCCTCACTATTATCGGTGTTGTTCTCATTTGAAGATGATTGCTCTTCTTGCCCATTACCATTATTTTCTTCGTTTATATTTTCCGATCTTACTTCACTAACAATCCAGGAATCATCTTTTGATGCAATTACATATGTCATTCTTAGATTTCCAATCAACTCATTCGATTGTTCCTGTGTTACCTCATATTCTAAGTCACTTACTTGCTCAAAGCTGAAGTCTTTTCCTTCTTCAAACCATACTGGAGCTTCAGTCGGAACAACATATACCTTACCATTGTCCTCTTCAAAATATTGGGCCACATATGAATCAGCCAACTCTTCTGACATAATGGTCATAAACTCATCTTTCAGCGCTTGTTTTGAATCAAAATCTGTTAAAGCACCATCATCTTCTGTATTTTCAATGACAGACATAAATGTATCACGATAATCGTTCAATACTTGTTTCGCTTGTTCTTTATCAAGCGTAGGCGTTTCTTCGTCAGCAGGCTCTTTATCTTGACCTGTTTCATTTTCTGCTGGTTCTTCTACTTCATTTTCTGGATCTACCGTTTCATCTGTATCGTTTTGCTTACACGCCGTAAATAAAAGCGACAACAACATTAACAGGATGATAAATAATAATTTCTTTTTCATGTTGATCTCCCCCATTTTTTCCATTAAAAACTACTTGTTATACTATACCCTATTTTAATAATATCAAACAAATTATCACACTCCTATAAGCCTTTATTACCATAAGCGCTTTTCCTATGAAGGGACATTATTCCCAAAAAAACAAAAAGGTAGATGAGTTAATCATCTACCTTCTATTATTCTATAAATTTTGTTAAAAAATCGGATAATTTCGTTTGATATTTTTCCTTGTGAATAGCATATGCTTCACCATGTCCGGCATCATCATATAAATATATTTCCGCGTAACTATTAGTCTGCTTATATAGTTTATTCGCCATTTTAAATGGTACAAATGTATCATCTCTTCCATGAAAATATAAAATGGGTACCTCAGCCTTCTTCACCTGGTCAAGAGCTGAAGCTTCAAAAAAGGAATAATCCGCTCGTATATTTGCTACCATACTTGTTGTTGGTAATATCGGAAATGCTGGCAAATTGTACATCCGGTTCATCTGATATTGAAAAAGGTCATATACATTGGTGTAACCACTATCAGCAACTACTGCTTGTACTTGTGGAGGAAGATCCTCACCACTTGCCATTAACATTGTACCAGCCCCCATGGATAAACCATGTAAGACAATTTCTGCATTATCACCAACTTGATCAATCACTCGATCCGTCCAATCTAAAACATCTAGACGATCATGCCAGCCAAAACCAAAATAGTCTCCCTCACTTTTACCGTGTCCTCTCATATCAAAAAGAAAAATATTATAGCCTAACTCTTCGTAATAGTATTGCGCATATAATCCCATATCTGTTGCTTCGCCTAAATAACCATGACCAAAGATAACCGTTTTATTTGTATCTTTTTTGGCTGGTAAATAATATCCTTGTAAGGTTAAATCATCAAATGTTTGCAGTTGCCATTCATCAAAATCCTGACTGGCAACCCAATCCCGCCAACCGCCTTTCGTGAACACGTCCATTGCTGCTGCAGAGACTTCCAGATCATCATTTCCCTGTAAAAAAGTCTTTTGTTCACGCTTAATAGCGAGATTATAAAAATAGTTTCCAGCAAATAAATCTATTAATAATAGAATAGCGATAAGCGCTATCATTATTTTCAAGCCTTTACCGAACTTCACAAAAAATCCCCTTTCGACACTTTTATACATATTATAACAAGTTTCTGCTATGAAAAGGGACTTTTTTTATTGGAACAAACGGAAAATTTCGACAAAGTATTACTCGTCTAATGAAGACATAATCACTCTAATTGTCATAAACGCTTCTTTTAAGGCTTTTTTATCTTTATCCGCTAATGTCGCAAAACGTTCCTGAACTATCTCATAAAGAATCTGTTTTTTCTCCTCCGAAAATCGTTTTCCATTTTCCGTCATTTGAATATATGTTATACGTCGATCTTTCTCGTCTTTTATTTTAACAATAAACTCCTTCTCCATCAGTTTTTGAATTAACGGAGTTAAATTTGATTTATTAATATTTAATTTTTTGGCGATCTCTGCCATTTGAATCCGCCCTGTTTGCTCGACAATATGTAACACATGGAAATGTGATGGGTAAAGTCCTTCTCTTTTAGTTATTGGAGAAGTACCAAACATCTTTTTTGATAATATTGGTAATACAGTTAAAGCCTGTTCTACCAATTCATTGGTTAAAGTATTTTGCTCTTTCATCTAGTTCGCTCCCTCATACAGATTGACTTTATGCCATATACAATAGATAATAGTTATTATATCATAACTAATTTGTATGATAAGGAGGTTACATATTGAATTCTATCATTTCAGTAAACGATTTAACAAAGACATATAAAAAAGTTGATGCGGTAAAAGGAATTAATTTTGATGTCAAAGAAGGCGAAATTTTTGGTTTTCTTGGTCCTAATGGTGCTGGAAAAAGTACGACGATCAACATGATTTGTACAATGCTCAAACCAACCTCAGGAGAAATCATCATCAATGGCTATGATGCTAAGAAACAAAAAGATGAAGTTCGTGCAAGTATTGGCATCATTTTTCAAGAAAATACATTAGACGAAAAATTAACGGCCTATGAAAATTTGAAATTGCACTGTCGTTTTTATCGTGTACCTAAAAATAAACGGGATGACCGAATTCAAGAAGTACTGGAGATTGTAGATTTAGTCGATGTACAGAACCAGCGTGTGGAAGAATATTCTGGTGGGATGAAACGTCGTCTTGAGATAGCGCGTGGGCTTCTTCATTATCCGAAAGTGCTTTTTTTAGATGAACCGACTGTTGGACTTGATCCCAATACAAGAGCACATCTGTGGGAATATATTTTGAAACTCAAGGAAAAAGAAGGCATTACGATGTTTCTCACTACCCATTATTTGGATGAAGCAGAGATTAGTGATCGCGTGGCAATCATGGATCAAGGAGAAATTATTGCAATTGATTCACCTACTGCTCTTAAAGATCAGCTTGGCGGTGACCTTATTGAACTGTCTACGGAGGATAATGAAGCTGCCTTGAAAGAAATTGAAGAAAAAATGGAAACCGTCGAAGTGAAGGTGGAAGACGATACGATTCACTTAAAGGTTGCTAGTAGTGATGCTTTTATTTCCTCTTTTATCAAGACATTGGAAATACCGATTACAAAATTGAATATTCGCAAGCCAACATTAAATGACGTATTTTTAGCCTTTACAGGAAGAAAGATTAAGGAATAAGGGAGGAATCAATGTGGAAGGTATTATTGCAATTTGGCAGCGTGACTTAACGAAATTTTTTCGAGATCGTGCAAGATTGTTTGGTTCATTCACGATGCCAATTTTGTTTTTACTTATATTCGGTGGTGGATTAAGCGGAACAATGGAAACAATGATGTCTGGTGGCTTTGGAGATGAGGCTAGTGGATTTAATTATGTTGAGTTCGTGTTTCCTGGTATTGTCGCGATGACGTTGTTAATGACAGCGATATTTTCTGCTATGTCTGTGATCGAAGATAAAAACTACGGCTATATGAAAGAAATTTTGGTATCTCCGATATCAAGAGTAAGTATAGCTGTTGGCAAAATGCTTGGTGCAGCAACTGTTTCAACGATTCAAGGTATGATTTTATTTTTGTTGATTCCTTTTTTAGGATTATCATATAGTATTATCTCACTGATTCAAGTCATTCCGTTTATGTTCTTACTAGGTGCAGCATTGTCTGGAGTCGGCTTATTATTTGCAAGTATGATTAAATCCACTCAAGGTTTTCAGCTAATTGTGCAAATTATTGTGATGCCGATGATTTTCTTATCTGGTGCGCTTTTTCCTATCAATAATATGCCGAGCTGGCTTGATGTGATTGTCAAATTTAATCCTGTTACATACGGTGTGGACGTGATGAAGAAAATTATGATTGATGTCGATGGTCTGTCCCAAGCTGTTCGCGAAACAATGGGGCTTAACCTCACTGTATTTGGCAGATCAGTAACTGTATTCGAGGAAATTTTATTTATTTTTGCATTTGCGGTAGTGTTTGTGGCGATTGCAACCATTAGTTTTAAACGAGCACACGCTTAAGAACTAGACCGTGGAAAATCTATGCGTTTTAGCTCTTCACCTGATACGAACGGCACATCTGATCTGTTATTTGCATCAAAAACTGTTGATTAGTTGCTGAAGCGGACATTTATTCCGTTATTTATGAGTTTTATCATCAATGAGCCTTCAATATAGGCGAATAACGGAACAAATGTCCGTGAAATCTAAAGAAGCCTTGATTATGTGTAGTTAAAGGGACAAATATCCGCTCAGGTTGTACGCCATCATCGTAATCACTTAAATCATCTACTATTCCCTACTCATCTTTCAAAATTTCATGTAAAAACCGCTCGCGATTATCTAAAAAATATCGAGTGATTTGATAATGATCAGTATCTTCATAAGCAACTTCCCGAATGCTATCTTCATCAAAACTAAAAATAGTCGCTTCCGGATAGCCTAACAAAATCGGTGAATGTGTCGCAATAATAAATTGACTATTGCCTTTTGCTGATAGGTCATGCAATATCTTCAAAAAAGCGAGCTGGCGCTGCGGTGACAATGCAGATTCAGGCTCATCCAATAAATAGATTGCCTTTTGATGAAAGCGATACTGAAATAATGACAAAAACGATTCTCCATGTGACTGATGATGCAAGGACTTCCCACCATAGGCCTGGCTCCCCTCATCTAAAGAATCAATATGGCTAGCAAAATGATGAAAGGTTTCTGCCCGTAAAAAGAAGCCATTCGTCACTTTGGGCATCCAAGATAATGTAATATAATCCCCTAAAGCAGAGTTAGATTCGTACACCTCAAAATAATTATTACGTCCACCCCCGGCAGTATTAAAATCACATTTATCAGCAATGGCCTCTAGCAATGTAGATTTACCTGATCCGTTTTCTCCGACAAAAAAAGTAACATTGCTGGTGATATCCAGTTGATCTAACCCTTTAATTACCGGTATTGAAAAAGGATAACGGTTATCATTTGGCAGTTTTTCGTTGTGCAGTCTAATTCGTTTCAAATACATGTCTTCACCGGCTTTCTTCAATTAATAGTTGGTGAATGTTTAGTCTTCTTTTTTAAACCGATAACCGACACCCCAAACGGTTTCGATAAAAGTAGGCTCTGATGGATCGCGTTCAATTTTTTCGCGAATTTTACGAATATGCACCGTGACCGTTGAACTGTCACCAATCGCATCAAAGCCCCATATTTTTTCTAAAAGGTGGTCTTTGCTGAATACTTGGTTTGGATGTGATGCTAAAAAATATAATAAGTCATATTCTTTGGCAGTAAATGTCAGTTCTCTATCATTCAGATACACTCTTCTGGAATGACGATCTATCGTTAATCCTTTTATTTCAAGGAGAGGAGTCGCTTTTTCTTGTTTTGTTAAACGTTGATATCTTGATACATGTGCTTTCACTCTGGCAACAAGCTCATTCGGATTAAACGGTTTGACGATATAATCATCGGCACCACGGTTAAATCCCTTTATTTTATCGATATCTTCTTTTCGTGCCGTTACCATTAAAATCGGGATGTCCAATGTTTTCCTAAGCTCTTCACAAAGTTGAAATCCATCTATTTCGGGAAGCATCAAGTCCAGCAAAATCAAGGCATAGGAAGATTGATTAGCCATGGTCAATCCTTTGTTACCGGTTGTTGCAATATCTGCATCAAAACCGCTCAACTCAAGATAATCTCGTTCTAGTTCGGCAATGCTTTCTTCATCTTCAATAATCAATATCTTCGTCATGTTTGTTCACCTTTTTTCAATAGAAAGTTAATTGTAGTTCCTTGACCTAGCTCACTTTCCGCCCATATTGTGCCACCATGTGCTTCGATAATCTTTTTCACAATGGCAAGTCCGAGACCGCTACCTCCTGTTGCCGAATTACGTGACGTATCCGTCCGGTAAAAGTGGTCAAATATATAAGGAAGTTCGAATTCATCGATACCACTTCCATTATCTTCTATCATTATCATAACATGTTCACTTTGTTCTATTAGTCTAATTCTGATCATTGCTTCCTTTTTGTCGATAAATTTGACACTGTTCGTAATGACGTTCATGATTGCTCGGTGTAATTGCTCACGATCTGCTTTCACTAAAAAATTTCGTTTCCTGTCAGCGGTAAATTCAAAGTTTATCTCATCATACTGGAACATTAATTCATCAACCATGTCGTTTAAATAAGCGTAAATATCAAGTACTTCAAACTGAAAAGGCATCCGATCTAAATCCAGCTTTGAATAGACAAATAACTCATCTACCATTTTTTCAAGCTGATCTGTTTTGTTATCAATCGTCTGCATGTAACGCTCTAACTTTTCCGGTGAATCAGCTACACCGTCCAATACTCCCTGGACATGCCCTTTAATCGATGTCACCGGCGTCCTTAGATCATGGGAGATACTGGCGATCAATTCCTGGCGGTTTTCTTCATATTTTGCTTGAGTTTCCTTCGCCTGTTTTAAACTTTTTCGCATTTCTTCGAATGTATTCGCTAATTGACCGAGTTCATCCTTTTTCCTTGACTGGATGCTGTGGTCCAAGTCACCTTGTTTAATTTTTTCTGCAGCAAGGTTCAATCGTTTAATCGGTTTAATGATTGTCCGAGAAACAAAATAGGTCAATAATCCATTCGTGATTGCTAAAAGAAGAAGAACTGCTACCATTCGGTAATTCATAAACCTTTGCAAGCTTTTACCTTCAGGTTCTGCATTTCCCATCACGAAAAAAAGGTAACCTAATATAATCTCAATTAACAAAAAGCCGATTACTGGTATGATGATCATTGCTATATTGGATAACAGTAATCTTTTTTTAATGGACATCTCCTGCACCTGCCTTTTGTTAAATTATAGTACGGATAAGGCAATTTATCCGTTCTGCTGCTTGCGATCCCATATTGGTACTAAGATAGAACAAATTACAGCTGTATAATAAGGGAGAAATTTTATTCCCAGCGGCATGTTAAAGAGTGTCATTCCTAAAATACCAATAAAGCTAGATAAAGCAATTCCTAACACAAATCCTCCTAGTAGTCCAACAATAATTGCAATAAATGATCTCATGATAGATTCTCCTTTTTCAGATGGAATTTAGCTTGAATAACCATCCAGAATGATAATAATAAAAGACCCGTTCCAATAACTGGATGAAGTGCCGCAAACCACGGTAACTTACCTGCTATATTTGCCGAGAAATACATTAAAAACATCATCAGCATCAGACCGAAAACTTGCCAGTATGCCCATCGTGGTAATTTTGCCAACCAAGCAACTAAAAGCATCAATAATGGAATATTGAAGCCAAATAAATGAATGAAAAATGTGTGGTTAGTCCAGTGAAGTGGATGGATAAATACCGCCATACCAGCTAATATAATTTGCATTGTAATCGCTAAAGTTAAGATCACGGTAAGTGTGAAATACAATATTTCAGCAATACGAATTCTCATTGACTATTCCTCCTTTTTTTAATTGTAAGGACAGTCTACCGTCAGAATCTAAACTCCCTATTAGCGAATTCTTAAATTTTTCTTAATAAAGTGAGACTTCCATTAGTGGGGGTTTACGGACGATTAGCACAGTGATAAAAAAGTATGCTCCTATTTTGTTGGCCATTTAAGCAAAAAAAAATAATCCGCATTATCTCTGATCAGCGGATTATCGAAAATATTTTTCTATATACTGTTGTTCTTCCTCTTCACTAAACAATCGTAATGCTCTGCCTACGTTACCATCTTTCAGTTCCCAAATATAATTATGGACTTCGACCGCATTACTGAAATCACCTTTCTGCCATGCTGTTAAAGCTTCAATATAGAATTCTCGGTGAGTAAAATTAGAGTTTTTCGCTGTTTCAAGCATTACATCAATTCGTTCATCGGTGATTTCCACTGCCCCCCATTTATCTGCAGCATGTACTTTTTGATGGGTCATATGATGTAAAGTGTCCCTAAAATTTCCTTCACTTTGGATTTTTTCTGTGTTCACTTCCTGTACTTCTTCCTCGATATCTTCCTCACTAACTTCCATATCCTCTTCCGTTCCTGGTGCACCCACTTCTATCGTTTCTTCTTGTTTCTGATCATTTTTTGCTACATCATCTTCGGAAAGCAGTGCAAAAGCGATAAATATCGCAAATCCTAGAACTCCTATACAAAAACCTAGTGCAACAACCCAGCCGATAATACCTATCCATTTACTTTTCATACCAATACCTCCATAATTAACATATCAAAAATTTACCAAAAATCAAGAATGTGTTGGTTTTTATTTTTAGTGGTAATACTTATATAGGGATGAAATTATTATTCGAGGAGTGATTAGATGGTTCATATAATTCCTACTGTTACTTTAAAAGATGGCGTGGAAATTCCAGTTGTCGGATTTGGTACCGCAAATGTAAAAGGAAATCAAGGTGCGACTGCTATTGCTAGTGCGATTACGAATGGTTACCGCTTAATTGACAGCGCTTATAATTATGAAAATGAAGGAGCGGTCGGTGAGGGCATCCGTAGAGCCGGAGTACCAAGAGAAAAATTACTGGTTGCCTCTAAACTGCCTGGTCGCTATCACCAATATGACGAGGCAGTAAAAGCAATTCAAGAATCCTTATTTCGAGCTAATGTAGATTACTTTGATTTATATTTAATTCACTGGCCAAATCCAAAACAGGACCACTATGTCGAAGCATGGCAAGCATTGATTGATGCACAGAAATGGGGACTAGTCCGATCTATCGGAGTAAGTAACTTCTTACCTGAACATCTCGAACGTTTAGAAAAAGAAACAGGTATCCTTCCTAGCGTTAATCAAATTGAATTACATCCATTCTTCAATCAGGAAGAACAAAGAGAATGGCATGAAAAGCATGGAATTGTCACCGAATCATGGAGTCCATTATATCGTGCCAAACATACTATGGAGAATGAAACACTTCAGTACGTGGCACACAAATATAGCAAATCTGTCGCACAAGTAATTTTACGTTGGCATTATCAGCTAGGTGCTATTACAATTCCGAAATCGACTTCACCGAACAGACAGCTTGAAAATATCTCCATCTTTGATTTTGCATTAGACTATGAAGATATGGAAATGATCGGGAAGCTCACAAGGCCTGACGGCAGAATTAACGGGCAGAACCCCGCGGAATATGAAGAATTTTAATAGAAAAGCGTTTGGGAAACCAAACGTTTTTTATTTTTTCAAACTGCCTAATAAAACATAACCGAAAACTATTCCTGCAGTTGTAATCAATATCGTATAGTCCATGAACATTATCTCTTCTGCGAACACTAGGTAAAGTAGCTGATAAAACGGGCAACAGCGCTATGTATAACGCTGGCAAACCGATAACAACCAACTTCATCCAGTTAAAAGTCCAACTCTGTTTGTCTTTGATTTCTATCAACTATTTTGACAGGCGTAAAAGCATCCCAATTACAATAGGAAAAATGCTTGCAAATAGTAAGACAGGTATTATTTCAAATGTCGAACTAGCTTCTTCTCCTAAATGATTCTGATATTTAACACCTAGAAAAATCAAAAATCCGATAATTATTGTAGAACCGAAATAATAGAAAAACTCTCGAATAGATAACTCCCCCTAAATTTAATGTCTATTATTTAACACGAAAAAAATGACTTAAACGTTTCAACTTTCATAATATCTATTCTGTATGCAGTATGAAAGCCGAACCCATAAAAAGATTCGGCTTCACTGAACTATTTCCCTTTATACTTTTCTTCTGACTGAGAAGTACTCTGGCTATTTTTCTTATCTCTGAGGTTCTTCTCTTCAATTTCTAAATCTCTTAATGGAATATCATCAACCAATTGCTCTTCTTTAAACTTGTACAGATCAGGTCGCTTTTCCTCATTTACACTTTTACGCTTGTTTTGAACAGTTTCTTTTCGTTCTACTTTATTATGCTTACGTTCCTCTCCCATCTTTAGCACCTTCCCTTTTAACTAAGTTTGGACATTGGTAATGATGATATTGCTTTGTGGCAGAGACGGAATCTCATTCATGCTGTAACTGAAATCCTGATCTGGAAAATCGAACGAAATCTTGCTAAAATAGTTTACCGTTTCATTTAGAATATCTATCGTAATCCATTCGCCTGCACAACGGTGACCAATATCAAATTCACCACCCCCTTGCGGAATAAAATCAAATGGACTTTCTTTCCAGTTATTAAAACGCTCCGGGTTAAACTGATTTGGCTCTTCCCATATAACCGGATCATGATTGGTGCCATATAAATCCAGTAATGTGAGCGTTCCTTTTTTGAATTCGAAATCATTCCAGAGAAAATCCCGTTTCACCCTCGCTGTTGTAAAAGGGAAGAAAGGATAAAAACGGCGAACCTCCTGAATAAATTGCCGGCCATTACCTTCGCGAATCCGCTTCACTTCACCTGGATAATCATGCATGGCTAACACGGCAAAGTCAATATATACCGCTATCGCGACAATTGGTCTCAACAAATTCAGTAATTCAACAGCAACAATATAAGGTTTTAATAATTTGCCATTAAGATCCTTATGCATGGAAAATTGATAAAGTGGACGATTTTTATCTACTTCTACCTTATCTTTACGAACCTGCTGGACAAGATCTTCTAGCCAACCTTCTGCCCTTTGCCTCGACCACCTTGCTTTCCAATGCTTTGGTCCAACATCTGCTGCATGTTCAAATAGATCACTAAGCTCTTCGGTCCATTGATCAGCTTCTTTTTTCTGAAATGGCACCCCCGTCCAACGCAGTGCTATACGTGTTAAGACATGCTTTGCCGCTTTATATATATTTACATCACTCTTGTTCTCAGATAAATGCTGTCTCCACTCTTCTTGAGTTAAACTGCGGATCTCACCCAACAAATCATCTGTCATTAATGTCATAAACATTGCTTTTCGATGACGATGCTCTACATCATCCAATCCTTGCACGCCACCTTTACCAAAAAGTGTTTTCTGAATTCGACCAGGTGCCGCATTTTTGCGCTTGAATTTCTCATTATCATAAAATAATTTCGCTTCTTCTTTGCCTACCAGACAAATTGCTTTCTCGCCGAGCAGCCTTGTTTCAAAGATCCTCGAGTCAAATTTATCCGCGCGGTTCATAATAAAATAATAACCTTCTTTAAGCAGCTCTAACGTATGATCTAGGCCTTTATCGTGTGGCAGTTGTTGATGATCAGTCATTAATTAGCCCTCCAACATGTTTACTTACTCGTATTTTCCCCTAATATCCATTTTTAAAACGGTAAGAAAGGCAAAGAAAAGACCATACGATAGAGAGTTATTTTAATATGTCGGCCAACCTTGGCTATCCCAATATAAATCATTGATTAATAATCGAGGTAAGCCATTACTGTCTGCGTCATATGCGTGACGTACAAAGACATTATTATTGTATACATCCTGGTGTCCAGGACCAATCCATTTATTATTCCCACTATCAAAAATAGTGCCACCACCATATAACATATTTTGCCCTAGTTTATCTACATATGGACCTGTTATGTTAGGTGAACGACCAACAGCAACTTTGTACGTACTATCCAAACCACTGCAACATTTATCAAATGACACAAATAGGTAATAATAACCGTCTTTATAAGTAATACTAGGTGCCTCAACTGCACCTTCCGGATGATTTGGTCTCGCAGCAATTGAGTGAAGTTGTCCTGTTGGTTTCATAGTGTTAGCATCTAATCTCGTAAGTTTTATTCCACTCCAATACGAACCAAATGATAACCAAGGGTTACCATATTCATCAATGACTAAATCTCCGTCAATTGCATTAAAATTATCTGAAGTGGTTGAACGAACTACTAATCCATCATCTCGCCAATTACCTGAAGCTATACTTTCTGTCGACAGTAGTCCGATTAAAGATTGATTAGAACCGAAAGAAGAAACAGAGTAATATAACCAATAACGCCCATTATAATATTGGATATCCGGAGCCCATTGTGCACTCGCATGATTTGGAACATAGTCACTCCACCAGCTTAAAGGTTCGGGAAATACTATTGGTGCCTCATTCCAATTCAAACCATCTTGAGAGTATAATACACGAATACCATTCCCATCTGCTTCCCCTGTTCCAAAGGTCCACCAAGTATTCCCTTCTTTTATCATAGAAGGATCATGAATCATAGGATGTTCTTCCATTTCCCAAAATGCTGCCGATACGGACACACTCGAAATTCCTAAAAACACCAAAACAAACAACAATACTTTCAAACCATTTTTTACAACCATCTACTTCACTCCTTAACATTTTTGTTAAGTATGCGCTTACATTTTTCTTGAATGTTAACAACACACTTATTCAAAACAGATTATAGCATGGTTTGTTAATATTGTTAATTATTTGAAGCGAAAATATTACTTATGAACTAGTTATTTTTCACTTTGATTTACATGAATGTTAATCAATCATTAATACTTAAGATTGTTATCTCGTTTCATTTACTCTATTGTAAAGTTCATCATCCTGCTACCGATTCTCGAAGTCGCCTAGTTTTTGGACGATCGGAGCTAGACATCCGCGCAAATTTTATTCTTTCTTGTCTTGTAAGAAAAACTGAGCAAAACCACCCAGCCTTATAACTATAGGCTAAGTAAATCTGTGGCGATTGCTATTAGTAGCCATTTTGAAATATATCAACCGTATGACCCCACTCCGGCTGCCTTACACACGATAACATTCATAATAAACAACATCACTAGTCAACGATATCTTTATTTTTGACTCATTTAAAACGGGAATAGGCTACCAAAATGCTGTGATACCAATGGTTATATACTTTCGCTCCTTATTAAAAAAGCTAACACCTTTACCTCCATATAATAAGAGATGTTTGTGTTAGCTATATTACCTTATTCACCTTGAAATACCGATATCCTTATTTTGCCGCTGCTTTACTTCTTCCATTTTATTATAAAATGCTTTCTCCATATCAATCTCAAAATAATTGGCAAACTTCGTCATGTAGGCTAGGCAATCCGCCAGTTCCTTTCCTATATCTTCTTTTATGTTTGCTTTCGCTATTTCAAATGCTTCCGCTTCACCTTTTCCTTGATTGATCAGTTCATTTGTCTGATTAAATGCATTTCTTAATTCTTCTGCTACTTCCGCCACCTCAGTCGATAAAAGCATGTAATTAATCAATAACGAAGATTTTGCTTCTTCATAATGACCATCGCGGATTTCCCAATTCATATCTTCATGATATTTTTTCATATAGGTCTGTAAGTCTTTCATCTATTTCACCTCATTTGGATAAACTTGTTTTTCAAAAATGGTTCCATCAGTGTATTCGACTTTAATAACTAATCGCATATTGTCATATTTTTTAAATGGTTTAAGATCAAATGGTCTATCTCTCATTTCTTCACCTCTTAAAGTAAATTGCTTTTCTTCAAGAAGTGAATCCTCTTGATATTTCAAAAGGGTTACCTTTTCTACGATATTATCCTGATTTGATACATTATGATAGTAAACATGAACTCTTACATCATCTTCATTAAAATTCACGTCACTAAACAACGAACCATAGCTATTCGTTCCTAAGTATCCTAAATGTTCCGATTGTTGTCGACTTTGTTTTACCAGTCCATCATGGGAAACAGACACAAAATAGCTTATTTGATTTTCTTCTTCTAAAGATTCCATTTCTTGTTTACTGATTTCTTTTAAGGAATGAGAATTTCCACTTGATGCATGAACATTTACCTGCCATTCTGGTTTTAATTCCATTTCAACCGGGACTTGTACTTGAAACATTCCTTCTGTTTCCTCATTTGCCGGTATTTCTATAAATTCTTCTGTTTTGCCATATTTATAATGGAACATGACTTCTGAATCCTTATGAAATACTTTTAATTGCCATGCAAAGGTTATATCCGTGCTACCATTTGCTAATTGTTTCTTATCTGTTTCCATGGTAACCGGACTAATCCAGCTCTGCTCTTCGATAAATTGATCCAATTCCTGTTGGATCATACCAGACTGACTGTTCACACTATTGCTTAACATCGTTTGATTTTCTGTTAAATAACGAATCTCTTCTTCCACATTTTTTATTTTGGAAAACATCATGACATTTATAATCAAGCTAATAATGAGTGCTATCAGAATAAACAATCGGAAGCCTTTTATGTATTGATCCTTCTCCACCCTCTTTCACCCCCTAAGCCTTTTAACAAATATTGTAACATATCGAGGTAAAGTTGCTATTTACTTTTCGAGGAATTATGATAGGGACAAACCATAATCAAAAAAGGAGCATAGCCATGAACTTAATCTTAGCTTCTTCCTCTCCAAGAAGACAGGAATTATTACAGCAAGTACATATACCTTTTACAATAAGAAAACCTGATGTCGATGAAACTCAAATCACTGTAACAGATCCAGCAGAAAAAGTTAAACAGCTCGCTATGTTAAAAGGAAGTCATGTACCAATTCAAAATAAAGATGAAGTGATTCTTTCTGCTGATACTGTTGTATCCTTTCAACAAAATATTTTCGAAAAACCGGTAGCAAAGCAGGCGGCATATAAAATGATAGAAGCTATGAGCGGCAATAAACATGAAGTATACACCGGTGTGATGCTTCGCTCATCAGATAAAGAAATGGTGTTTGTTGAAAGAACGATCGTAGAGTTCTGGCCATTAACAGAAGAAGAAATCATATCATATGTCGAGTCAGATGAGCCCTATGACAAGGCAGGTGGCTATGGGATTCAAAGTGTAGGTGCTATCTTTGTAAAAGGCATTACTGGCGACTATTACAATGTAGTCGGGCTACCAATTTCACGCGTTGTACGGGAATTAAGTGAATTTAAAATTTTCCCGAAATAAGAGATAAAGTGAGACTATGATCAGGAAAGTGATTGCACTTTCCTCTTTTTTTATGCAATTAAGTGAGACTTCCATCACGGTGTTAGCGTCCGTTATCCCCCACTTAGCTTCTTTGATTTACTCGAACCTTGAAGTGGAGATTTTACGGATGATTAGCACCGTGATAAAACGATTACATATATACTTTCTATTACAATTTGTTAAAAACAATAGAATAATGAGTAATAAGTATGTTACTTTATATAAGGTTACATTAGGTATAAATACCTTTTTTAAACACACTACATAATTCAAACATCATGGAGGTTAGCAAATGAAACATTGGACTTTAGTATTATTTTTGTCTTTGATTATAGTATTGGCTGGTTGTTCAGAGCAAAATACAACATCTACTATTGATGACAAAGTTAAAATTGGCATTATGTTATCGGACGTCGGGCTTGGTGATCAATCATTCAGTGACTCTGCATTTTACGGATTAGAACGAGCACGAGATGAGTTAGGAATACTTTTTGATTATCGTGAATTAGCAGATGTCGGAGACTATCAAACTGGTTTAAAGCAACTTATTGAGCAAGGAAATGATTTAATCATTGGACTTGGATACATGATTGAAGAAGACTTAACTAGGATCGCAAAAGAATATCCTGATCAACAATTCGTTATTGTTGATAGTGTAATAGATTTACCTAATGTGACAAGTGTAAACTTTAAGGAACAAGAAGGAAGTTTTCTAATCGGCGCTATAGCCGGAATGAAGACCGAATCCGATATTGTCGGATTTGTTGGGGGTGAGGATACGCCACTTATCCGTAAATTTTTAAATGGTTATAAACAAGGAGTTGCTGCAACAAATCCTGATGCAAAGGTATTAGATCGTTTTGCAGGAGACTTTGGTGATGATAAGCTTGGTGAGCAAATTGCTGCTGAATTAATTGAACAAGGCGCAGATTATATTTATCCATCAGCAGGTTTCACTGGAGTTGGGGTAATCAAGCAAGCACAAAAAGAAGGAATTTATTCATTTGGTGTCGATTCTGACCAATATTACTTAGGTGAAGATACAGTTGTAACATCAATGATGAAAAACATTGATGTCGCCATGTACACCTTGGCAACCGATCTTGTCAATAATGGTAAGCTTACGAGTGACAACCTTGAATTAGGTTTGAGTGATGACGGTGTTGGATTAGCTCCTATTCGTGTTATTTCTCTATCATCTGAAGAAGAAAATCAGATAAATAAGCTGACAGATGATATCAACTCTAATGCGATTACGGTGAACGAATAAGGAGAAAGGATGACACACATGAAATTAAAAAGAAAATTAAGGTTGAACTCTCTTTTACCTTTGACTATTGCCTGTATCATTATCGGATTTATAGCATTTCAAATGACACAAATTCATTCTTCTGATAATAAAAATGTGGAACAACTTGTAGATGTCGAAAAATTAAATAGTGCGGTAATTTCCGTTGAGCAAGGTTTAAGCAGTTTTTCTTTAAATAAAACAGATGCAGATGCAAAGTCTGTGAAAAATAGTTTGCAGAAAAGCTTCGATATATTAAAAAAATTATCGGATACTGATAGAGCAGAAAGCCAATTACTTAAAATTGAAGAAAAATTACAAGCTTTAAAAAAAGACGTTACTACAGCTTTAGATGAAAAAGATGCAGCAGAGGCGAAACGCCAATCAATTCGAACTCGTGGAATTCAAAATGATATTCATTTATTACAATTAATCATTGATGAAAACTATCAAATAGCACAGCAGAAATTACAGAAAAAGATTGACTCGGTCCTTATTTTCACCATTGTCTCAGGAATTGTCTTATTACTTGGTACAGGTAGCTTTTCCTTTATCATGACTAATCGGATCGTTAAACCAATTTATACCCTAACAGATCATGCTAAAGCTATCTCAAATGGTGATCTAACTAGATCTATAGAGGAAACAAAAAATAAAGATGAAATCGGACAGTTACACAATAGTTTTGCGCGTATGAACAAAGATTTAAAAGAATTAATTGCGAATGTATTAGATACATCACAAAGTGTAGCTGCTTCCGCTGAGCAACTGAGTGCAAATGCAGATGAAACCTCAACTGCTACCGAACAAATTGCCAATACGATTCAAGAAGTATCAGATGGATCAGAAAAACAACTTAAAAATGTCGAACAGTCTAATCAAAATGTAGAACAAATTTCTGAAGATATTGAATCTATATCCAAACGTATCACACGTGTAACAGAGTCTTCCAATCATGCATCTGTACAATCGGAGCAAGGAATGGACACCGTAAAACGTGTAATCGAGCAGATGGCAATCATCAATCAAAATACCGATAATACTGGTCAAGTCATTGAAGGTTTAAATAATCATTCTCAGGAAATTAATAAAATTGTCGATATGATAACCGATATTGCAGAGCAAACTAATTTACTCGCACTAAACGCAGCAATCGAAGCTGCACGTGCTGGTGAACATGGTAAAGGGTTTGCCGTTGTTGCTGATGAGGTGAGAAAATTAGCGGAAGAATCCGGTCAGTCTGCACGCCAGATCAATGAATTAATTACGGTGATGCAAGAAACAACCGGTAAAGCGGTAGAGTCAATGGAAGTAGGAAATCAAGCAGTTAAACAAGGTTCATCTCTTGTAACTGAAGCGAGTGATGCATTTGGAAATATTACAAAAGTTGTCTCAGATGTCCAAGAACGAATCAATGAAGTAAATACTTCTCTAGGTCAAATGAAAAACAATAACCAGACACTTGTTACATCAATGAACAATGTATCGTCAATAACAGAAAACACTGCACATCACTCCCAGGAAGTCGCAAGTGCAACAGAGGAACAAACAGCATCTATCCAAGAAGTATCTGCCGCTACCAAAGTATTAGCAGAAATGGCACAAGAATTACAAGATAAAGTAAGTCGATTTAGAATCTAAAAATTATAAATGAGTCACATTTGAAGCAAACAGCAAGTCCGTCACATTAGTGATTGGCTTGCTGTTTTTTTACATTGCGAGCTGAAGATCCCGCAGGAAAGCATATAAACGTTGGTATCACAGTATTCTGGTATCCTATTCACGTTTAAAAAGTGTCATAAAGAAAGATATAGTTGACTAATCATGTTATTTATTATGAAAGTTATCATGTGTAAGGAAATCGCTTCGGAGAAAACCATCCCGCAGGAGTGGTTATAATGCGTTATTTATGCACTTTCACAGGGATAATAACCCAAGTTTGCTAGGTCTGACAAAAGTTATTGCGCATGCTTAAACGAAGGCGCCCACTTCAACTCCTGTGGGACTCGTTTGCCCTGAAGATCCACTTTTTTGAGCGGTTTTTAATCGAAAAAGTTAGCTGAAGGGCAACCCCCACGGAAAGGGGAGTGGGCAGCCGGAGTGGTGGTCAAATGATCGATTTATTTCAAAATGGCTACTAATAGCAACGCCACAAAACTACTTAGCCTTTAGTTATAAGGCCGGGCGAGTTTTACTCAGTTTTTCTTATTATTGTATAAAATAATTTACTATATTCATATATTCCCTCAAGTAGATTCAATGTGAAATTGGTATATTTTAGGTTGTGTGTTATGATTATGATAAGTCAATGTGAAAGAAGGGAAAGTGTTTGTATTCAATCGAAGGTAATATGTTTATAATGCTTGGAATGACATTATATTTAGTTGGACGAGGTATTTTAATTGGAAATAAGTATAAAAAACAAAAATCAGTATATTGGTTAAGGGAAAGTATAAGCTTTCTTTTTGTGCTATACATTTGTATGGTCATTTCTATGACCTTATTTCCTATACCGGTAGGGTTTGCTGATTTCGAGAATGAGTATCGTTATTTAAATCTAGTACCTCTAAAATTAATTATTCAAGATATTAGTCAAATTGGTATTGCTTACGGCGGAGATGTGCCTTTTATGATTAAACTACTTGCAAAAAATATAGGTGGCAACATTTTGTTACTAATGCCATTAGCCTTCTTAACTCCGATATTATTGGATAAATTCAAGTCTTTTAAACGCACTCTGTTATTAGGTTTTGGAGTGTCACTTAGTATTGAACTTTTACAATTTGTAGGACCAAAAGCAAGTGGTCGGGGGCGAGTCACTGATATTGATGACGTCATTTTTAATGTGTTAGGTGTCATAATTGGATATCTTATTTATAAATTAATTTTTAAAATAGTGGACAAATTACAAATTAGACCATTGCAAAAATTGAATTCAAGAAATGCTAGCATGATTGAAAGCGAGAATAGAATTAAATTATAGTTTATAAAATTAATAGATTCTAGTCATCCCAAAATTAAATAATATATTAAAAGGAGTTATCCATGGCTACTACCTACTATATTGAACCTCAAAATCAGACACTTCACGGCTCTTTTTCTAAGAATTTCAAACCCGTATTAACTATACATTCAGGCGACTCTGTCCGTTATTCCACGCTCGATGCATTATGGGGGCTAGAACCTTTTAAATCATCGGGTCAACGAAACGTTTTTAAAACTAAAAAGGTAAAAGAAAATAGTGGTCATGCCCTCTGTGGGCCAATAGCGATTAATGGCGCTAAGCCAGGTATGGTTTTAATGATTAATATAAATGAAATACGTCCAGCATCATGGGGATGGAGTTTCGCGGGTGGTTCCAATCAAGTTAAAAAACGACTAGGGTTAACAGAACAAGATAGGTATCACTTAAACTGGAATTTAGATATTAAGAATATGATTGGAACAAGTCAACTCAATCATCGAGTTTCTTTGTCACCTTTTATGGGGACGATGGGGATGCCTCCTAATGAAGCAGGTATTCATTCAACCATACCGCCAAGGTTTTGTGGTGGGAACATAGATTGCAGAGAACTAGTGGAAGGAAGTATTTTATACCTCCCTATTCCTGTTTCTGGAGGACTGTTCTCAGTTGGCGATGGCCATGCATTACAAGGTGACGGCGAAGTTAGCACGCAAGCGATTGAATGCCCAATGGATGTTGTCGATTTAACATTTACACTTAAAGAGGACATGAAATTATCGATGCCCCGTGCTAATACTCCCGCAGGTTGGATTACCTTTGGTTTTGATGAAGACCTTGATGAAGCTTGTTTGATTGCTCTTGAAGGAATGTTAGATCTTATGCAGGAACTATACGGATTCAGTCGTAAAGAAGCTTATACTCTTGCTAGTTTGACAGTAAATATGAGAATTACTCAAATTGTTAATGGCACTAAGGGCGTGCACGCAATTTTGCCTCACGGTTCATTTGCTAGTATTCATGGTAATCCCCCCTCTTAACAAAGTAGTGAATTTTAATAAGTGAGGTGTTAAAATGACGGAAGAAAAAGAAACTCCTGAAAGAAAAAGAGAAAGAATGAGACAAGAAGAATTAAAAAGAACTCCTTCTGGGAGTATTCATGGTGGTGGACTGCCAGATTTAGTTGGAAGTTTAGGTTGGAAAGGTACTGGAATACTCACTCTTGTCATCATTTTAGGTTTTATCATTTACTCCATTTTCTTTCGGTAATAGGCCTTCCTTTTTGCTGGATTGAAGTGAGAAAGATTCAAGGGGGTTACATATGAATTGTGAAAATGTTCTACACCAAATTGAAGTTGCTGTTAATACAGTTATTGAAATAATTGAAAAATTAGAAGAAGATGATTTACAAAAAAGACCAACATCTAATAAGCATTCTATCGGGGAACTATTAGAACATATAGCATTGATTTGCGAAGCAGATTGGCTTATTTCCAAAGAAGCAACCAAAGAAGAGATGGAAAACCTCTATGCAGAAGTATCATATGAAAACTTAGATTCCATAAAAGATGGTTTAATAACCAATTTCGAATCACTGAAAAGTAATTATATGAACTTAACCGAGCAAGAACTCCTATCTGAAACCACTTCACATTGGGGGTTAACTTATACAAAATATGAATGGCTGTTAGAGATATTAGCACACGTTTACCATCATAGGGGACAATTACACGCCATACTTGTTCATTGCTATGGTAAAGATCCTAAAGTCTCCATGTTCGAATAATTCTCTTATGCTTCACACATGGCTCTAATACTTCTCATAGACTTTTTTGCAATTCTTGAACCGTATCAAGAATTGCAATATCAAACAGATAATACTCAGCCTACCGGAACTAGCGTCATCATCCAAGATACTTTCATAAAGATAATTAATATTCCGGTATATTATGGCGTGGGAAGTTAGGTAAATCTCACAGAAAATTGGGATGGCGTTAGCTGTTTGCCACCTGCAAACGCTTGGATAATTTCCATTCGGCCGGGATATAAAAGTTATTTCTAGTTTTTCTCATTTATCTCCCTATCAATATTATTTTTGATAATAATAAAGTGAAAAATGAGCCTAATTGAATTTGGGCTCACTTTTCTCCTTCTTCAAAGGCTTCTTTATAATACTCACGTAATTCTTCTGCATTGTCCTGCCACATCACTTGTTCACCATAAACAATTTGCTGAAATACATCAAGGCACCGATGCCAACCTGCTGCTATGTACATCGCCATAGAGGCATCATGGAATGAATGATTAAATGTAAAAACACAGCCGTTTTCTTTCTCTGCTATTCTCATATCAAGCAAATCATCTACTTCTTTGAAAACAAATGTGTGCGGCGCTTCTAACTCGGTGATTTCTCCTTCGTATACGGAACCTTCTCCATCGTCAAACTTCAGCCTTCCGCCAACTTTTACTTCCATCTCTCCTGTTGCGAAAGGATACCATTGCGTAAAGGAACCTGGATTGATTAAAATATCAAATACTTTCTCCGGAGAAAACGGAAATTCTCGTACAAATGTTAAGGTGTATCGATCATTATCTTTACTAAGTGTACCGTAATTCATTAGAATGACCTCCTTTTTAAGGCTATTTTAACATACTAAATGATCAACAGTTTTACAAAACATTATTTTGTATTGACTAGTTTCTCTCTTCATAATATGGTTAAATTACTAAAACTTATAAAAGAGGAGCTGTTTCTATGAATCCATTAAACAAAAAGATTACTGCTATATTTATACCTGTGAAGGATATTGAGAAAGCACGTGACTGGTACTGTGATTTACTAGACTTAGAACCTAACAACGACTTCCCTGGAGGACACCTTTATGTAATTGAATTAGATGGATTGAATGTGGTACTCGATAGTAAAATCTATCGTGATGAAACAATTCTGAAAACACCCGCTTTTCATTTTGATACAGATAATATTAATGAGGCCTATCAGTATATGGAAAACAAAGAAGTAGAATTGCTTTCTGAGATTCAATTTGGGCATTTTTTTAACTTTAAGGATCCCGATGGAAATCATTTGATGGTGTGTGAAAGATAAGGAAAGGTAGTATACCCTATGGAAGTGGAAGATATATTCAGTGATTTGCCAACACTAGAAACGAAACGATTATTTTTAAGAAAAGTATCATTAGATGATGTTCACGATATCTATGCCTATGGATCTAATGAAGAAGTATCGAAATTTGTAACATGGGAAACGCACAAATCTCTAGATGAAACACAAGCGTTTGTCCAATATATCCTAAGTCTATATAAAAATAATAACATTGCGCCGTGGGCAATCGAGTTAAAAGACACTCAAAAGATGATAGGCACGATTGATTTTGTCTCATGGGATACCAGTCAATATATTGCAGAAATTGGCTATGTAATTTCTCAAGACTATTGGGGCAAAGGAATTGTCACAGAAGCTGCCAAAGAAGTTATTGCATTTGGTTTTAATCATATGGAATTGGAACGGATTCAAGCAAAATGTTTAGTGGAAAACATTGGTTCAGCAAGAGTTATGGAGAAAGCAGGTATGACGTTTGAAGGAGAATTGAGGAAAGCAGTATTTAGCAAAGGAAAGCATTGGGATGTAAAGATATACTCGATTTTGAGAGAAGAATTTGCAGCACAGAAATAGGGAAAGTAGCTTGTTGATCAAGCTACTTTCCCTTTGTTACATTTTACTTATCATTCTTGATGAACTGGAGAGCTTTTGGTAGCTTACCATTTTCTAGTTCTTGGCGGATTAATTTAGCAGATTCTTCTGGACTGAAAACAGAGGTATCAACTTCTATATCATAGATACCAGGATCATGGACAAGTTTCTGCCATAAAGCAACTGGCTTGGGTACAGTGCCATCAGCGTTGTAACCATGATTCCATGTATTCATTCGTCGTTCCATTACCACCTCGATCGGACAATGCACTCCAACGAACATAACAGGAAGCCCATCCAGTATACGAGCGCAATCTGGTAGGATTCTAAGTGGAACTGAATATCCGTCATGATGACCTACATCCACCACAACATTTAGTCCTAAACGACTGAATTGTGCGATTGCCTCATACATCGCTTGATACATTACTTTTATAACCGGTTCGAGTTCAGGTATTTCACCACCAGGCCGTAAACCAATTCCCGGCTGAAAGCGTTCTGGGGTCATCTTCATAAACTGATCTACCCCTAAGTTCATCCACACACCTTCATATGTTTTCTGGATTATAGAGGCTATGCTAGACTTCCCAGATCTCGGGGCACCATTTAAAATAATAATCGTTCCAGGTTTATCTACTTCTAACATTTAGGGATTCCTCCTAAATAAGGTATTACCAAAATACTTATATTTGTCCTGCCATTTTCATTAAATAGTCAACTTAGTTCTAAATCTATTAAACAAGATATTTTTTTAACGAATAGTAAACACCGTCTTCGTCATTAGATCGCGTTACATCATCCGCTTTTTCTTTCAAATCCTCAGGAGCGTTCCCCATCGCTATTCCCACTCCTGCATATTCAATCATATCTAAGTCATTATAATAGTCTCCTATAGCAATAATTTCCGATGGTAATATATTTAAACTATTAGCGATTTCCTTTAGAGCATTTGTTTTGGTGGCTTTTGTAGACATATATTCCTTCCAAAATTCACCGTCTACCCTCAATCTTATATTACTAGTTGGTTCAAGATGTTGCCAACCACCTATTTTTGTTATGTCCATGATAGAGAATTTCATAACTTTTTCAGAAATCTTTAATACATCATCACTATACATATACTCAATACCATGTTCCTTACAATTTTCTTTATGCTCTTTACTAACAGATTCTCCATAATAATTAAATGCGGTCACTACTGCAAATTGAACATCTACCTTACGACACATTTTAACAAAATGAGCAATATCATTAATCGAAAATGAGTTTTCATATAGTATTTGTTTCGTTCTCCCATCAATGGTTACAGCACCATCATTAGAAACCAATATACCATTATAATTAAGTTCATTCATAATTCCTGTTGCTTGCATATAATATCTACCTGTTGCTAATACAACATGGACTCCTTTTTCCTGTACCATTTGAATTATTTTTTTATGCATTGCTGGTACTTGACCCTTACTATTCAGTAACGTTCCATCTATGTCTAAAGCTACCATTTTGTACACCTTAAGCTTCTCCCCCACCTTAATCTTTTGTTAATTCAGAAAGTATTCATACTTAATCAAATTGTTAGACTCTCTCACTAAATCACTAACCCTCTTTTATTAATCCCAATTAATAGCTGGTTAATTTTATCGTAGTCTGGTGTTTCAGGAAGTTCTGATTTATTCCAAGCTATTGTTAATTGATTATCATACATTTCGATCATTTCCAATGCTTCGCTCAAAGAGTATTTGCCATTTCTACAGTCAAGAAGTAATTGTCTATTTGGTCGATATGTATGAAAATCCCCTGTTTCTAAAATCTCGATAGCACTAGTGAGTAATCTAATACTATGCATAAATAATTTTGTATCATAATCGTAAAGGTTAGTGAGAGCTGTTCTATCTGTATCATTCTTGTTTTTCAGTTTTTGTATTTGAGAATAAGCATATCCACCGAACCTTTTATAAATGTGTTTCGATAAAAACAGCTTTCTATGATCAATTAACACTTGCCCTAACTCTGTGACTTTAAGGTAATCTTGCTGGCGGACAAATAAAATCTCGATATTATTCGGAACCCCTTGCATTGCATCCTTAACAAATTTATTTATATGAATAACACTTATATCAACATCATCTTTGGTGTTTTTAAAATTCTTTCCACCAGTTGTATTATATTCATTAAAAGCATGTAATCCTAAATAGTAGTCTACTGGTGGGATGCAAACTCCTTTATAATCTCTATCTGAATTATCTGTATTGGTTCCATAGGCATAACTACCTGTTGGTGATAAAATAATGGTCCGATCCTCTAGCCATTCAATGTTCGATTTTTCCAATTCTTTCAACAAAACGCCTCCTTTTTATTCCTTAAATTACAATGTATTAATTATTAAGGCAACCCATAATGAATTATCCAGCGATCGATAAGGTAGTTCCCCATACAAATAAAGAACTAGCAATCAAAGATACGATCATGATGGTCTTTATGAAAAACGTAATCCTAATGGTGCAAATAGCGCCATAGAAATTCATATATTGCATGTGATGGAGGAGTTAGGAATTAAATAAGTTTGTGACATCTTGAGTTTATCCAAGATGTCTTTTTTGATATATGGGAGAGTGCCCGATAAATGCACAAAATTGCCCGATATCCATAAAAAAATGCCCGATAAATAGTGAAAAGTGCCCGTTATCCCCTCAAAAGCGCCCGAAAAGTGGAAAAAAGTGCCCGATAAATAAACCTCTTCATCATGTTTGGCTCACGATAAATGAGCATAAAACGTTATTAACAGCAGACAGCATACGATATAAAATACATTATACAAATAAATCAAGGGTGTGCGTGCAGATGCGATTAAAATTGGGCCGTAGCTGAGCCTTGCATAAATTATAAATACCATGTAAGTTAATCCAGCCAACCTTTATTTTCGGCTATGGTTACAGCGTCAATGCGATTTTTCGCTTCGAGTTTCTGAATAATTTCAGAAATATAATTACGGATCGTTCCGGGTGATAAATATAGTTTAGAACTAATTTCCTTCACAGAATCACCTGCTTTCAGACAACTAAGAATTTCAGTCTCCCGTTCTGTGAGTGGATTTACTTCTTCCATCATCGAGAAGGTTAGATGCGGGCTGAAGAACCGTCTTCCTGACTGAATCTTGCGAAGTGATTCAGCAAGTTCTGATACCGGTGCGTCTTTAAGTAAATACCCCTGGACTCCGGCTTTCACTGCCTGTTGCAAATACCCGCTTCGTGCAAAGGTAGTAACTATTACAACTTTGCAATCACTTCCCTCAGATTGTAGCTTTTCCGCTACTTCCAAACCACTTAATGAAGGCATCTCTATATCCAGAAGGGCAATGTCTGGTTTATGTTGTTGGATTAATCGGAGTGCATCTTTACCATTGTCAGTTTCTCCAGCAATTTCAATATCTTCTTCCATAGCCAACAATTTACTTATGGCACCTCGGAGCATTCCTTGATCTTCTGCTATAACAATAAGCATTTAATCTCCCCTATCATAAGAACTTCATTTTTTTGGAACAGTGATGGTCACTTTAGTCCCCTCCGATTGACTAGACTCATAGTTAATTTTGCCCTCAATCAATAATAAACGATCTCTCATTCCTAATACTCCATTACCGAATTCATCGAATCTCGTATTCTCTTTACCCAGTCCTTTACCATCATCTCTGACAACTAGAACGTGTTCCTCCCGTAATTCTTGTAAACTGACAGTGCAAGTTTCAGCATTGCTGTGGTTGACGACATTAGTAATGCATTCACGAAGACACATCCCGAGAATATGTTCGATGGTCGGTTCTATGCTTGTTGCAGTATTGGTTTCATGGATAAATCGTATTCCTGCCGAATGAAGTATTGACTTAGCATGTTTAAGTTCATCTTCAAAATTAATCGATTGCATATCACTAACCAGCTCCCGGACCTGCAGCAAAATAGATCGTGAAATAGTCTGGACCTCCCGAACTTCTGCAATTGCCTGATCCTTATCTGTAGGGATTAAGCGTTCCACAAGCTCACTTTTCACAGTAATCATGGACAATGTTTGCCCTAAAGTATCATGCAAATCCCGCGCAATACGTTGACGTTCGGCATTTTTTACAAGACGTTCAATCTCCTTATTAGCTCGATGAAGTTGCATATTCATTTCCCATGATTGATTTAATATCCTTATCACATAAGGGATTACATACAATGAAAGGACAACAGGGATCCAATATGGCTGAACGTGGTCCACTGATTGCATATAGTATAGAATGATTGCACCTACATACAAGACTGTCATGGAGATCATAATCCGTGTGATTATACGATAGGAATCAAGCAATCCTGTCACAACTGCCGGATAAAATCCTAAACATAAACTCCATGGTGTATAAAATGCACCTATCATTGCTACAGCTCCTAGTTGAACAATAATATAAACGATCTGATACTTATCATTCGCAAGACTTTTGTAGTAGCTGAACCCGAGGATTAAAAATAATACTAGAAAACCGGGCTCAACAGGCATGAATGCCAAATAACTAACTGGAAGGATTAACAGCCCCAGCAAGGCTGTTTTCTTCGAATGTTTAATTAACAATCGTGATTTCATTTAAACCGCTTCCTTTAAAATGAATATATTTCTATACTATCATGTAATGGATACCAATACTGAAATTATCAGGTACTTGCTGTTTTTTTCGATTCAAGCCAAGTGGGTATCAACCAAATCGAAAGTAGTGCGACGACTATATGCACAGGGTGTGCTACAATCCCAAAATCCATTGCTGGTGGGTTTACAATATCATTAACTGTCATCAACAAAGTAATTCCCGTAACTAGAATAATGTAGTAAACTCTTGGGTTTTTGGTAGCCTGAAACCATTTGGTGTAAATGAATGCCCCAGCCATATTCGTTACAATTGCCGCAATTCCGATAGAAACCCAAGTCAACTGATCAAACCAAAGTTCTGTAAACATACCAATTAAATAGGCCGTGATTATTCCTGCCACCCCTGCAACCATGCCAACAAAACATCCTATCATTATACTTTTTTTCATAAATCCAATCTCCTCTTTTCTTTAAGATATATTTATCGTAAAGAAAAGGGAAATTAATTAGTAGTTATGAATATCATTTCTTTAAGATGATAAATATCATTTCCATTAATTTTACACCATTTTGGTATTGTTATATCTTAAGTTTCAGTACTTTCAGCCAGATGCTTCTTCCACTAAAACTAGAAAATCCCCCTTCAGAAATAATATCCAAAAGGGGAAAGCATCGCATTCTTATTTAAAAGAATTTAAAACATAGTTACTCAATTTCCGGTAGCATGCTTAGATTGCGCCACTTTCATTAAGTAATATTGCTCCTCACGAGCCATATGGTCAGCCATGGAAGCAGTAAAAGTACTTAATACTTCTGCACTTAACTCCATTTCTTCCAATTCGTGCAAAAATGTTTTAAATAAACCTATTTCTACTTCTACGTCATTATTGAACCTTTTTAATGCAGGGAATGCATTAACATTGGATCGTAAATAACCGGTAAGTTCCACTGCTTTTAGATAGAATTGATTAAAGTGTTCCGTAAAAGCATGACTCTTTTCTTTCAATCTTTGCTCGACGGCATCCATCTCATCATTAATCGCTCCAGCATGACCTGATGCATCCAAAAGCCAAAGAAGGTGATGATGTAATTCGTGGAAGATTGGCGGTACCTCTCCTTCTTTCAGATAACCTAAAATCAACAAATATTCTTCCAACTCATTGACCATGTGATTAATAAATGTAGGTGTCAGGTGTATCCCTATCTGACCTTTCAAATGTCGCTTAATGATGGAAAGCTTAAACTCTCTGAATTGCTTGGTAAGATCTTCAACCATAATCGAAAAAGAAATCGCGTTAGACGTATCTATTGCACTTGATTGTGCAAGTAGTTGGTCATACTGTGAGCGAAACATTTTGGCCTTTTCAATATCCTCTATTTCTGATGGATAAAGGGAATCATTAATAAACCGGGCATGATCTCCGAGCACCCGCAGCCAAAATTGATGTTCAAACACAGCACTTTTTAAATAATTGGATTTCAAATCATACATCCCCTTTTTATGCATTGATGGTTTATTCTATTCGGGGAATTGAGGAAATATTAATGGTTGACTGGCTATGCAAATAAAAAGACAGAAACCACTTAATTAGCTGGATTTCTGCCTTAATCTTTATTCTTTCCTATATTACTTGATCAATTTTCCTCTGGAAAAAACTCATAACGGAACGAGTCAAAGTATGGATCACCAAAATCAGTATCAATTTGTTTTTGCTCACCCGGCTTTAAAGTAATATCAAACACCTCATCATTGATTGCATTACCATTATCATCATATATCGCAACCCTTACCTTACCTCGAAACTCCCATTTATTATGAAAATTCTTAACAAATACATGCGAAGTAACATTGTCATTTTCAGTGATAGGCTGTACCAGTGCAACCAGTTCCTTGTTCTGAACCCGCTCTTTATTATTTTCAAAAACTTCACTCAATCTTTGCTCTACATCTATATCCTCTGGCGGTGTTGCCATATCACTTGGATAAGTCTGGTCGGAAGATACACTAAAATAAATAAAAAAAGAAACAGCAACAAAATTAATGAAAACAGCTATAATTCCAGATTTCAAAGTCGTCTTTAATGGATATCTTCCAACAATCATCGCCGTAAATGCAATTACAGAAAGAAACACCGTCACCCATTGCCATTCTGAAAAGATAATATCTTTTACTACATCCAATATCTTCACAACTTTCTATTTTTTGTTATAATTATTGTAGCAAATCTAACTACATTTGAGGAGGGTAATATGCAATCAAGTAAGGTTAAATATCAATACGTTGAGAAAAAAATCGACCCTTTCTGGTGGATATTATTTTCATATATCATTTCAGTCCTTTTTCTTTTTAGTATCTTTATGATAGTTGGACCAATAAAAGTGTTCAGCAATAATATAAATCTGTGGTCCGGGTTACTGATGTTGCTTATTCCACTAGGTATTTGGTTAGGTATCAAAGTATTTTCCTATGCTCGTGGATTGATCTGGCGAAATAACCATCTCACAACATATAAGTTCTATCCAGATACCATTCAACTAAGTAAATGGGAAAATACATATGATAAAGAACCAACACTAACAGAAATAGAGCTTTCTACTATACAGAAAGTTGTTGTAGCACCGTATATAACAAATGAATATAGAACGCAACACGGAAATAAGCATACCGATATAAGTTACATACTTTATATTATTCATGATGCAAATTACAAAAAAGAATTGTTGATGGTCCCTTTTCCCATGAATTATGAGAATATCGATATTTGGTTAACCTATTTCAAAGAACAGAATATCTCCCTACAATTCACAACAGAAGTACTCTATAGTAATGAGCTAAATATATTCACAGATGAAGAAAGAATGAGACGATTAGAATCCCATATTCATGTTATTCCACTAGATTATAAAGGGAATTGGAAACAGCAACAGAAAGAGATGTATCGAAATTGGAACCAAACATACCCACCAGAAGAACATAATATTGAACCTGTCGGAAAAGACAAATCCTTATTCAGACCTATTGCAAATGCTGTTTTATTTAGCTATGCTTTGATGATAGGAATTACCTTTGGACTAATAGAGCTTTGTAAAAATGGCTGGTTTGCTGTTGAGAATCCTTGGCCAATTTTTGTTATGTTTTTCCTTATCAGTCTATTATTTTTCTTCATTTTACGCCATTATCTGCGTTGGTATTTTATGCTGATATTCGTTATAAATGTCTTTGTCTTCGGAATTGCCACGACTATGAGTTTTGAGGAAAATGAATCTATTGCTTATCAAGTTTCAGAGAATGTGCTCGGAATGGCTATTTTGTTTCCACTAGTCGTGTGGATACCATATTTAATTGTAAAAGTAATAAGAAAAGCGCAAAGTGCCCGCTTAGAAACGTAGCGGCTTCAGAATCAACTGAGATAAAGGAATCACGGTGAGCTTGCGATCCGATGATGACTTTCACCCAAGGGTATAAGGGCGACTAAGCCTCTGGCTTCACCAATCGGCAAGTCTTCTTTATCGTAGGACGATTCGTGAAGTCGCCTAGTTTTTGGGCGCTTGGAGCTAGACATCCGCGCGAATTTTATACTTTCTTGTCTCCTTAAAAAGGCTAACAAACAATAATCCCTCATGTGCTTTAGCTGGGCATTGAGGGATTACTTTTTCTAATGAGTACCGGCAATTAATTATCAGAGGACTGGAATTTACCATTTTAAAATCCTTTTTTGATATCTACTTTATTAGCTAAATGTCTATCCCCCTCTATATTTTTTAGTGTGTCAACAAAGCATTCTACCGCTTCTTTGGATGTTGTCACAGCAGCAATATGAGGTGTAATTACTACATTAGGATGTTCCCACAATCTATTCTCTTTTGGCAATGGCTCCTCGTTAAACACATCAAGTACCGCGAACCTTACTTGACCAGATTCTAAGGCCTCATACAACGCTAAGTCACTTATTGATTCTCCCCTACCTACATTGATAAAACCAATACTAGATGCATGGCTAAAAATTTCAACATCAAATAGCTTTTCTGTCTTTTCCGTTAATGGCAATGTGTTGATCATATAATCCATTTGCTTTAATAACGAAAAATGCGACTCTACTGTATACACTCCGGTGAAAAATTCTTTTGGTTTACCGCTCAGTGACACGCCATAAACCTCTACACCAAAAAAGGAAAGCACTTGGGCTATTTTTTGTCCGATTTCTCCTGTGCCATAAATCATTACTTTTGCTTCCTTTAGCATCTTTGGTGTAATTGGATTCCAACGCTTTGTGGATTTCAAATGAAGGAATTGATCATGAAGCTGTATATCCTTTAATATGTAACTTAAGCAATATTCGCTAATTCTTTGTCCAAATGAACATATCGTTCTTGTCAACAGAACATCTTCATCCCATTTCTTTTGATATAAAAAGCTGTCAACCCCTGCACCTAGGGAATGAACCCATTTCACTTTGCTATAATCATAACTAGATCTAGTTTTAAAAGATACAAATGCATCAGCCCATTCTAAATCTTCATCTTGAAGTTCACCTTCAGTCAAATAACGGCATTCCTTTTTCAATCCGACTTTTTCTATAAGTTCTTCTATTTCTTTATTTAAGGTGCTGACAAACAAAATTTTATTGATCTTCATTGATAATCTCCTTTCTTCAATCAAGAAACAATTCCTAAGTATGAGTAAATACTAAATGAAATCGAACATCAAGCCAACTAACTTGAAAAAAATCATTATATCAGAAATAATCATTATATTAGTTTTGCTTTAGTTTCTGCTTATTTTCATTAGGTTTACCACGTAATAACAAAAATTTGATTATATACGAAATTTAATCATTCGTCGTAGACTTAAAACAACACGAAAAAGGGGTGAAGAAATGCAAATGAAAAAGAAATTAACTATCTTAATTTTGTTTACGTTGTTTGGAATCATTTTATTTGCTTGTAGCAATAATGAAAGCGCTTCTAATGGTGAGGATGATTCTGGGAGTGAAGGAGGTACTGTAAATAAAGATTTAAATGAAATATCCATATTAGCTCCTTTGCATTCAGCGGAAACACCTGATCCGATGCTGGAGGAAAAAATCGAAGAATTAACGGAAGTAAAACTCGACTTGCAGTATGTTCCTGCAAATAATTATCAGGATCGTATGAACACAGCCTTTGCAACAAGTAGTATGCCAGAAGTCGCAAACATACCAATAGAAGGTAACTTTAAGGAAGCAATACGTGATGGTCAATTTTGGGAAATTGAACCTTATTTAGATGAGTATGAGAATTTACAGAAACTTAAGGACGATATATTAGATAACATGAGGGTAGACGGAAAATTATATTCGCTTTATCAAGGACGCCCATTATCTAGACAAGGTATTATTTATCGAAAAGATTGGGCAGACAATCTTGGCTTAGACACACCACAAACAACAGAGGAATTTTTCGAAATGATGAAACAATTTACGGAAAATGATCCGGACGGAAATGGTGTAGATGATACAATCGGTTTAGCTGATAGAGGAGATTTAGCTTACGGATCCTTTAATACGATCGCATCCTGGTTTAATGCGCCCAATGAATGGGGAGAACAAGATGGACAATTACTACCTGCATTTATGTTTCCAGAATACAAAGAAACACTTGATTTCATGAGAGACCTACATAAAAATGGATACATCAATCAAGATTTCCCTGTTACCAGTAAGCCTGACCAACAGGACATGATTAAATCTGGAAAAGCAGGCGCTTATATCGGATGTATGTGTGATGTAAGCCAGCTTTATAGTGACGGGGTTGCCTTGAACCCAGATATGGAACTGGATGTACACAACCAAATAAAAGGTCCTCATGGAGAATATCAAATCTGGGCTATTCCTGGATATAATCATCCTTATTTCTTTCCAAAATCTACGGTTGAAACAGAGGAAGAATTAAAAGAAATCTTGTCATTCTTTGATAAAATGATGGAGCCTGAGGTTTCCAACACCGTATACTGGGGCATTGAAGGCGAGCATTACAATGTAGAAAATGGTAAAGCTGTTTCAATTGAGGATAGCGGTAAATTGGACCGGGAAGTAATTCCATACCAAACATTGGAGATCGGCGAACCCGAAACAAACGGACGTTATGAAGGTGCATTTCCTTTAGAAGCACGAGAAAAAGCTGAAAAATTGTTTAAGGATAACGAAAATTATCTCATTAAAAACCCTATTATTACTTTAGATTCCGAAACATATGATTTAAAAAGCGAGGAATTAAATACGATTATTATCGACGCAACATTTAATTACATTATTGGTCAAATTGATGAACAAGGATTTGATGAAGCAATCGAACAGTGGAAATCAGCCGGTGGTAATGATGTCATCAAAGAATTCAATGCTTCCAAATAACATAATAATGGGTTAACCGGAAAAGAAACTGGGACAGAAGTGATTTATAATTAGTAAAATCCAAACGATTAATCGAATAGTGTTCGATATCGTTTGGTTTTTTCTTTCATGCATAAGAGGGGAATATTGTGTATGAACTGATTTTTTATCAAGTGGTAATATTGGCATGTCTTTACTGCTAAAAAACCGCTCCGGCTGCCCACTTCCCTTTCCGTGGGGTTTTTCCTTCAGCTAACTTTTCCAAGCAAAAACCACTTAGAAAAGTGGATCTTCAGGTAAAACGGTCCCACAGGAGTTGAAGTGGGCAACCTCCACTAGATTGGGTTCTACAATATTTGCAGGGAGCTAACAGTTTGAGTTGTTGAAGTAAGTACGTGATTCATAACAGCGTTTTTCTCCGAATTTATAAGAATGTAGAGCGTTTACGACAGTAAATGTCTTTGTTTTTCATTTCAACAATGGCAATCTTCTATTGCTTGAATGATAGAGTATCATTGCCTTCATGTTTTTTCATGCTAAAGGTGTAGAGCATTCATATAGCGGAGGCCGTTCGCTTCAACTCCTACGGGATGATTTTCTCCTAAGATCCACTTTGGTAAGCGTATTTTGCTTGCCAAAGTTAGCTTAGGAGAAAATCCCGTGGAAAGGGGAGCGGGCTTGCTTAGCACCAAGCATCATTTCAAAATGACCTCTTTTTGTGCATCAATATGTATGTATCATTTGTTTTTAGAGTAGAGAATAATGTTTATGTCCCAGACCCTTTTTCCATTTATCAGATGGAAATATCGATAAGCTATGATAAAGTGAGATTATAGTCAGTGGTGAGATTACAAACGGTTAACACCGTGATAAAATTTATAGAGTCGTTTTATATGAACAGCTAGAAGTTGGAGGTAGGATGATTTGTTTAAGAAAAAACAACAATTTTATATTAAACTATTATCTTTTGTTTTATTGCTTGGAATCATCCCGGTCTTATTGGTAGGAATATTCTCTTTTCTTATTTCATCCGACAGTATACAAAGTAAGGTAGAAAAGGAGAAAGAATATAATGTTTATCAAACCCAGTTGACGATGGAACAGGTGTTAAAGCAAGTAGACCAATCATTAACAAATTTTGCTATGTCTCCACTTGCCAATCAGCTGCTGGAAATCCCAATGGAACCAAAACAATTTCCGCTTTATCGACGTTTAAAAAAAGAATTAAATTACCTGCAACGTTTTGATTCCGGAGTTGTTGATATTGCATACATAAACAAAGAACAGATGTGGCTACTCCGGAATAGAGGATTAAAAAGATTAGCCAATCATGATAAAGGAATTATTGAAAACTATAGTGAGCTTGCTAATAAATCCGCATGGTTACTTCAAGAATCTGAGGATACTTTCATTGACGAATATGCTAATAATTGTAAGCGTTATCTTACTATGGTAAAAAAGCTCCCTCTTAGCTCTGTCAATAATAAGGGATTTATTGCTGCTGTTATTCCTGTATGTGATCTACAAGACCGGATGCTAATGGAAGAAAATAATGGATCAACTATCGTATTGAACGAAAACAATCAAATGATTTTTAACAGTGAGAACCAGAAAAATCATTCATTAGAAAATCACCCTGTTATTGATGCGATAAAACAAAATAATCAGATACAAAATCAATTTCACTTCGACTATAATAACGAAAAATATACTGTCACTTATCGCGTTTCAAATTATAACGGATGGACTTATATTAACCTTATTCGATTAAATGACCTTAAAGAATCTTCCTATGCTATAGGTTGGTTCACCTTAATTATATGTCTTGTTATAGTGTCGGGGCTTATTATCGTTGCCATTATCGGTTCTGGAAAATTATATAAGCCGATTCAACAGATCATCCACATCATGAAATTACCAAACGATAACAGTGAATCCCGTGATGAAATTGGAGAAATCACTAAGCAAATCCATACTATACTAGATAAAAATCAGACATTAGAGGATCGAGTACAATCTCAAAAGGATCAGCTACATCATTTTTTCATGAATAAATTAATTCTGGGCAATGTCACGGAAAGTGAAATAAATGAAAAACTACCTATCCAGAACAAAAATGTGCAATGGTTTACCGTGATGCTAATAAAAATTGATTCGTTAGAAGGTACGAGATTTACTGATAACGATAATGATATTATCCTTTTTTCGATTAACACGATTATGAATGAGTTAATTAGTGAGGAAAGGCGATTGACACCTATCGTCTTAGAGGATAAACAAGTAACGATATTAATGGGTGCAGAGAACAACCAAGCATATAAGCAATACATGGATAGCTTAACAAAAAAGCTTCAAAATACGATTTTGGAAGTGTTGAAGATCTCCGTCAGTATTGGAATTAGTAATCGATATACACACTTAGCCGAGACTAACGATGCATTACAAAAAAGTGAAGCTGCATTGCGACAAACGATTGTATTGGGGAAAGGGCAAGTGATTTGGTTTGATTCATTGGAATCGCAACATTCCTTCAAAACCTTTTATCCAAAACAAATTGAACATGACCTTTTTGATGCCATTAAAAATTATAATCAATTGCGTGTTGAACAAAAGTTAACAGAGCTACTAGATAATATTTTTAACAAACAATTAACATATACACAATACGAAATCTCTATTCTTCGATTTATCAATAATTTATTAGAATTTACAGAAATGTTAGCAATTGAGATTGATATGATTGATGACAAACAGACCCTAATTAATTATCTCCATCGTTTCCGAATCAGGGAGGATATCGAGAATTGGTTCAAACAGATCATGATATATCCGATAATGCACCATATCAAAAATCGCTCAGAGCAACAATATCACTCATTGTCAGAACAGGTTATTCATATGATTCATGAAGAATACGATCAGGAGTTAACATTGGAAAGTGTGGCAGATCGCCTGCATTATAATGCTAGCTATTTAAGTAATTTATTTCGCCGTGAGACCAATATGTCATTTAGTGAATATTTAGCACAATATCGCATCGAAATGGCCAAAGAATGGTTGGAAAATACCAAGATGCCTGTTAAAGATATCGCTAATAAACTGCGATATAATAACTCACAGAATTTCATCAGATCTTTTCGTAAGAATGTCGGGATGACACCAGGGAATTATCGAAAAAAAATGAAATTGGAGTAGCTAGAAGTAGGCCTGGAGTTTTTAAGTAGAGAAGTGAGCATTACACCATAGGAAATGGTAAATTCGTTAATAGTAAATTGGACCGTGAAATGATTCCATACAAAAAGTAAGCCCGTCCCCTATTCAGGGGCAGGCTTCATCTAGATTTTCCTCGATCAATTAAAAATGGCCTATGCCTTCAGCGTATAAAATTTTAACTAATGTAATTATAAAATTGGGGATTATTTCTGTTATTGCTTAATTAATCCTTGTCTTTCTATCTTTACCAAACATTCATATAGCATGACACCACTTAGCTCAATGCTTAAATCAATCCCTTTAATTAGATCCGGTTTCTCATTCCACAGATGGTTAAATATTGTTTTCTCGTTATCCTTCCCATTTTGCCAAAGGGTTTCAGCATTCTCCTCTAAGCATTGAAGTATTGCGCTTGTTTCCGATGGAGCTGTTAAAATTAATTCAGTAAAATACCGAATCATTATTCCTTTAAACAGACCTCCATCCCCATTTCCTTCACTTTTTAACACTTTATGTTCAACATCATATAATTTTCCTATTGCTGTATGTGCAGTTTGTAAGGCATTTTGTAAGTATCTCGCATTGTTGGATATCCGATAAAGCTCAACTGCTGCCCCTACATACACGCCTTGACAATATGTGAATTCCCAATCCGTATCAACTTTCCCATCACCTAGTCGATTGATTCCATCCATAACAAAGCCAGTTTCAGGGTCAACAAGGTTTTGCTCTTGCCAATCAAAGATTTTTTGTGCCCACTCTAAATCCACTTCATTTCCAAAATGATTATATAACCTTGCTGCTAAAATAATAGCCGGACCATTTGCTGGCGTATTCTTATAATCTATCTGGTGTTTATGCCAAGCTATCCCTCCACCCATGTGCTCATTCCAACCAGTTTTTATATCATCCCAAAGAATTTGCACAGCTTTTAAATACTTATCTTTTTCCGTTGCTTCATAGACACGTAACAATGCTAATGCTAGCCATTCCATGTCGTCGTATAATAGATTAGTTGGCTGACCACCGTTGCGAAACAAAAGACCATCGTATTCCGTTTCGATAAGTGCAAGAATCTCTTTGTCATTGGTTCGGTTGTATGCATCTACTAAGCTATCGATCGCATGCGCATACCACCAGTAATGGAATGTAAGATTACAGCGATTATCCGGATTTGGATAATGATTGTTGAACATTTCCAGGTTGTGATTCCAATAGTATTGAAGCAGGCTATCAAACGATTTCTGCGCTTTTGTTTCCCATTTTGTTGTTTTGTTTGCTAACTTCATAATATCCTCCCTAACTAAGGCTTCCACCATAAATATTATTGTTTACATTCATAAAAAACAGGGTGATCCATACGATCAATTATTAAATTACATATAGATCCCCCGTGAATACTATTTTTATTTATTTGGTAAGTAAGTCTGTTTCATCTTTTTTAATCCATGGGTAGCAACTTCTAACGCTGATCGATTACTATAATTCTCGATAAACAATTCTAATGATAAATAACCTTGATAATTCATTTCTTCTAAATAGTTCGCAATCTCTTCTGTCGGCGCGACCCCATCACCTGGAAACAAACGTTCTGAATCTGTTATCTGTTCCTTTGTTGGGTTTTCTGGATAATCATTGACGTGGAAAATACCGATATTTCTCTGATTTAAATAAGATAAACTTGTAAAGTAACTTCCGCCAGTGTACATATGGAAAGGATCTAATAAAAATTTAACATCTGACAGTCCACTCTCCATCGCCACATACATCGCTTCACTCAAAGTAGCTAGTTTGTTAGCCTTACCCCAGAATTCAAGATAGACTTCCATGTCCATCCGTTTTGCAATTGTTGTTAATGCAGTAAAATGCTCAGCAATTATTTCTAATTCTAAATCATCCATATTCCCACTGGGTGGAGCCGCTACAGCTTTACATCCTATTTCCTTCAGCAATAACATTTCTTGTTCCGCCTCAACAAGCCCTTTTACTCTAGTAGACTCATCAGCATCCGACCACTTAAAGAACGTAATCGCATTAACCACGGATATATTTCTGTCTGACAGGAACTCTTTAATTGTTTTAAGTGAACCCCCTTCTTTAAGGTAGGATTCAATATCTTTGACCCACAATTCAATGCCATCATATCCCGCTTCAGCTGCTACCCTAATTTGCTCGATCACATCTAGTTCAAACGGAAACAGTGTCGAGGTATTCAAGGCAAACTTAAAATCATGCACTTACTTCACCCTTTTACATGTATATTGTTTATTTCACATCACATTAAGTCATGGATTATTTTACTCTATCTACTATTTAAAGTATCTTCTTAAATGCGAGGCTGCCTTTACGATTCCTTTTTGCTCCGCTTCTAATGAGCCCCAATAGCGATAATCTTCTAATTCGATACTAACTGGTCCCTGATACCCCAAACGTTCCAAACGGACTGCTACTTTTCCCCAGTCTACTTCTCCATGTCCTGGGATCGTATAGCGCCATGATCCTTCTGAAAACAGATACTTTTCCGAAAAAGTTGATTGAATGACACCACATTCATAAAGCTCATCTTGCAATATTTCCGTATCCTTCCCATGGCAATGATTCACTCTTTCACCGAATTCGCTTAATACACGGATATGGTCAATGCCCAACCGCACAAGATGCGATGGATCGTACGTCATCCCAAAATGCTTAGAAGGTATTGCTTCAAACATGATCCGTAGCGTTTCTGGTGTACATCCAATTGTCGGATAATAAGGTGCTGGTCCGGGCCAGCCTTCAATTGCAATGTAAAGACCCGTTTGTTCTGCATGTCGGACGATTTCTGGAAAAGTTTCTTTCCAGATTGCAAGCCCTTCCTCACGTGGCAGTGTATGATCCTCTGGAACCAAACACATGAATAGCACACGACCTCCTAGTTCCGAGATTTGCGTCATCTGACTTTTAAGACTAGAAATTGCATGAACACGCCGTTCTTCATCTAAACTAAATAGTTTTGCCACATTTTCAACATCGACAGATCCAACTTCAATACCAGCCTTTTGACATACCTTCTTTACTTCCGGGTTTAATTTAGGAACATCAAGTGTATCCAACCCTACTTCTGAGGCCCAACTCGCTATCTTTTCTATTCCTTCTGCACCGATTTTCGGTGGAATGCGCATTCCGATATTAAAATTCATGTCATTTACATCTCCTCTAGTTCATTTATAAAGGCTTATAGCCAGCAGATTCATACACCATTTCAGAAAACTGAACTACCTTTAATGCAAATTCGCCTGGAACCTGAACTTCATGTTTTCCTAAAATCGCATCGATAAAACTTTTGTCCTGATTCGTTGTCTGCTTCGGTAATTCTGGTACAATCGGTTCCTTCCCTGAAAGCTGTAGTGTAATTTTGTCATTTTCATAGAAGATAGCGCCGTCTTCACCACAAAACACATATGTTTCATACCAAACAGGTGAGTAACCAACAAGGTTTAGTCCAGCAATTGCACCCTCCTTAAAGCGTATCGAAGTAAACGTATCAATTTCTACCGGCGCACCTTGTTTTGATAGCTGTGTAGTTACTTCAACCGGAGTTAAGCCTGATGCCCAAAGTAGCACATCGATAATATGGCTACCAGAGTCCATCAAAAAACCGCCTCCCGATAATTTTGGGTCCTTCCGCCAAGAATACGTATCATTGGAACCAAGCCACCATTGTTGATACAAGGAAGCGGTGATCGATGTAAGCTTACCGATTTTCCCAGCTGCGATGGCATCACGAATATAAATAAATTCTGGTTGGAAATGACGTTGATACGATACTTGCATAATCTTATCGGCTTGTTCGGCTATTTTAATTAACTCCTCAGCTTCCTTCGATGAGCACGTCATCGGCTTTTCAATTAATACGTGTAAACCTTTTTCCAATACAGCTGTCGCCTGTTCAAAATGCAATGTATGAGGAGAGCAAATAACAACTCCATCTAAATCGACTTGTTCAAGCATATTACGATATTCCGTGAATTGCTCTACATCTTGCAGACCTGCTTGGTTTACAAATCGTTCTCTCGCCTCAGTGCTAACATCAGTAATAGCCTTAATTTCCACATTTTCTAATTCTAATAACTGACCTGCATGTACCTGCGCCATTCCACCGGTTCCTATAAATCCAATGCGAATTATCTCCACGAATTCCACTCCTTTTAAAGATCAATAGCTAAACAAGCTCACTTTCTAAATGCTTGAATTAACATATTCAAGATAAGGCAAAATCATTAATGTATTATTGTATCCAGGGATCCTTGCAGTTGTCGATATGCTATTTCACTTACTTGGTCTTTTATCTTTCCTTTTTGCACATGCTTATGAAAGTCTTTCAAGTGTTTAATTACTTGCTTCATATTGCCTTTGTTTATATGATGATTCACATGTTCGAGGTGATTACTTAGTTTTTTAGCAAGTGAACTGGTTATTTCGCTTTCATCCACAAAGGAATCTATCTGTTCTTGTAACGTCTGGATGACATTTTTTACAATAATTGGTTCTAATTGTGTAGCATGCTCCATTAACATGACTCCGCTTAGCTGTTGGCTAAGTTCTACCGGTAGATTTATTGTTCCTTCCCATGATGAACCAAACAAAATTTCAGGATCTTCGTTTGTTTGGTTCCAAACATTTTTGGCATTATTCACTATCCACTCTGCCAACTTAACTTGGGAGTTTTCTGTTTTAACTAATTCAGTCATATAACGAACGAGAATTCCTTTAAATAGGCCACCGTCGCCCGATCCACCTTCATATATGATTTGATTGTGATTCGAGAACCTTTCTTTCGTAGTTTCTGCCGTCTGGATCGCCTCATCAAGATACTCTTTCTCTCCTGTCAATTGATAAAGCTCAACAGATGCACCTATATAAACACCTTGATTGTAAGTGAATTCCCAATTTTTATCGATATTTCCATCGCCAGTACGGTTAATGCCGTCCCACACTAAACCATTGGACGGATCTACTAATGTATCTTGAACCCAATTGTAAATATCCTTAGCCCATTGTAAATCTTCTTCATTTCCGTAATCTTGATACAGCCTAGTAGCAAGAATGACTGCTGGAGCGTTCGAAGGGGTATTTTTATAATCTAATTGATTTTTGTTCCAAGCGATGCCTCCTCCAAATTCACTGCTCCAGCCTGTCTTAATGTCTTCCCACAGAGTAATTACTGCCTCTTCATGCTCTTGATTGTTTGTATAGTCATGTAAACGTTGTAACGCAAGTGCCATCCATAGCATGTCATCATAAAAATCGTTCCGAATATCACCACCATTACGTGCTTTCACTGCCTCATATAATGCTATCGCTTGATCGATATAGGCATAATCATCAGTTCGTTCATAGCCATCGATCAGCGTATCAATGGCATGTGCCTGCCACCAATAGTGGAATTGATTATTATTTTCATCATAAGGATATTGATTATTGAACATATTCGTTTCAGTGTTCCAAAAGTTAGACGTAAGCGATGCTTGTGCTAATTCCGCTTCTTCCGTCAATCCCCAGGAAACAAGTTGTTCCTCTCCCTGTTCTTTAACAAGTAAGCTGTCATAATTTAACCAGTTTACGCTTCCCATATCTGAAACAAAACTTAGTGATATCGTATTCGTACCTGCCGTTAAGTAGACATCATTCAGATAAGTTGTTTGCCAGTCCCCCCAGCTCCCGGTTCCTGAAAAGCGGACTTGGTCCACGACTCCTTCTCCATTTACCTCTAGATAACGTGAAGCCTGACCTGCTGCAGCCGAATATTTAAAAACGAGTGTGTAATTACCATCATTCGGAACGGTCACATTAATCTCAACGGATTGACCATCTTCATTCCAACCTGCTACGTATCCGTTTCCAAAATAACCAGTTTCAGAATTTTCCGTTACTAGGTTATGCAAAGTTCCTTGGCTTGCATCGTACTCCTCACTCCACGATGTTGCAGCGTGTGAGTAGTTTGGTTTAACGATATTCAATGAAAAAAGAGAAAATAAAAGGAAACATGTAACAGCCATCATCGTAAGCCTATGACATTTTAAACGCATACAGACACTCCTTTTCATTAATGAGATAGATATTTTTCAAAATGAGTGATAATTATTTGGTTGTGAGGACAATTTCCATATCGAATGATGTTAGACTTCTGTTACCCCCCTTACACTTGACATATCAGAATCTGTAGTCCTACTAAATTTCCCAAAAACAGGCGTTAACACGACAGTCGCAAAGTAAGCAGAAACACTAACCATAAAAAACAAAAATAAAATGGGAAAGGCGATTAAAATCTTGGAATGAAAGATGATTCCAAAATTTATCGCAAATAAAGAAAATAATACAAAGGATACGACTGGATGCCCTAAGGCTATAACCATAGAAAGTTTAAGATGATTGACAAAAGATGCTTTAAAGTGGGTAAAAACGGGCAATATATACAGTGATATCAAAAACACCAATACCGTAATAACAAATATCAGAACGGAAAAAACTACGGAAAATTGGTTTACCGACTTGATTGCGAGTGAAATGAAGCATATGTTTACGGTCACTATAAAAAACCCGTACGCATTTACTTGGATGAAATTATCAACAAAATACTGAAGATAAGATACACGTATCCCTTTTGAATTATTTCGCTTTATATCCCGGGTAACCATCAATAAAGCTACTGTTGCAGGAAAAAAGCCAAAAACAAGGAAACCAGATAAAGTAAACAAAATCCATAACATATTGAGTAACGCGAGTTTAGCAATCCATTCCATCAACTTATACACCGTATTCACCTTCTTTTTCTAAACGGTTACAAAATGACATCAATTTTTAATTCCAGAGAAATTTGCACCATCGATGAAATACTTTTGTAAATACATAAAGATTAATATGATCGGCAAAATAATCACGATTGTTGCTGCCATCATGGGACCATAGGCGGTTTGTTTATCAAATGTAAACGCCTGTAATCCAATTTGCACAGTGTACAATGATCGGTCATTTAAGACAATTAATGGCCATAAAAAGCTATTCCAACCTGCTTGGAAAGTAAAAATCCCAAGTGTTGCTAAAGCTGGTTTTGTTAGTGGCAAGTACAGGTTCCAATAAATTCGAAATTCGCTACAGCCATCTATTCGAGCCGATTCCATATATTCATCTGGCAAGGTTAAGAAAAACTGTCTCATAAAAAATACTGCAAAAGATCCGGCAGCACCTGGAAGGATAACGGCCCAAAAGTTATTCAGTAATCCGTGACCTCCTTGACCTAAGATATCGTTACCACCCATTAACGGCATGTTGTTCAAGACGATATATTGGGGAATCATTACAACAACCCCAGGAATCATCATGGCTGCTAGTAAAACGGCAAAAATGACATTTCTTCCTCTAAATTTCAGCTTAGCAAAAGCGTACCCACTCATCGAACCAAACAATAAGTTAAAAAACACGCCCATGACTGCTAGATATAGCGAATTGAAAAGATAACGACCAAACGGAACTGATTTAAACGCTTCGATATAGTGATCGATTGTAATTGTGGAAGGAAGCCACTGAATTGGAATGCTAAATATCTCTTCATCTGGCTTGATCGATGTTAGCAAACTCCAAATAAACGGCATAACCATAATTAGAGCAATAGCCGAGCTTAGGATGTAAAAAAATAATTTTTTGAAATTTTCTTTTTGCTTCATCATAATCCTCCCCTCTTCTAATCCTTACTTTGATTAATTTTAAAGTTGATTACAGTAAAGATTAAAATGGTCAATGTCAATACAAGTGCCTGTGCCGAAGCATAGCCCATTTGCAACTGTTCGAAACCGGTTGTGTAAATATGGTAAACAATTGTTTTAGTAGAATTTGCTGGTCCCCCTTGGGTTAAAACATATGCCTGGTCAAAAATCTGCAAAGCACCAATAATTGTCATCGTACTAACTAATAACGTTGTCGGTCTTAGCATGGGAACGGTAATATGAATCAACTGTTTGAACGCAGATGCCCCGTCAATTCTCGCAGCTTCGTATAGTTGATTTGGAATACCTTTCAAACCAGCCATATAAATAATCATGTTACCGCCTACTCCCAACCAAAGAGTAACTGCAATGACAGAAGCCATTGCTGGACCTGACTCTGCTAACCAAGCAGGACCAGCAATTCCTATATAACTCAATAATTGATTAATAAGCCCATATTCTGCATTTAATAACCATAGCCAAACTATCGAAGCTGCTACAGCTGATGTTACTGTGGGCATATAAAATGCTAAACGAAAGAATGTAACTCCTCGGTATGGTTGGGTTACTAATATTGCTAGCATTAACGAAATAATTATCATAAGCGGTACATAAAAAATAGCTAATACGCCAACATTTTTAAAAGTAATCCAAAGAATGTCATCATTTATTAATCTTTTAAAATTCTCTAAACCGACCCATTCCATTTCGCTAATGATGTCATAGCTTGTGAAACTTAGATAAATAGCCATCACTATTGGTATAATCATAAAAATCACAAATAATAGTAATGTAGGTGCAATCAAAAAATAAGCAGCTCTCGATTGATAACGATTAAACGAACTTTTTTTAGATGTAAAGCTAAGAGCGATAGAACTTCCCTTGGCTCCATTTATATTATTCAACTTCATTTTCTTCTAGCATCCTATCTCCCTGTTCTTGGGCATTCTTTAATGCTTCTTCGGCAGACTGCTCTCCAGTAATGAATTTCTCAAGCTGTGGTATCAATCCATCTACTTCTGCCACAGAATAACCTGGATGTCTAGGTCGAATCGTTGCAAATTCCAGTGAATCAATAAAAGGTTTCCAAAATGGATCGTCTTGGAAAAACGGATCTTCTAAAGCAGCTTTATTCCCAGGGATATTTAAGCTAGTTTTCCCCCATTCCAACGCATTTTCAGGATCTGCTAACCACCATTTGATAAACTCCCAGGCCGCCTCTTGCTTTTCGGATGCTTCCGGAATAGCTAATCCAAATCCACCCATTACAGCCCCTTGATCGCCATTTGGACCTGCTGGTGGAGGAACAACACCGAAATTTAATTGATCACCATATTGCTCATAAGTACGTAAATCCCATGGGCCAGTATAATGCATAGACACTTTACCTGTAATGAATGGATGTTGTGCCCCTTCAAGTCCTTTATCAAAACCAGGCTTATACACTTTATCTTCAAATATCATTTTCCCCCAAAAATCTAAAACTTCTAAACCTGCTTCGCTATTAAAGGCTGTTTTTGTTAGATCATCTGTCAGCATTTGTCCTCCGGCTTGCTGAATCCACATACTAAATAATCCTACATCTGAAAAAGAGAACCCTGCACGTTCAAGGTCATTTCCATTTTTTTTCGTTAGCACTTGTGCTGCTTCTCTTAAATCTTGCCAAGTTTCTGGTGGCTCCAAACCTGCCTCTTCGAAGTGATCTTTATTATAGAATAAAGCTCTAGTATCTACGGTTAAAGGAAGCCCATACAAATTACCTTCATAGCTTAATTCCTTCAATGCTTCTCCATAAAAATCATCCTCAGAAATACCATCCTTCTCTAAGAAGTCATTAATAGGATGTAATACACCTTTTGGTGCATAAAGTGAAGTTCTCCAGCGATCCCATAGTAATACATCAGGAATTTGCCCGGAAGTTATACCAGTCATAAATTTAGTTACCAAATCTTCTTGAATGACGTATTCTACCTCGATACGATCTTGAGACTTATTAAACAATTCAACCATATGATTAAATTGTTCTTCCCCTTCACCTGTCCAATCTCCCCAGAAAGTTAGCTTTATTTTGTCGTCTGACCCTCCTCCATCTTCGTCCGTACTTGAGCTGTCTTCACTACTACAACCAACTAATATAATTCCTAAAACTAACCCTAGTAACAGCATCCAGCTTAACTGACATTTTTTCATCTCAGCCACCTCTTTTTTATTATTTAGGATATTATTTTAAAGCGTTTTCATAATAATCCATTATAAACTCACAGTACATTGCATTTGCCCACGAAAACCACTTACGAGTAAACTTTGTAGGATCATCAACATGAAATCCTTCGTGCATATAACCGGTGCCAGCGTCCGTATTTTCAAAGATGGTAAGTAATTGCTCTTTTTCTGTCTCAGATTTCGTAGTAAGTCCCTGAATAGCTAATGCAATATGCCACACGTATTGCGATGGTGTGTGTGGACTTCCTACTCCTTTGGCAACTTTTCCTTCATAAAAATACGGGTTTTCTTTACTTAAAATAAATGCTCTAGTATTTTGATAAATTTCATCATCCATCTCACAGTATCCTAGATAAGGCATCGATAACAGACTCGGCACATTTGCGTCATCCATCAAATTATAGTTGCCATATCCATCTGTTTCGTATGCGTACAATTTTCCGAATTTAGGATGGTCAATAATTCCATATTGATTAATTCCATCTTGAATTTGTTGTTTTAGTTCGTTTACATTTGCAACAATCTCATTCGCTTGATAGATATTGGTTAGAATTTCTTCTATATACCCAAGAATAATACAAGCAAACATGTTAGAAGGTATTAAATAACCATAAGTACATGCATCATCGCTTGGCCGAAAGCCTGACCACGTCATACCAGTGTAACAAACGGGTTCTCCTAAGCCATCTCGTGTGAGTGTATCCGATTGTGGACCGTTCGTACGTTGAAACCGATAAGTAGAATCCTCTTCATGATGTTGTTCCACTTTCCAGACCTCAATTATTTTTTTCACAGCATTTAAAAAATGGTGATCAAAGTGTTTTGCACTACCAGTTTGTTTCCAAAATTCATAAGCTAATTGGATTGGATAACACAGTGAGTCAATTTCGTATTTTCTTTCCCAAACCCATTCTGACATATCAGTTATATCATTTTGTTGTCCTGCTCCTGTGGCCTCTTTATTAAAGGCATTTGCATAGGGATCAAGATTGATATATAAAATTTGTCGGTTAATTACTCCTTCTATAATGGAAGCGATGTTATTACTCTTGTTTGCAAGTGCTAAATAAGGCTTTACTTGTGCCGTAGAATCTCTTAACCACATTGCAGGAATGTCTCCTGTTATAATAAAGGTAGAGTTATCTTCAAGCTGTTCTACTGTTGTTTGAATGGTATTTTTAAAACAATTACAAAACATGGTTGCTAACTTTGGACGATTGGATAAATGCTTGGTAACTTTATCCATCATTTCTAACATTGATTCGGGAAGTGTATTTGTTGCCATCTATATAATTTCACCTCCTTTAGTAATTGATTTACAAATAGTATAATTGATATTATTAATATGTCAATAACAAAATTAATATTACATTTGAATATACTATTTTAATTTTCTGGTACGATCACTTAATCATCGGAGGTTCCCAATATCATTTTCTGTGAACACTAAAAAAATGCGACTTAACAAGAGAGTCGCATTTTTAGGGTTATTTTTTAACTGATACAGGTGCAGTAGAATTACCTATTATTAAACTAGCATCTAATAATACTCGTTTGGGATTTATATCTTGATCTTCCTTATTTCGAAGCTTCATTAAAAGCTCAAACACTTTTCGACCCATCTTTTCCTGATCCTGCGCTAAGTAGGTCAAGTGAAATTCACCTATATGTGTAGGAGGACTATCAAAACAGATAATCGAAATATCCTCTGGTATACGCATACCTAATTCTCTAACAGCTTCTTTTGCCATTTGGGCAATATAATATTCAGCAGCAAACAAAGCCGTAATGTTAGGATGTTCGACCATATGATTTTTTATCTTTTCGATATCTCTTTTAATATTTGGAGGTCTAAAAGAATTGGGGAGAGTTGACGTAATACTATTAATCCATAACTCTCTGTCTACAATTACGCCTTTTTCAGCATGAGCCTGAACAAATCCTTCAATTCGATCTTCTAGTGCAGTTGTATCGCTAGGAGGCGGTGTAAGGATGCCTATATATCGATGTCCAAGTTCTAGCAAGTATTCTGTACCTATTCTTGCAGCACCTACGTTATCTGTACTTACAGATGCAGTGGAAATCCCTTTTAGGTGACGATCAACAAGTACAAGTGGAAATTTATTTAAGACTAACTTTAATATTTCTTCACTAAAATACTCTCCTTGAGAAGGAAAAACAATAAGTCCATCCACACCAAGATTAACTAATTCTCTAATCGCCTTCTCTTCGATATCAGGGATTCCAAAGGAACGTCGTAACACAAGAAAACACGATTGTTCTGCTGTACATTTTTCAATGGACGAAATTAAAGCTGTACCATAGCTGTCATCAAAATCCGTTATCACTAAACCGATGAGTGGGGATTCCCGCTCTTTTTTATATGGTTTGGCTCCGTTTTCCATTGCCTCCACTTCATTATCCGAACTCATTTTAACAAACGAACCTCTACCTGGATGTCTAATGATCAAACCTTCTCCGGCCAGTAGCTCTAGTGCCTTCTTCGTTGTAATTCTACTAACGTCATATTGATGTGATAGCTCTTTCTCTGATGGCACACGATCCCCCTCTTTATAAACCCCAGAGGTAATGTCTTTCTTTATATTTTCGTACAAAACCTCATACAATGGCTTTGACAAAGCAAACACCTACTTTCATTACAAAAACATTTATATATGTTATATCATGTTATATCATATATGTAAAGAAATCAATTTAAAACACCTTAGTTAAAAGGAGCTAGTCTCATCCATAGACTAGCTCCTTCCATTCTTATAATGTAACGATAAACTTTTGAGATCCGCTCAAATTAATTTTTACACCATCTTCAACTTTTTCGAAATCCCCACTACTTACATGAGTAATCGTGTCTAAACCTTTAAACAAAATTGAATAAGATAATTGCTCGTTATGATTGGCTTCAATTGTTACCTCGTTACCATGACGACTTGCTGTAATATCTACTTGATTGTCCCCATTTATATCAGGTACAACAGCGGTGGCTTCCCCGCCATCTTGCAATTGATAGATACAATACGTAACATGGTCTCGATAATCATAATCCGGCTTGTCCATATTTGCACCAACTGGTAAAATCGTATTCTCTTTCACAAACAAAGGTAGACTCATATAATCATATTTTTCTTCTCTCCAAGATCCACCTTCTACTACTTCACCTGAAATGAGATGGGTCCACTTTCCTTTAGGTAAATAATAGTGACCAATACTATCTTCATTAAAAATAGGGGCAACTAGCAACGAATCTCCTAACATATATTGACGATCTAACACATGAGCATTAGGATCAGCCTCAAACTCCAAGATCATTGGTCTCATTACAGGAACCCCAGTCCGGTGATTTTCTACCGATTTTGCATATAGATAAGGCATTAATCTATTCTTTAAATTAGAAAAGTACTTCGTTACCTCAACAGCTTCCTGATCAAATAACCATGGAACACGATAAGAGGAACTTCCGTGAAGGCGACTATGACTCGATAACAATCCAAAAGCAGTCCAACGTTTAAATAAATCAGGCGATGCTGTATTTTCAAAGCCGCCAATATCATGACTCCAATAGCCAAATCCAGAAAGGGATAACGATAAGCCACCTCTTAAACTCTCTGCCATCGATTCATAGGTGGCATCACAGTCTCCACCCCAATGGACTGGAAATTGTTGAGCGCCTACTGACGCAGACCTTGCAAAGACAACTGCTTCCTTGTGACCTTTTTCTTTTTCTAGTAAATCAAAAACCACTTTATTATATTGATAAGCATAATAGTTATGCATACGATTTGGATCAGAACCATCAAAATATACAACATCAGTCGGAATTCTTTCACCAAAGTCTGTTTTAAATGAATCGACACCCATATCTAATAAAGCTTTTAGCTTACTCTCATACCATGTACATGCGTCAGGATTGGTAAAGTCAACGACCCCCATTCCTGCTTGCCATAGATCCCATTGCCAAACATCACCATTGTGCTTTGTAATTAAATATCCTTTTTCTTTCGCTTCATCAAAAAGCTTTGATTTTTCAGCAATGTATGGATTGATCCATACGCATATTTTCAAACCTTTCTCTTTCAGTCTCTTCAGCATCTCCTCTGGTTCTGGAAAAGCATCTCGATCCCATTCAAAGTTACACCATTCAAATTCCTTCATCCAGAAACAATCAAAATGAAACACACTTAAGGGAATATTATGTTCAGCCATTCCATCCACGAAATGATTGACTGTTTCTTCATTGTACTCTGTCGTAAAGGAGGTTGTTAGCCACAAGCCATAGGACCATGCTGGTGGTAACGCAGGCTTACCAGTTAACGTCGTATAGTTGGTCAATACTTCTTTTGCAGAAGGCCCATTAATTATATAATAGTCTAAGTCCTCTCCTGCGACACTAAATTGTGTTTTTGATACAGCCTCTGAACCTAACTCATAGCTGACATTTTCAGGATGATTCACTAATACCCCATAGCCTCGATTACTCAAATGAAATGGAATATTCTTATATGCCTGCTCTGAACTGGTTCCTCCATCTTTATTCCAGACATCGACAACTTGTCCATTCTTAACAAAAGGAGTAAAGCGCTCCCCAAGACCATAGATTTTTTCTCCCACGCTAAGATTTAATTGACTACGCATATAGCTTTCTTGATTCGGCCCTTTTATCCATGCCAATCCTTTTGAATCAATATGAGTCAACTTCTGCGTGTCATTATAAAATTCAATATTAAATGGATCTCGTTGAATGATGACTTTTATGGAGCCACTTGAATAAATAATTTGTTCCTCATTATCTTGAACCGTTGCTTCCACCGCTCCTTCTTTGACATCAAAGTTAGGTGTTTTTTTCACTCCCCCTTTATGATGCCATGTCTTAACTCGGACGACTTCTTCCATTGGAGCAGAAATTTGAATTGTTAGGGACGGTATGTTTAAAGTATCTCCTCTATTTGAAATGTACTTACATGGTGCATAAAGTGTTAAAATATTATCGGTAAACTTGATATCTCGAACAACTCTTGGATTATTTATCTCATATCCTTCTTTCACAAGCCAAAATCCATTAGTAAACTTCATACTTCACACATCCTTCTCGTTTCTTTGGTGTATATTATTTTACAGATCCACTTACCAAACCTTTCACTAGTTGCTTTTGCAGAATAACAAAGATGATGATAACCGGTAATACTGAAATAGTTGCAAAAGCCATTAAATCATTCCACTCAATTCCATAACGTCCAATCGCATTATAAATTCCTGCAGTTAATGGCCATAGATCTTGATTTCTATTAAAGGTTAAACTAAAAATCAGATCGCCCCATGAAAAGAAGAAAGAGATCGCTCCACAAACAACAATACTTGGATAGGATATTGGTAGAATGATACTAAGAAAGGTTCGAATGCGACCACAACCATCTATTCTTGCCGCTTCTTCTAATGCTTTTGGAATCCCAACAAAAAACGTTCTTAATATTAAAACCGAGAAAGGTACTCCTAATGTTGCACAAGCTAACACTGGGCCCCAATACGTATTTAATAAGCTAAGGTTATTGAACACAATAAATAATGGTGTCAAGATGACTGTTGCTGGTAACATTTGGGTAACAAGAAAAAGCAAAAGCATAGCACCTTTCCCTTTTACATTAAAACGTGCCAGACCGTATGCAGATGGAACAGCCAAAATCAACACAATGATCGTTGCCAAGCTAGAGATAATCAGACTGTTTAAAAAGTATTGAAATACATTATCTTTCAAGATCTCGGCAAAGCTCTCCAATTGAAAATTTTGCGGCCAGAACGTTGGAGTAGACTGAAATATTTCTGACTGATTTTTAAAAGCAGTAATGATCATCCAATATACCGGAAACAAAAATATTGCAACAAGCAGTATACCGATGATATTTAACATCCATTCTTTTCTTCTACTCATTATTAGGCCTCCTCATCTTTGTTGATCATGAATAGATAAATAACACTTACCACAAGCAATATTAGGAATAACACATTGGCGGTTGCCGAACCTAAGTTAAACTGAAATTCATCAAAGGAGAATCGATAAGCTAGTGTCGATAATACTTCTGTTGAATTGATAGGTCCTCCACCCGTCATGACAAAGACTAAATCAAATACTTTAAATGTATAAATAAAACCTAACATCATCACGACTAAAATTACGGGTCTAAGCAATGGAATCGTTATATGGACCAGTTTTTGCAACCAGTTTGCGCCGTCCAAACTTGCACTTTCATAAACATCATCAGGTAAACTACTTAAACCAGTAGAAAGTAATAACATATTAAACGGAATACCTACCCATATATTCGTTATGATAATACTCCATAACGATAGATCAGGGCTAGACAGCCATGGTATAGGATCATTTATGATACCAATGGTCATCAGCATTTGATTAAATATACCTTCTGTAGATCCCATCATAAACTTGAACAAAAGTGATGTAATGGTTAAAGGGATCAACCAGCTAATCATGACAACCCCTCTTAAAAAAGAAGCCAAACGGAATTTCATACTAAAAAATAGAGCGAGACAGAAGCCTAATACGATTTGAAATACAACACTACCAACTGTATAAACAATCGTATTCCAAATGGAAATACCAAATACTTCTTCATCTGCTATCGTTTTATAATTATCAAAGCCTACAAAATTTCTTTCCCCTGTAGCTAAGCTATTAAGATCAACATCTTGAAAACCTAAAATGATATTGTATATAAGGGGATAACCAATTAGTAGCAGCATAAAGATCACTGCCGGGAGTACAAATGCGTATTTTCCCCATTCACTGCGAAAGCTTTTCATAGCCTTCATCTCCTTGTTTTAGTTTGAGAATAATGGAAAGCCCCTATTTGACAGGGGCTTTCTTTTCCTTACTCTTTAATCGTTTCGTCTATTGATTTTGCTGCTTTTTCTAATGCCTTTTCAGGTGACTTCGATTGTGTTAGTGACTCTTGAAGCGCAATCTGAATTGCTTCAGAAATTGCTGGCCATTGTGGTGATGGCCCTCTTGGAACTGCGACATCCATCGTAGGAACAAACCCACTTAAATGTTCATCTTTATTCCAAAAATCAGAATTCTCCAATACATCTCTTCTAACCGGGAAAACACCTGTATCTGCAGTGAATTTCTCATGTCTTTCAGGCTCTAAGAACCACTTTAAGAAATCAAATGCCCCTTCAACATTTCCATCTTTTATAACCGTAAGATTCTCTCCCCCAAGTACAGATGCATATTCTTCATCTTTTGGAATTTGAGTAATAGAGAAATTAAGGTCTGGGTTTTCCTCTTTTAAACGTTCGATATTCCATGGACCATTAATCATCATCGCTAACTTTCCTGAAGCAAATTGTCTAGCTAAGTCATCTTGTGTAGCATTTACGACGCCACCATTCATCGAACCATCTTTGACAAGATTTGTTAGTAGAGTCATTGCTTCTAATGCCCCGTCAGAGACTAAACTATCGTAGTCAGCACCTGCTGATCGTAAAAATGGATAAAATTGAAATGCACCTTCTTCAGATTTAATCGCAGACATACCAAATCCTGTAGTCGATTCTGTTGTTAACTTATTAGCTACTTCTCTTAATTCTTCCCATGTTTCTGGTGGAGAATCAATTCCAGCATCTGCTAACATATCTTCGTTATAATATAAGCCTAAAGAGTTACTTCCAGCTGGTAAGCCGTAATATTTACCATCATATTTTACCGATTCAACTGGTCCCTCATAAAAGTTATCAATTTCTCCCCACTCTTCCACATAAGACGTAATATCTTCTAAAACACCTTGTTCAGCAAATGCAACATTATCAACAACATCCATCTGAGCCATATCTGGTAACGTACCACCAGCTAGTCCAACAGACAATTGCTTTTTCACATCAGCAAAAGGTACATATTCTCCTTCCACTGTATACTTATCTTGTGATTGATTATACTCATCAATTAATTTCAAAAATTCATCTTGCTGCTTACCTGTGTAATAATACCAAATTTTCACTGCATTAGAATCTTCTGCAGATTCGCTAGATTGTCCATCTGTAATGGAATCTCCACCACCACATGCGGCTAATACAAGGACAAACAAAACAGAAATCATTGCTAGAACTTTTTTCATTATAAAAACCTCCTATTAATTTAAAATTAGTCTATTGGAACATAGAAATCGTTATCATTACTGCCATGAATAATTACCATCCCCTGACTAGTATGTTTGTTACATCTATCTAAGTACAATAATAATGACTTTTTTCGACATTTTCTTGTTCATTTCTATCATTTTATAACACAATTCTGATATACTGTTGATAAGGAGGTTGTCGTGATGGATAAGAAGCGGTTAATCGAAGATAGAAGTCATGGAGACCAAAAGTTTCCCCTCAAGATTTATGAAGAAGATCACCTTGATAGCCATGGAGTTATCTTCGGTTTGCATTGGCATTATGAAATGGAACTAACCTTATTAGAAAAAGGACCAGCCATTTTTCAAATTGGTTCTTCCAGCACCATCGTACAACCTGGTGAAGCCGTCTTAATTCAGAGCGGCCAACTTCATGCTGCCTATCCTTATCAAGATAATGAATTTAAGATTACTGCAGTTGTCTTTCATATCAATCTTTTAAGAAGCTTTATTTATGATGATATTGAAACGCATTTTTTAGACTATATAAAACACCTTGAAATCGGTCATCCAATATTATTTAGATCAAAGTCCAAGTGGGAAAAAAATATCCTGGGTAACCTAACACAAATTATTCAATACGATCAAACCCGTCCAAAAGCTTATAAACTTTTTATTAAAGGGCTATTGTTTCAGATCATAGCTGAATGGATGGGGAATTATTCTTTTCCAAAACAGCCAATTCGCGATGAAAAAACAGAACATATCAAAAAGGTTTTGCAATATATTGAGGAAAATTCACACATGAAAATAAAAATAATGGACCTCGCATCCCTTGTACAAATGAGTGAGGGCCATTTTAATCGCTTCTTCAAATCTTTTGTAAGAATGACACCAGTAGAATATATAAATTTTGTCAGGGTCCATCATGCCACAAGATTATTACGGGAAACCAACTATAAAATACTTGAAATTTCGCTAGAAGTAGGTTTTGATAATCAAAGTTATTTTATTCGTACATTTAAAAAACATAAAGGATGTACCCCATCAGAGTTTAGGAAAGCGAATGGGATTAATTCTTGATTTTCTGGTAAAGAGGGAATAATACAGAGGGCTAACTAAAGATCTCATTTATTGTATTTTTCTACTGTTTATCTTATTGTTACGTTGGATTGCTATTTTAATCACAAAGAAATCCAACAATTTTCAAGTAATCAAAACGGTAATCAATTGGGTTTCATTGGCAAATAGTGCATCAAATATAATCACTAAATTTGTATTACCAAAAGCATATTCCAGATATCAATTAGAAACAGGTATACAATTCACTTTTAATCGAATCTTCCATTATTCAATCAACGATTGAAAATGAACACATCATTGTTCCCAATTCCTATTTCTTAGAGGAGCATGTGGTAAACCGTTCCTATAGTGATCACTTCGAATTCCTATTGGGTAGCTTATGAATCTGATGTAGAGCTTGTTAGATATTTACTGTTACAGGTTGCTGAGGATGAAAGAATGGCGTCCGGAAATATTTTAACTGACCCGGAACCTTTTGTTAATTTTGTTGGATTCGGTGAATCTTCGCTAGACTTTGAATTATTTATATGGATTCCAAAATCTACTTTAGTTATTAAAACTACAAGTAATATCAATTTTCGGATTGATAAAATCCTTAATGACAATCATATTGAAATTCCCTTTCCTCGACGAGATTTACATATCAAAAGTGTTGCAGGAAAAGATAAAATAGAATTATGAACAACATAGGCAATTATTTAGCAAAATTATGGATGATTGCTTATCAATTTGTTTCAAACAGAGAGGAAGAAAGTATATGCCAAACAAATCTGTCGAAAAAATTATTAGTCAATTTCCTGATCCTATCCAAGAAATCACCAACAGCTTACGACAAATAGTCCTTGAGTCATCAGATAATTTTAAAGAAGAAATAAAATGGGGAATGCCTTCTTATAGCATTAATAATAATATTTGCTACCTACAGCCTTCAAAAAAGCATGTTAATTTAGGTTTTTATGCAGGAGGTCAGTTAGACGATAAATACAATCTATTAGGTGGAGAAGGCAAAAAAATGCGACATATTCGTGTGAAGAATATAGCCGACGTGGATGAAACTGCATTCGGATATTATATCAATCAGGCTATCGACCTCGATCGTTTATAAAGTGAGACTTCCATCATTGGGGGTTTTTGACCCCCAATGATAGTTAGTGAAACTTATCAGGGTGTAGCGTCCGTAAAACCCCACTTGATGGAAGTCTCGCTTTATCTATCAAACTAGGTCTGTGAAATTTATCTCCTCCAATGATCAGGCTTTTCTAAATATTTTGGAATTTTAGTATCCAGATCACCTTTTGTTGCATTAATCTGAGATTGAGTAAGAAAAAGAGCATCTGTCAAATCAGCACCATATAATTTGGCATCTCTAAGGTCCGCTCCGATAAAATCAGCTTTTCTCAAATTACTATCGCTTAAGTTTGCTGCTATTAATAGCTTCCCGCGAAAGTCTTCACCTTTTAAATCTAATCCTGCTAAATCGGCAGCTAATAAGTCAGCAGTTTTTTTGATTTTTTTACTTTTATTTATCAGGTCGTCTCGATATAACTTGCTCGTCTCTTTTAATAGTATGTTTACACTACTTCTATGTTCAGTAATATTTATTTCAAGAATCTCCTTAGGGTCCTTCTCAGTAAGTTTAACGGTATCATCGTAAAGGATTTGTAGGCTATCATGAAAGGATTCTGTTTCCTTTAGTGTTAATGCCTGCTTAAGGTACCAGAGCATTTCATGTAGTTGCTGGACAACAGGAAATACAGCAAACATTTCTTCTGCATGATCACTATCTTCACGCCAGTCTTTTCCTTTATAGATAGTCTGTGAAACGTGTTGGCCAGCACCGAAACACTCATAGCTTACACATCCGTTAAAGCCTTTTTCTCTCAATTGATCATGAATAGAACACAAGTTATTGGAGCATAAATTTCGGCAAGGTTCCCCGACGTCTTTGTGGAAAGGAAAATCATTAGACTTTCCAAAAGGTAAAGCTACACAACATAAAGCAAAGCAATTTTTACAATCCGATTTTAACTCATGCATCGTTTTCAACACGCCCTATTATTTTGATGTTTTGGAAATGCTTTCAATAGAAATTTTATCATATTTTTCATAAGCCTAATTCCTCTTTTTCAAGAAATTTTGGGATTATTATTTCTTTCTCTTAACACTCGAATGGTTACACTAATTCTTTCTTTATAATTAAATAATTGGGTTAATCTTTATTAAACTTATCTACTTCTGTCATCAAATTATGAATCAATGATTTGACAGTTTGTCTTTTGGCTAATCTTGGACTTTGCCCAGACCAGAGTGACATATAATCACGATTATTTTGTGAGAAAGAGGCTTTTCTAATTGTTTTCGTTAAGCTGTTTTGCACAGGAAAGTCTGGCAAGGATCCTTCATGTTGTTTCATCTCTGTTATAAATTTATTGTTAATTCCTCTCGCCCATTTTCCTGAGAAGGCGCGAGTTAAAGCGGTTTGGTCTTCAGTAGCATGAAGAATTTCTTTAATATGTAACTTATTAGCTCCACTTTCCTCACAAGTTAAAAAAGCAGTCCCCATTTGAACTCCCATTGCTCCTAAACAAATAGAAGCCATTAACCCTCTTCCATCCATTATTCCTCCCGCAGCAATAACAGGGATTTTCACTTGGTCAACAACCTGTGGGATAAGCGACATTAGACCAATTAAACTTTCCTTCTCCCCAGCCAAAAAGGTTCCTCGATGTCCACCTGCTTCACTGCCTTGCACAACAACAATATCCATTCCACATTTTTCTATTTCTATTGCTTCTTTAACAGTTGTAGCTGTTCCCACCAGAATAATGTTATGTTCTTTTAACTCCTTAATCATTTCTTTAGAAGGAATACCAAAGGTGAAAGAGCAAACAGGAACTTCTTCTTCGATTACTACCTTCATTTGTTCGTGAAAAGTTTCTGTTACTTTACTAAATGTCGGAATATCCAATTTATCTTCAACATGCAATTGTTCCCGAATAGGTTGCAATAACTGTTCAGCTGTGTTGATTTCATTTTCTGTCATATCAAATTCTTCTGGAACAAAGAGATTCACACCAAAAAAGTTGGATGTTAACTCCCTTATTTCTCTTATCTGTTCACGCATTTGAACAGGAGACATATAGCCTGCGCCAATCATTCCTAGACCACCATTATTCGAAACCTCAGCTACTAATGTTGATGTTGTTACGCCACCCGCCATTGGTGCCTGAATGATCGGATATTGAATATGCAAAAGTTCAGTCATTTCATTTTGAAGCATCATCTACACCTCTTTTTCTAGAATCTCTTTTATATCATTGTATAACATATTTATCCATTTTAATATGGTACTTGAATGATTGTTCGATAGATTTATTATAGTTTAACAAAATACTAGTTCCTAATCGACAGAGGAATGATTAATTTATAGAGAAACGTCGATTTGGTGCGTTCTATTCGACGGTTTGATGGCTATTCCTGGTGAAAACGCCGATTAAAACGAGTTCTCAACGCTCAGAACTAGACATCTCCAGAAATACTGTCTCTAAAAAATTCGGTCTGTGACCTACTACTGATCTAGTAGGTCACAGACCTGAAATTACTCTGGTTATGATAGTTTTACTCTTCTATAAACTAGAAAACCTATTCCAATGATTAAGATGATGCCACCGAATAAGAGAAAGGTATACATGTTAGTAGCCGTATCTGGAAGACGTTCTCCTTCTTCTTGATTATGTCCATCATCGGAACTTGCTTCATTGTTACTTTCAACATAAACTTCTTGATCACTGTCTTTTTCAGAATCTGCTTTATCCTCTTTATCCTCTTTATTCTCAGCATCTTCATTGTCAGTTTCTCCATCTGTGTTTTCATTATCATCTTCAGATCCGCCGTTGTCAGTTTCGTCTCCGGATCCTTCTTTATCATTTGTGTCATCTGGAGTTCCTTCATCATTATTATCTTCTTTCGGTTGTTCTGGTTCTGGATCCGGATCTGGTTTTGGTTTACCTGGCTCTTCCCCTAATAAGTCTATAATACGACCTTCGATAACCGGATCAACCTCACCATTTAGGTCTTCTACCATATAATCGCGTAATTGTTCCCAATCGATTTCACCGATATCTTTTACACGCCCCTCATCATATGCTTGGGCAAATACGTCAAAACCGTCTCCACCTTTACCAGTGAAATTGTTTGTAGTTACTAAATAAGTCTGATTTAAATCAATCTCCTCGTATTCACCATCGATTTCCACTTCCATGGTAATGATACGAGATCCAGGTTCTTTGGTGCTATCATAGTTAAATTTCATACCAGCAATCTGTAAAAAACCGCCACTCTCTGCTGGGGCTTGACGGACACTATGCTCAAGTATTGCTTTAATTTCCGCTCCTGTTAATTCAGCCACCACTGGATCATTGCCAAACGGTAACACAGCGATCACTTCTCCAACAGTAATCGGACCTGCATCTATTGCCGCACGAATTCCTCCACCATTTTGCATTGCAATAACAACGTCAGGATTTTTTTCCTTTGCTTTGGCTAACATGGCGTCTGTAATAAGGTTGCCTAATTCTGTTTCATTTGCACGAACACTAACATCACTATCACCGAGACGGGGATTTGGAATATCCTTCATTGCAACTGCACCTGTTTCTTGATTAGCTAACTCATCTACTTCTACTTTGTAATCGGCAAGTACTTCCGCGGCTTCTGGATCAGCTTCTTTTTCACTTACATCCATTAATTGACCGGCGTGACCAGTGACTACTCCATTCTCGTCGAACGCAACCTCTAATGTCCCTAACAATTGAGCGTATTGATGTGCCTGAACGATTACAGTAGGATCTTTTTCAGCACCAGTTTCATCTGTTGAGACAATGGTTGGTTCATCTAATCTTGTATGAGAGTGCCCGCCAACAATAACATCAATTCCATCCACATTTGCCGCTAGCTGTAAATCATTTCCCATTTCAGGATTACTATCATAACCAATGTGGTTTAATGCGACAATTTTGTCGACACCTTGTTTTTCAAATGTAGCAACTGCCTTTTCTGCTTCTTCCATATAATTCAAGAACTGAACATCTACTGGGCTGGAAATATTAGCTGTATCTTCTGTCGTCAATCCAAAAATACCAACCTTTTCACCATTCACTTCTTTAATTATTCCATCATAGACCGATCCATTTTCTGGTGAACCTGTAATAGCATCAGCATTTACATAACTACTCATAAATGGATCCGCTGAGAAATCAACATTAGTCCCTAGGAATGGAAAATTTGCTGCCGCTACAAATTCTGATAAAGACTGATGTCCATCTTCCCCTGAACCTAAGTCAAACTCATGATTGCCAAAAACCATCGCATCGAAATCCATCATGTTTAGTAATGCCAAATCAGCTTGTCCTTTAAACTGATTAAAATACAATGTACCTGAAAAAACATCCCCGGCATGGAATAACAATGCGTCAGGATTTTCTGTTCGCACTTCCTTTATAGCGGTTAACATTTGAGGTAATGGCTCCACATGTGCATGTGTGTCATTCATGTGCATGATTGTTAACGAAAAATCCTCACTATCATCCTCGGCAGCCAACGTACTTATAGGTAAAACAAACATTAATACTAGTACAATAATTGCAAATATTCGTAAAGAAAAACCAATACGCATATCTCTAGTCATTTAATCGTTACCTCCTAATAAATGATTTTCTATGAATCTATTTTTCACTCTGCTAATCGTCCTTGAAATCACAACTGATGGAAGTCTCACCTTATGTTAGGACATGAGAAGTATGTAATTCCAACAATTTGTGAAGTGTCAGTATCCCCCTCCTTTGTTTACCATCTTCTATCATTCTAGGAATTCTCTATTAACCTACAATTAATTATTCGTAAAATGTATGTAAAACTACTATTTTATACCAATTATATAAGATTTCCTGCTCACAAACAAAAAAAGACGTCCATTCAAAATAAAATTAAGAATGTCGCCTTTTTTGTCATCATAAAGTGAGACTTCCATCAGTGGGGGTTTTTGCCCCCTACTGATCGTTAGTGAAACTTATCAGGGTGTTAGCTTCCGTTGCTTCTTTGATTTACTCGAACCTAGAAGCAGGGGTTAAACGGACGATTAACACAGTGATAAATTATACTCTCATTGAGTCTTTCAGAAACTTACCAGTATAGGAAGCTCTAGCGTATGCTACATTTTCCGGAGTTCCTGTTGATACGATAGTACCACCGTTATTTCCACCTTCTGGCCCCAAATCAATCACCCAGTCAGAAGCACGAATAATATCGATGTTATGCTCAACTACAATAACTGTATTTCCACCTTCCACTAATTTATTTAGCAAAATTAATAGTTGCTTCACATCTTTAGGATGTAATCCATTGGAAGGCTCATCTAATAAATAGAGTGTGTGATTTTTTGCTTTTTTATTTAATTCTTTGGCTAACTTCAGTCGTTGTCCTTCCCCACCTGAAAGTGTTGTTAACGATTGTCCCCATTTCAAATAACCTAATCCTATTTCAATTAGCAACTTGATTTTAGGAGCTAATGTTTTATGATTTTCAAAAAGTTCCATTGTTTCTGCAATTGACATATCGAGAATATCAGAAATAGAGTAACCCTCATATTTCACCGTTAATAGCTCTTCTTTGAATCGGGTACCATGACATACCGGACATATCACTTCTAGGTCATAGATGAAGTGCATATTTAAAGAAATAAATCCGAGACCTTGGCAATTTTCACATCTACCACCAGCAGTATTGAAGGAAAAGTCTTTTGCTCGAAAACCTTGTTCTTTCGCTTCTGCTAAGTTGGCAAATAAATTTCGTACAGTTGTAAACATATCTGTATAAGTGGCTACATTAGAGCGTTGCATCCTACTTAAACCTGTCTGACTAGCGGTAATAACTTCATCTATTGATTCTAAGCCCGTTATACTATCACATCCTGTTACATCTTGATTTGCCAAAATATCAAAGATAAGCGTCGATTTTCCTGATCCTGAAACTCCAGAAATAGAAACGAAACGGTTCAATGGAATGTCTACAGATATATTTTTTAAGTTGTGCTTAAAGGCATTTTGAATATGAATTGCTTGTCCAGTACCTTTTCGCCGTTCAAATATAGTATTTTTATCTTTGCTTAAAAACGCACCAGTTACAGAACCTGTTTGTGCTTGTAATTCTTTTACTGTTCCTTCCCCAACTATTTCTCCTCCACCACTACCGGCTTCTGGACCCATATCAATAATATGGTCTGCTTCTTTCATAACATCAACATCATGTTCGATAATTAATACTGTATTTCCTAAATCTCTTAATTGCTTCATAATATCCACTAATCCTTTTGTATCTTTAGGGTGAAGTCCTGCTGTTGGTTCATCTAAAATATATAAAACTCCTGTTAATCCAGAGCCTAGAAGAGAGGCTAAGCGTAATCGCTGGGCTTCACCACCAGACAATGTAATAGTTTGCCTGTCTAGATTCAAATAACCTAATCCAACTTTTAACACCCTACTTACTTTTTCTAACAAATCATGCAAATATGTTTCAATAAATATTTTTTGTCCTTCTGTTAAGGATTTTTGAAGATTTTGTAGCCAATCATAAATGTCTTCTAAAGAAATGGTGGTTAGATTCGTTATCGAAGTATTATGAACAAGTACATCTCGACTTTCTTTATTCAATCTTTCCCCATGACAATCTGGACATGTTTGGGAATGAAAAAGCGTTGCTTCATTTGATTGACCACCTTTTTCCTTATACCTTCTCCAAATCGCAGTTAGTACTCCTTCAAATTTTCCTTTTGAAACAGTTTTTGGTGGTTTTACATCGGGAAAGTGTGCTTTAAATTGTTCACTTTCTACTCCATAAAAGAGCAAATCACGTTGGGCAGTGGAATAGTCTTTTAGAGGGAGATTCTCGTCAATTGGAATTTGATAATATTTTGCAGCCATTAACACATTATGTTTTTGATAATCAAAATAGGTGCCACTCATCCAAACTTTAACACAACCATCATTTAAGCTTACACTTTCGTCAAAAACCATATCTTTTTTAATATCACTTACTTCTCCAAGACCGTCACAAGTTGGGCATGCACCTTCAGGAGTATTGAAAGAAAAGTGAGAGCGGGTGAATTTTTCTAAGCGAGTATTACATTGGGGACAATGAATGTATTGGGTATAACCTGACGTTTCTTCTTGCATTGTCTCCTTATCAAGAGAAGGCAAAATAGAAAATTGACAATTGGGACATTTCCGCTCTCCAAGTCGTTCATAAATAAGTCGTAAATAGGTGTACATGTCTGTAACCGTTCCAACCGTTGACCTTGGATTTCGATTCGTTATTTGCTGGCCAATACTGATAGATGGTGATAGTCCGATCATTGCCTCTACCTTTGATTTACTTACACTATCTGTTGCCATACCTAAAGACTCCATATATTGGCGCTGGCATTCTCGTTGTAACGTGTCCATAGCTAAAGTTGATTTTCCTGATCCTGATGGTCCTGTTAAAACGACTAACTTATTTTTAGGAATCGATACAGAGATGTGTTTTAAATTGTTTTCATAAGCACCTTTAATTTGAATACTGGTCATAGAATTTCCTCCCTATTTTTATGATTCACAAACCATTCTATTACATTAATGCAAGTTATAAGGTTAATGTAAAAAAGAATTGTTTTTTGAACAATTATCCGTCACATGGACTTTAATGTTTTGCTCTAAAGTTTGAAAATACAAAGCAAAATGTTGATAATAGTTGTACGACTATAGGAGGGATAGCATGGTTCGCCCAATAGATATTGCAAGAAAACTAAATATTAGTACGAGTGCTCTTAGACATTACGAATCATGGGGAATCGTACCTAGATCGATAAGGAAAGAAAATGGTTATCGAGTTTATACAGAGGAACATGTAGCATATTTTGTATGCATACGAGCACTAAATACTGGCTTTGGCATGGGTTTTGTTAATAAAATTATGCCTCTTGTTCAAAAAAGAAAATTTACAGAAGTACTTTGGTTAGTAAATGAAAAACAAGCAGACCTACATAAAGAAAAGGAAAAAACAGAGAAAGTAATCGAAGTATTGGAAATAGAAGTTGCTGAAAAAATTCCGGTCAGAAAACAGAAGGAATTCTACACGATTGGTGAAGTTGCTGAAGCCTTGGATGTGCCCACAACCGCTTTACGATATTGGGAAAAAGAAGAATTAATAGAGCCCAATCGTGATAAAGTGAATGGCTATAGAAGATATACCAAATCAGATATTAGTAAACTGTTAATTATTCGAACACTTAGAAAAGCATTTTTTTCTATCGAAATTATAAGGGAAATGATAAAAGAATTTGATAACAATAACATTACGAAAGCAAAAAAGGTTGCGAAAGACTCGCTAATTTATATGGATTATTTAGTGGAAGAGCAATTAAAGGGTCAGTATTATTTATATAAACTGTTTGAACAAGTAGAAGCTATGAAATAAACATCAAAAACCTCTTAAGCATTGTTAACAACATTTAAGAGGTTTTTCAAAATGAGAACCGTTATTAGGGTAATAGACTGATTTAAGTTAATTCATATATCGGTATTCCATTAAGCGCTTCAGCATGTCAATTTCTTCTATTAAATCCTCTCCAACATTTGTTTCTCTCACCTTTTTTCGTTCGAGTTCTTTATCTACTACTCTTCTTACTGATAAAACATCTGCACCATTTAACAGTACATCTTCCTTTGAATTAAAATGTTGATGCGAAACGAGCTGCATACCAAATGAATTATATAACAACGTATAACCGGCAATACCAGTTGTCGACTGATATGCTTTGGAAAAGCCGCCGTCAATCACAATCATTTTGCCATTAGCTTTGATTGGATTCTCCCCTTCCACTTCTTTAACAGGAGTATGTCCATTTATTATATGCCCTTGATCAGGATCTAGATCAAACTCTTCTAACATTTTTCGGCATACTTCTTCGTCTTCTCTCAAATAAAAATACGGGTTCTTTTGCTCTTTATGTGCTTCCTTATCATTAATGAAATAGCGCTCGAAGGTTGTCATCGCACGTTTGCCAAAGAGTGATGAATATTCCCCTGTCCAAAGATACCAAACCATATCTGTTGCCAGATCGTCTGTCTGTTCCAAATTCACAAAAGCATGGCGTAAATATTTTTCAAATTTATCCAGTAAATCACGGCCTTTATATGTTTTGCCTTCAATCTCCATCTGTTCCATGTTGCCATCTTTATCAATCGGAATACAGCCGTGAATTAATAAATTTCCGTTATATCTTAAATAAAGGCTCCCTTTTTTCATCAGAAACTTCATGTGTCTCGATAATTTCTCTGAATATTGTACAGAAAGCAAAAGTTTATCCATTACTTCCTCTTCTTCCGGTAACAGTTTTGCTGGATTCTCCGGGTCTACTGTAGCAAAGCACGTGTTTTCAAGTGAATAAGTTTTACCGTACACCGTTACTTCGTTATTCTCATAATCTACTTTCTCCAGTAAAAGTCTTTCCGACATGTTAAAAAATGGCCGCCGTTTAATAATCGGGCTTTCCAGTTTAAATTGAATCATTGCTATCGCTTGATGGATTTTAGTAATTTGTAATGCTTCATCAGCTGAAAGTGGTCTGTCCGGATGTTCCTTAGGTCTAAAAACAGGATTATCATCATAGTATTTCTCCGCTAAATTAAGTAATGGTCTGAGATTGATACCATAAACATCTTCAATAATATCGAGGTTATCATAGCGCGCACAAATACGAATAATATTGGCAAGGCAAACCTTTGAACCAGCATAAGCACCAATCCATAAAACATCATGATTTCCCCATTGGATATCAAGAGAATGATAGTTTATTAACGTATCCATTATTTTATCTGGATCAGGTCCACGATCATAAATATCCCCTACTACATGAAGATGGTCTACTACCAGCTGTTGTATCGTATAAGCAAGTCCTGTAATTAATTTATCAGCTTGGCCAAGTGTAATAATTTGCTGGACGATTTTTTCATAATATGGTTTTTTGTTGGAGTATTTATCTGATTTATAAAGTAATTCTTCGATGACATAGACAAACTGTTCAGGTAATGCTTTACGGAGCTTCGATCGAGTATATTTAGATGATGCGTAAGGAATCAGCTGAATCATATCGCAAATGATTTTCTCATACCAATCCTGTAATTCCTGTTTATTGTTAAAGTTATTATTTTTGATTAATTTCAATTTCTCTTCAGGATAATATACTAAAGTCGCAAATTCATTAATCTCTTGTTGTGTCAGCTTATCCTTAAAAATGTCAGTAATTTTTTCTTTCACTTTACCTGAGCCATTTCTAAGCACATGTTGAAATGCATGGTATTCCCCGTGCAAATCACTGACAAAGTGCTCCGTTCCTTTTGGTAAGTTAAGAATCGCTTCCAGATTAATAATTTCGGTTACCACTTTTTCTTCACTGTCATACTTTTCTGCAAGTAAGTCTAAGTACTTCGTATTCAATGTAAATATATCCCCTCTCAGTGATTTATATAGCATTATTGTAACAATTAATGCAACACATATCTAGTTTTATTACTTTTAACGTACTCTTTTTACGCAAAACTGCTACATTAAAAAATTATTTCTCGGGAAATATCGGTAGCACTCCTCATCTATTTCGTTACAGCGTCGATTTACGCTATAATAGCCTTCAGGAGGGATTACATGTCGACATATACTGTCATTGGCGGTGGAATTGCCGGAGCTTCTATAGCTTATCATCTTGCCAAAACCGGTAATTCTGTTACTGTCTTTGATCGCTCAGACAATGGACAGGCAACATCTGCTTCAGCAGGTATCATTTGTCCTTGGGTAAGCCAACGCAGAAACAAAAAGTGGTACAAACTTGTACAAGAAGGTGCTCGTTATTACCCAGATTTTATTCAGGAACTTGAGGAAGTAACTGGACAATCCACTGGTTATAAAAGAAATGGCGCGATTTGCCTTTTTAAAGATGAGCGAATTCAACAACTTGCATATGAGAGAATTTCTGCAAAACAGGATGATTCACCAGAAATGGGAGCTGTTCGCAAGCTAACCGACGCAGAAGTGAAAGAAATGCATCCACATCTGACCAATAACTATCCTGCAGTCTTTGTAGAAGGTGGAGGGCAGATAAGTGGAGATCAGCTTCTAACAGCATTAAAGGAAGGTATTCATACTCACGGTGGAAAATGGATTCAGCAAAACGCAGATCCAGAAAAATGTGAAGGAACTATCATCTATGCAGCAGGTGCATGGGCAGGTGAATATTCTAACAAACCGAATGTTCGCCATCAAAAAGCGGAACTACTACATCTCGAATTGCAAGCAGAGGATGGTCATACTCCCTCTCCTGTTGTAATGGGGTTAGGACCGATGTATATCGTTGAAACAGGATCAAACCATTATGCAATCGGAACAACACACGAAGACACCGATGAATTTTCCATTACGCCGTCTAAAGAAAATCAGGATTATTTACATGGTGAAGCAAAACGGTATTTTCCTCTAGCGGATATTAGCGATCAATTTATGGCTGTAGGATTACGTCCTTTCACAAGGGATTCATTGCCATATATCGGATGGACTGAAGATCATATTTTTTCAGTGAATGGGTTAGGTTCTTCTGGATTAACAGCTGGACCCGTAATCGGCAGAGAGGTTGCGGCATATTTAACAGGCAAAGAAACCGTTTTGAATTTGGATGATTATGCTTATATTTAAAAACGGATGGTATTGAATATGATTTTGGAAGATATAAAACATATATATATCTAGCGAACAATTCGAGAAGTACATATCGAATCCATTACTGGCTAGTAAATCAATTAGAAGGGGCTGAATAATGCGCAGTATCAATATTTTTCATCCATCTATTAAAGAAGAAAATGGGAGGTAAAAGTATTGATTCAACATTTAAACACAGAAAGATTACATTTAAAGAGAATGACTACTGATGATGCTGCTAGTCTGTTTACCATTTGGTCGGATCCTAAAGTGACGGAATTTATGAATATTAGTAATTTCACAACACAAAACCAGGCTGAAGAAATGATTAGTTTTCTTGACCAGTTGGCACAGGATCAGAAAGCAATTCGCTTTACCATCATAGAAAAGAAAACCAACGAAATTATAGGATCTTGTGGATATAATTCTCTTGATTTTGATAATGAGAAAACTGATATAGGCTATGAGATAGCAAGGGATCACTGGGGTAAAGGGTATGCGCCAGAGGCAATTTCATCCCTTATTCAATACGCCTTCAATACATTACATTTCCATCGAATCGAAGCTAAGGTAGAACCGGAAAATATTAATTCGATTAAAGTACTGGACAAGTTAGGTTTTACTTTTGAGGGGACATTAAGACAGTGTGAGAAATCTAAAGATAGGTTTATTAATTTAAACATGTATTCAAGGTTGAAAACGGATTAAGATAATTTTTCATCAGCCAAACAAAAACCTCAAAAACGTTGTTAACCAACATTTTTGAGGTTTTTTACATGAATCTTAATGCATACCTTGTTGTGGAGCTTTTGTATATGCCTGTAGCATATTATTCATATCTTGAGCATCTAGTTTTGGCAGTTGATAATATCCATGTTTGTTTTGATATAGGAATAGTTCATAACTCATCTCGATCATGTTCGGCACACTATCAGCAATGATGCGGCGTAATACTGGATTGTTCATCTCTACCGCTGCCATAGTGAGACCAGAAGCCATTGATTTTGTATGGCCTAACATAAAAGAAGAATAACATTCATCCGTAAATTCATTAACAGACTGCTTTGGTTTTTTTGGTTGCCCAGCCTGTGTTCCATAAGTAACTTCATTATTTTGCTGCATTTTATACTGCTGTGTTGGTACCTGAGGATCTTGGCCTGTTTGGAAGCTTTCTACGATTGTGTTATACAGTTGCGTGAGAAAGGAAGTTTGACGTTGCAAGATGTTTTTTAATTCTTGATCTTGAATATTTTGATCATACAACTGATACTGCTCCATCATCCCGATTAAGCCACCAATTAATTCATGGGAATCCATCATCTCGTGAGCACCATGATTATGACTAGTCCCTTGATTCGCCATATTCTGTGGCATTTGTGCATTGTTTTGCATTTGGTTTTGATTTTGATTTTGCACTATAGTAACCTCCTGTATTTAAATTCAAGTATATATTTTCCTGTAAGGGAACATTTATGTATAAGAATTTTCTTTATAACAAAAAAACTCGTAAATGTTGTTTCTTAACTTTTACGAGAATTAATGATTTATGCTTTATGTAAATAATAATATAAAATATTTAGAAAAAAATGCATTTAGTTTTTCTGAGGATTTATTATAAACTTATACATGGACTTTTTTATACTTCTTCTATTATCTTTTCAAGGCTAGTTGTCGAATAATGACCATTTATTCCAGGTTTCGTAATCAAATAATGCAAAATTTCTGTATTCTCTAATGATAATGTTGTTTTTAGACCATGAATAATAATACTTAAGTATTCTTTAGAAGGTGTACTAAAAGGAACATCAAAATCCCAGTCAGCTGTAAAAGTTAAAATTGGATAACCTTCCTCTTCACCTAAAAATAAAATCGTTCCGTACCATGAATCTCTAAATGTCTTAAACCCTTTCTTCATCACTTCATCTAAATTAATTTTTATGTTTGCACCATTATTTTCCTGTTTGACTACATCCATAAACTGTTCAACTGTTATTAAATATTTTCTACTGTATGTATAGAACTTCTCATCTTTGCTTAATCCAATAAAAGCTACACCTTGTCTTTGCCAGCGCTGTGACTCTTTTGCAAAGTATAGAGGATATCGCATAATATGTGTTGCTTCTGCAAGGGGAAGGGATTTATCTCTACACCCTACCTCTCTCTTTTCAGAACCTCTCGGGCGTCCACCTTTTATATAACATAAAAATCTTTCCCTACTTAAATTAGAACCATAGCTTGCATACCAAACATATGGTACTTCGTTTGACGCAGACAATTTATCATCACCCCCAACTTATTTATATTATAACCGTCAGTGGACAATTAGCACCGTGATAAAAAATGTCAAAGGTACATATAGGTTTAGTTTTTGCATTCCTTAATAAACGCGTCATATATCCGTTGCATTGTTGGATCTTTACTCGCCATCTCTTCTGGATGCCATTGTATCCCCATTATCATAGGTGATGTTTTATCTACTCCTTCGACGGCTTCAATGACACCATCTGGGGCTGCCGCTACTTTTTTCAGATTAGGCGCAAGCTTATCAATCGCCTGGTGATGCATGCTGTTTACTTGGATATTTGTACTGCCGAGAATTTGATATAACCTACTCATTTCATCAATCTGAATATAGTGGGTTGGCTCTGGTCTTGCCGCTTTCTGGTTATGGTTTATTGCAAGAGGATTACTCGTTTCTATATCTTGAATCACTGTCCCACCTAATGCAACATTTAACATAGTTGCACCTCTGCAAAGCCCTAAAATAGGTTTACTCTGAATTTGTGCATATTTCACCAATTCAATTTCTGTAAAGTCACGTTTTTTATTGGTATTCTGGATTTTTGGTGTTGGATTTGATCCAAAAGAATTGGGGTCGATATCTTCCCCACTGCCTAGTATAATTCCGTTACAAATACTCACCCATACTTCCGCCATCGTTTCTGAACCAGTGGGAATGATAATAGGAATACCACCCGCTTGTATTACTGACTGTATATGTTTCTCATGTAGATTATAACTAGGAATGTTATTGTGACTAACGATCGAAGAAGTAATTCCAATAACAGGCCTGATAGAAGGTTCCACGATTAACACTACCTTTCACTACCTGATAATATCTTCATGTATCATACTTAAAACCTTTATTATTTTGCAAAAAAAAGGGGAAAAATATACTCTTAATATTGGAATAACATAGTTATAAAGTGAGAATTCCCTCAGTGGGGGGACGATTAGCACCGTGATAAATAACGAAAAGCCCTCTTTGAAGAGCGCTTTTCGTTTCGGTATTATCCTACAATTATTGCATAGTTTGGTAAATTCACCGTTTTAGCTATGCTATTAAGTTGTTTTTTGATCAGCACATTGTTATTAATTAAGAATTTAATTTTTTTAAAACCGGAATTTTTATATAATTCAAAAGAAAGGGCTAATTTCGGTGTCATCTCTTGACTGATAACCTTCATATCTTTGCAATCTACTTCTAACACATAATCAATGGTTGAAACGGAACCTAATTGCTTATGATAATCTTGATGAAATTTCTCTGCTTGTTCTAGCGTAAAAGTCCCAACTATATTCATATAGACGATTTTACTTGTGGCTTTAACATCGATAATATAACCACCGTCTTCTGTCATATTTTCTATTTTTGCCATCTTTACCTCTTCCTTTCTCTCTCGATGTATCTATGTTACTCCCCCTATTGATAGACTTAAACTTCATTGCATTAATAGAAACGGCGTCAATTTATATAAAGTAAGACTTCCATCAGTGGGGGTTGTACGGACGATTAACACCGTGAGAAATTATACCTGAATAATATTTTCTCTTTTTAGTTTGACTGATGTCTCTATGGTACTAACAAATAGTTATTCTACAGCAAATTAATGATAACAGCAATATACACAATATGTACTAAGAACTAGATCTAATTATCTAACATTATTGATTCAGAAAATTATTGCAGCATTTAGCTTGAGTATTAACCAAATAATGGTGTTGATACATCTAATTAACCTCTTCACCATCCAATTGTTAGAGTTACATCAGTGGGGTTTCAACGGACGATTAGCACCCTGACAAATGGCAAAAAGGTTCGGATACTCGACTAGTAAAGAAGAAGTATAGTCATATTTTTTTCATAGAATAGGGAAAATAATCATAGATTTTAAGCCTGTATTTTTTTTATCTAACATTTACCATCACTTAATAGTCTATCAATATTCTTCTAGTATCTTGTAATTGTAAGCAAAATTATGAAGGAGTTGGTAGAGAATGTTTAAGAAAATAGGTGCCGTTGCACTTAGTACAGGTCTAGTTTTATCAGCAGTTAGTATTCCAGTTTTTGCTGACAAGCCTGAATCACCAGGAAAAGGACATGGTAACGGCAATGGTGGAAAAAAAGTCGAAAATATCATTTACATGATTCCAGACGGATTTAGTGCAGACTATGCTTCCAATTACCGTGTTTACAAAGGAGAGGATGCTGTTTGGGATGCACATCTAAAAGGAATGTATACGACGCATTCGGCAAACGCTGATATTACGGATTCTGCAGCAGCTGGTACGGCAATGGCTACAGGCGTAAAAACCGACAATGGCGTAATCGGCCTTGATCCAGAAGGAAATGAACTATCAACGATTTTAGAAGCATCTGAAGAAGATGGAAAATCATCTGGATTAGTAGCTACATCAACAATAACACATGCTACACCGGCATCCTTTGTTGCAAATGTAGAAGATCGAAATAATCAAACAGAAATTGCCAGACAATATATTTCTAGTGAAGTAGATGTTCTTCTAGGCGGCGGACAAAATATGTTCCTACCAGAAGCTGATGGTGGCAATCAAGAGGAATTAAATTTAATTGAACAAGCTCAAGAAAGTGGTTTTACGTATACAGAAACAAGAGAAGAATTGCTAGAAAGTACAGACATTGATGTTGAAGAAGGAGAAAAATTACTTGGACTTTTTGCCGAGGATGCACTTTCCCCTGAATTACATCGTGACCAAACAGAAGAACCAAGTTTAGCAGAAATGACAGAAGCATCCATTGATGTTTTAAATCAGGATAAGGACGGATTTTTCCTTATGGTTGAAGGAAGTCAAATAGATTGGGCTGGACATGCTAATGATGCAGCATGGGCTATGTCTGATGTAGCGGCATTTGAGGAAGCCGTTGAAGCAGCAATGGAATTTGCTAAACAAGATGGAAAGACATTAGTGATTGTTGGTGGTGATCATGATACTGGTGGTATGACAACAGGATCTGGCGCTTACTCAGGATTAAATGCTGATATTTTAAACAATGTAACAGCAACAGGTGACTTCATGGCTGCCCAATTAAACGAAGACCGCTCCAATGCAAAAGAAATCGTTGAAGAACACACAAATTTAACGTTAACAGAAGCAGAAGTGCAATCTATTCAAAATGCTAGTGATGCAGCACTTGCTATTAATCACGTAGTTAGTGACCATGCTTCTGTTGGCTGGACAAGTACTAATCATACTGGTGCAGATATTCCTATTTATGCATATGGTCCACAATCCGATAAATTTACAGGATTCTTTGATAATACGGACATTCCCAAAACATTGGCGAACATTCTAAAAGTAAACCTAGACAACTAATTTTGAAAAACCCCCTTTTCAATAGAATAGATAGACCGAATCTGTAGAGTGATTCGGTCTTTTTTTAATGAAAATGAGTATAGGTTGATTGTAAATGATTCAACATGCAGCATATATGAAAGAAAGTAGAAATATTCAGCAATCTATAAGAAATCAACATAGAATCAGAATGGTAAAATAAAGTGAGACTATGGTCAGTGGGGTTATCATACACTTAGCTTCCTCGATATACTTGAAGCTTGAAGTGGAGTCTTACGGACGTTTAGCACCGTGATAAATTAAAAAAATTTGGAGGAATAACTATGACTGAATCAAAGCAAATCATTGTTCCGCATTTATGGTATGACAAGGAAGCGAAGGAAGCAGCAGATTTTTATGCTTCCATTTTCCCGGACTCAAAAATCACAAATGTAACTACACTCAAAGACACCCCATCAGGCGACGCTGATTTAATCTCTTTTGAGTTGTGGGGACAGAAATTCATGGCGATCAACGCGGGACCCTATTTCAAATTCAACCCGTCAGTGTCTTTCATGGTTAACTTCGATCCATCTCGAGAAGCAAATGCGAGTGAAAAATTAGATGAGGTTTGGAACAAATTGTCCGAAGACGGTACAGTTTTAATGCCACTTGATAAGTATCCATTTAGTGAGAAATATGGTTGGATTCAAGATAAGTATGGCTTGACATGGCAGTTAATCCTAACGAATCCAGAAGGAGAAGAGCGTCCTGCGATAGTGCCCTCACTAATGTTTGTCGGTGATAATTGTGGTAATGCGGAAGAAGCGATTGATTTTTATTTGTCCATCTTTACGAATTCAAAACAGGGTCAGATTGTCCGCTACCCTCAAGATATGGAACCTGACAAAGAAGGAACTGTCATGTTTTCTGATTTCATGCTTGAGAATCAGTGGTTTGCCGCAATGGACAGTGCACAGGATCATAATTTCAGTTTTAACGAGGCAATCTCATTTATGGTATATTGTGACACACAAGAAGAGGTCGATCACTACTGGGATAAACTATCTGCAGTTTCTGAATCCGAGCAATGCGGCTGGCTGAAAGATAAGTTTGGAGTGTCCTGGCAGATTGTTCCGAAAGAAATGGAAGAGATGATGAGCGGTAATAGCACACCGGAACAAATAGAGCGTGTTAGTAAGGCAACACTTAAAATGAAAAAACTTGATCTTGCTGTGTTACAGAAAGCATATAAGGGATAATAAAAATACAGTCCGCGAAACGCATGAAGACTTTTCTGCATGCGTTTTTATGGACTATTAATTTAGCTCTCCTCAAAAAAGGGTCAGACCATAGAGAACAAACGTCCACTCCAAAGTCTAACCCTCACGCTATTTAAGCACTATGACTTTGATCTATATCACTTTTATTTTCTTTCTCTTGCTGCTTCCTAAAAATAGTCGCAACAATTGGTCCAGAAATGTTATGCCACACACTAAAGATCGCACTTGGCACAGCTGCTAATGGGTTAAAGTGTGCAGCTGCTAGTGTTGCACCAAGTCCTGAGTTTTGCATTCCCACTTCAATAGAAACAGCTTTTTGTTGCTTGGCACCTATTTTTGTTACTTTTCCTAACCAATAACCAATTAGATAACCTAGCGCGTTATGTAGCACAACTATTAAGAAAATAAGTAATCCAGTCTCCGCAATTTGTTCATGGTTGACACTTACTACTGCCGCAACAATTGCCACGATACCAATTACAGATACTAACGGAATTGCTTTCACTCCCGCTTCTACTTTGTCTTTCAATAACGCTTTGACAATTAGCCCTAACACGATCGGCACTAATACAATTTGCACAATCGATACGAATAAGGTCCCTGCAGATACCTCCAACCATTGACTAGCAAACAGATAAATAAGTGCTGGTGTCAAAAATGGTGCTAGAATCGTCGAAACCGCAGTAATCGAAACGGATAAAGCTGTATCCCCTTTGGATAAGTACGTCATGACATTTGAAGAAGTACCACCCGGACAACAGCCAACTAAGATAACACCGACTGCCACCTCTTTTGAAACAGGTAATAACGTTACAAGTGTAAAGGCTAGCAATGGCATGATCATAAACTGACCAATTACCCCAATCGCCACCTCTTTCGGACGTTTAAACGCTTCTTTAAAATCTTTAGCAGATAGCGTAAGCCCCATACCAAACATAATGATTCCTAATAATGGTGTGATATAAGCTACTAACCACGTGAATCCTGAAGGTATAAGAAATGATAAGACCGCAAATAGTACGACCCAAATGGCAAACGTACTCCCTACAAAACTGCTAACTCTCTCCAATACTTTCATATTACTCCCCCTCTTTCATGCATATTTAGAAATTATATAATATTTTCTGAATATTTTAAATAATATTTTGAAATTTAGATTTTTATTGGATTTATGCAATATGTAGATGAATAAGAGTAAAGAACGAAAATGAAAGAAATTACCCTAATCAACTGTAAAATATGATAGAATAAATAAAAATTGTAAATTCCTTAATAAAAAATTTTTCCGATCATGTAAAGGAGCGTTAATGTAATGAATCAACAAAAAAACTGGGCAGGTAACTATACATACCGTGCAGCTAATTGGCACGAACCTGAAAGCGTTTTACAAATTCAGAATCTCGTAAAACAATGCGACAAATTAAGAGTAGTAGGTTCTCGTCACTCATTCAATGGAATAGCCGATTCAAGTGAAAACATGGTTTCCTTACATAAATTGAACAAAGTAATAGCATTAGATCGTGAAAAACAAACCGTAACAGTTGAAGGCGGAATTATCTATAGTGATCTAAGCCGCTATCTGCAAGAAAACGGCTTTGCACTTGAGAATATGGCCTCTTTGCCTCACATTTCAATTGCAGGTGCATGTGCAACAGCAACACACGGTTCAGGTGACCAAAACAAGTGTTTATCTAATTCAGTACGTGCGATGGAAGTCGTTACTGCTGATGGTGAATTGGTCGAATTTTCCCGAGAAAAAAATGAAGAACAATTAAAAGGTGCAGTAGTAGGCCTTGGTGGAATAGGAATAGTAACAAAGATGACATTGGACATCGTTCCTTCCTTTCAAATCAGCCAGTATGTGTACGAGCATCTACCTTTAGCACAACTTGAACACCATTTAGATGACATTTTCTCAAGCGCATACAGTGTTAGTTTATTTACAACTTGGCAGAGCGACACGATCAATCAAGTTTGGTTAAAACAACTACATTCAGATGAAAGTGAAGTGAAGGTACCAACAGATTTATTTGGAGCACATCCTGCAACTGCCAACTGCCATCCTATCGCTGGAATTGAAGCGGTAAATTGTACCGAACAAATGGGTGTACCTGGACCATGGTTTGACAGGCTACCACACTTCCGTATTGATTTCACACCAAGCAGTGGAGATGAATTGCAAACAGAATATATCATTCCAAGAAAACATGCATATGAGGCGTTAAAAGGAATTAGTACCATTCGCGAGCAAATTGCACCGCTTCTACATGTTAATGAAATCCGAAGTATCGCCAAAGATGACCTGTGGATGAGTCCATTTTATAATCAGGATTCGATTGGAATTCATCTTACATGGAAAGATGACTGGGATTCTGTACAAAAAGTGCTGCCAAAAATTGAAGAAATTCTTGCACCTTATCAAGCTCGTCCCCATTGGGGCAAATTATTTACTATGTCAAAAGAAGAGGTACGACCGCTCTATGAAAAACTAACGGATTTCCAGCAATTACTTCAGCACTATGATCCGAAAGGTAAATTCAGTAATGAATTTATAGATACTTATGTTTTTGGTGAATGAATGATAAAGTGCCTGTCACTAATGCGAGGAAAACCGCAATTGTGGCAGGCACTTTTCATGATCGCCAGATCTAAAAAAACTTTTGAAATTTGTAGAGATAAACTTAAATGAAATCGGTGTAATATTTGATCAACAAAAACAAGAACTAGTAGAGGAATTATAAAATACCTCCGACTTGGTATGCATTTTTGAATGCTTATGCAAACCTTACACCCATTATTCCCGTTACTAGGCCGAAAATAATGCCGGATGTACAAGCCGCAAGCCAGATTTTTTTATTACGCGTTTCTTTTAAGGAACACCACCCTAAAATGCCGAACAAAATCCCCTCGATCATAAACCACGGCTCAAAGAGCACTAGATCCCATAACACAAAGGCATTTTCATGGATATTAAATGATCCCGATTCTACACCAACTACCCCTCTGATTTGAAATATTCGATATATAATTCCATAAATTGCGTGCGAGGTAGCTAACGAACACCCTGCCAAGGATATAAATAGTAGCATATACTTAGTAAATCTGTTCTTATTCCAATAAATAAATGCAAGGCCTATGAGTCCTGCAACAGTTAGAAATACGGATGCAATCCAATTAATCAATTCAAAATAAATCGATTGTGTAATGTTAGGTTTTAGTAAAGCCCCCCCAACTTTACCTCCTAAAGCCCAATAAAGATGTGGAATCATATAGATAATGGACCAAATAAATACTGCGTAACCTGACCAAATCAGCGATTTTGTTTTCGGTTGTTGATTTTGTGTATTCATAGTTATCGGAACACACCTCCATGTCATATGTTTATTTACGGACTTCTTCTGACTCCGCCTCTCTTATTAGACGGTTATTTGACTATTGTCGTTACAAAAAGGACGCCAAAGGATTACTGTTGTCTTGATAGAATAATAAAACACTCCATCATAGGATCATTCCCCATAAATCCCACATTCACTTAAGTTAAAAAGGGAATGAGAAAAACTTAATAAATCTTGACATGACACTAAATGGTGTCATATAATAAAAGTATAAATAGGACACCAAACGGTAACTAATCAACTAACGATGAGGAGAAGGCAGGATTTGAATAAAAAAAATGAGACTAGAGATGTTTATAGCGCAGTTGCCGATCCAACCCGACGTAAGCTTCTCCGATTACTGGCTAATGCTGAGGAGTTGCCCCTACATAAGTTAACCGAGCATTTCCAAATGGGGCGTTCAGCGATTTCTAAACATTTGACAATCTTAAAAGATGCCGAATTGGTAAAAGACCGAAAGGTCGGAAGAGAAACCCGCTATATACTGAATCCCGAGCCACTAAAGGAAATTGAGGACTGGGTATCTTATTACACGAAATTTTGGAATGAAAGAGCTGAGCTTTTACACCAATTATTAGAGGAGGAACAAAATGAAACCTGAAATTTCACTGGACTTTCAATTTGAGTGTTCTATCGAAAAAGTATGGCATGCGTTAACTGATTCAACTATGCTGGCAAAATGGGTAATGGATAACAATTTTAAACCGATTGTCGGGTACAAATTTCAGTTTCGTACCGAGCCGTCTAAGTATTGGAATGGAATAGTTGATTCCGAAGTACTCGTTGTAGAGGAGCCTTACAGATTATCCTACACTTGGGCTACTGCCGGAGAAAATACTACAGTTACATGGACACTTAAAAAAGAAAAAAACATCATACATCTGCATCTTGAACATACTGGATTTCAAAGCGAAAGCCTTTCATATAACGGGGCGAAATATGGGTGGAAAAAAATGGCGAGTCAGCTTGAAAAGTTGGTAGTAGGACTATAAAAGGTTTTAGGAGGTGAATTTAATGACAGTGTTTTCTTTCATTCTTCAAAGTTTGTTAGCCGCTTATTTTGTATTCTCAGGTTGCGCAAAGGTTCTAGGCGCTAAATATTGGACTGACATTTTTGATAACCTTAAACTGCCTCAATGGTTTCGTATCGTTTCAGGCATCGTCCAGTTAATTGGAGCAGTTACACTTATCATCGGCTATTGGTATGGGGGAGTAGTAGTATGGGCAGGCATCTGGTTAGGGATCACAATGCTAGTAGCATGTTTAGCGCATCTCAGGGTCAAAGATACATTTGGAAAAATGTCGCCAGCCTTAGTGTTTTTTGTATTAGTTATTACACTATTCATGATAAAAGTAAACGACCTCGTGCTTTCCTAACTTACTATGAAACAGCGGACTGAAAATTGTATCTTTAACGTAAAACAACTGATCCTGCTAAGGACTGTTGTTTTGCGTTTGCTTTGGGTTAGAATTTAACTTAAGTGTAATAATAATGGGCATACCAATCTAATTTGAAATTCAAAAAGTACCTTTGTCTGGTTTGATGTTCTTCTACTTCTATTTGTACTGTTTGAGAAGGTAATTTTCTTATGATTTCTGAAAAATACTTGGCATGAACAATTATTTCTCCTTGCTCCAGTTCATCAATAAATTGAATTCCTTCTTCTTCTACTGAAAAAAAGATTCAATTGAATATCGGAAGTGTATTTCTATCATCTATCTGTTGATAGCTTAGGAGATTATTTTCAGAAAAAAATTCTACATTTTTTTCATTTCGCTGATTGTTTACCAGTTTATTCGCATTAGATAGAACAGAAATCCAATCCCTGAAAAGTTAATCCACCAAAAAACTCCAATTTCCGAAAGGGTAACTTCAGTTCTTGAATTTGCTTTTATTTGTTTACAAATATTTGAGAAAACAACTCCATCTTCGTGTACAACCGTTCCTTGGAAATCTAAAAGGAATGCTTTAATAGACAGAAAATCTCCTACCAAAAAAACTTTTTAATTGAATTTTGTTTAGTAAACCTGCTTCCTCCGCTGATTACCACCCTTCATAAATCGATCAACCAATGTTTCTAACTCTTAATCCCTTGTACTCTACATCATAAGTTCCACTAAAATCACTTCCTCGCTTAATATATCCATAGTTTTTTGCGGAAAACGTTGATTTTATGCTTCATCCAGTTCATTACAATTATTTATAAAATTTTTCATGGCCAAAAAAAGTATATTTTCATTCGACAAAACGTTTCATAGACATTGGATTACTTTTGTGATATTTTTTTGTTACCGGTATCATTTTTAATCACATTGGAGGTGGAAACATACAGGCCATTAGACTCAATAATCTGATCTGATTTGTAATGTTCTGTGAGCTTGGTTATGTGGATTACAAAATATAATAAGACATCATGAGAAAAATCCATACTTAAAGTTTGGATTTTTTTATTTTTTAAGGTGGATAAAATTAAAAACGATTCCATCATCAATTCATGAGAAAAGAGGTTATTGAATGTCTAAGAAACGACTAAAAGCACTTTTTATTTTATTTTGTCTGACGATCACTTTTTCTATGTTTTTAAGTCTGGATAAAGCAGTGACTGCGGAGACTGAGACAAGCTTATCCATGCAATTGAAATTTGATTTCGGTTGTGAATCGAGTCCCATTACAGAAGGCTACCATCAGATATCTAATCATACATTATATGATAGCTCCATAGGATATGGACTAGATAAAGATACAGATTGTAGAGACAGAGGAGCTCCCGACGACCTTCGTAGAGATTTTACTAACGGTGGTGGCTATTCCTTTAAGGTCGATATCCAGAATGGTAGCTACTATGTAAAGGTCATATCTGGAGATCACATCGCTGCCAACAAAACAGATGTGACAATTGAAGGAGTACAGCAGGAGAGAATACAGGCAACTACTAATCAATTTGCAGTAGAAATCTATCAGACCGAGGTACAAGACAACCAGTTAAATATAAAATTCGGTGAAGATGGACGCGCAAATGGTGTTGAAGTTATTTCCACTGATGAATCGACTTCTCCAGTGTGGCCTGAGCAAACAGAACTTACATTAGCAAACATTACGAAAAACAGTGTAGATATGCAGTGGGATACCCCTAGTGACAATGTAGCTGTCACTCAATATCAAATTTATAAAAACGATACTTTGTTGAAGGTTATAGATGCAGACTCTACCCAAACAGAACAGGAACTAACCTCCTATCATTTAGAGGGGGCAGAATTTGATTTAACAGATGCGATGTTACGAGTAGAAGCTGGTGATGCAGCAGATAACTGGACGAACAATGGACCTTCCGCCAGTACACAACTTGAACCGAATTCTATCAATATCGAAGGACCAGATCGAATAAACATATCTGATAATGATAGTAGTGAAACTCCCTATCATGCTAATATTTTCGATCAATATGGCTATGAACTTCCAGATGAATCAGTATCATGGGAAATAGAAGGTGATGTCCCAAAAGGTGTCAGTCTGAATCAGGATGGAGTACTTACGGTTGATCACTCCCCATCTTCACCGCAAACAATTACTTTAAAGGCTTCGGTACAATCAAACCCCGAAGTGTCCTTGGAGAAAAAAATAATTATATATCGGCCTAAGGAAACTAGAGTTACCGTACTAGGACAAAGAGGTATAGCATTGCCTGAAGATGGTACCGAGACATTTTCTTATCAATCCAATGTTATGGATCAATTTGGAAGCATCATGCCCAATGCTGAAATAAAATGGGAAATTGCCGGAGAATCACCTAAAGGTGTCGATATAAGCTCGGACGGAAAACTTACCGTTTCTAGTACTGCTTTAGAGCAAATGGTTACTATAAGGGCAATAGCCGCTGAAAATGAGAATATTTCGAAACAAGAGAACATTCACATCAGCAAAAAACAGTATAAATACTTGCCAATAGATGGCGGATTTGCCGTTAAGAATGGTGAAGAATCGTATAATCGTCCACTATACGGACCTCATAATTCTCCAAGAATTATTGCATTGGTCGGAGATAAACCTAATAGTCTGCTATTCCGTAACAGAGGAAATAGTGCACAGGAAAAATTAGGCCATATATTTTTAGGTTTAAAAAACGGAAAATGGTTTTCTGACTTTGAATCGATCACTTCTCGTTATGTTTCAGGTCATCAGGAATATGAGCTTCAAGATCCGTCAGTCGAAGGAACTATACTATTAACTTATGTTCGACCTGAAAATTTTGATGGATTACTAGTCAAAGTCACATTGCCCGATGCATACACTAATGACTTAGTCATTGCCTCTGGCGGTCGAGACCAAGGAAGTTATGGATCCCAGGATTATGATTCCATGAAATTCACTCCATCAGATGCTAAGGGGACAGATGTAAAAATAGAAAATAACCATTTCTCTATTGAAGGTGGAGGTCCAACTCTTTATGGAACAGCCAATGTCCCTCTAAATTTAAAAAGGGTGGATGCTTCTGCTTATAGTGATGGTCCAGATGCCCTTCTTGAAACAAAAGCTGATTCTCAGCCAATGGCAATTGGAACAACGGAAGGGAACTATGATAATGAAGTATTTTTCAGTATCACCACAGGCGATCTAGAATCTTCTGAGATGAAGAACTATTTAGCTGAACCAGAAAAAGTTTTGGCGAATAGTATGGACCACTACAAGAATCTATCACAGTCGGTTAAAATCGATACACCTAACCCTTATTTGAATGCAGCCCTTCCAGCAGCAACGCTGGCATTAGATGCATCATGGAGCAGTCCAACCTTTATGCATGGTCCTATCAATTGGTTTGTCGCATTACCAGGATGGAGATCTACTTATGGCGCTACAACAGCAGGATGGGAAGATCGTGCCTATGAAAATGCTGCAGCCTATTTTGATAAACAGGCATCCAATGGTAGAATTCCATCCAAGCTTAATGGAGACTCTCATTACAACATGGGGGAAGTATTAGTTGATATGATGATGTACAACTGGGAGTGGACAGGTGATCTAGACATGATGGCCAATGGCGGCTTTAATTTTATTGCTAATCATCTAAACTGGATGGATGAGTATATGGAAACTGATGACGAAGGGTTATACGAAAGCCATCTAAATGCATGGAATACTGATAATAAATGGAACAATGGTGGTGGAGCAACAATTGCAACTGTATATGCTTGGCGTGCCAATAAGGAAATGGTCGACATCGCAAAACGATTAGGGAAAGATCCAACAATTTTTGAACAACGGGTAACAAAAATTGAAAAAGCTATGAAAAATAAGCTATGGGTAAAGGATATCGGAGTTTATGGCGAATATAAAGATGTGTTTGGTTTGCAACGGGTACATGAATCACCTGACCTCTCTAGTATCTATACGCCGATTGATTTAGGATTCACTGATCCATTTCAAAGCTACCAAATGCTACGATTTACAGAGTACGCCATTGAAAACGAGATAGGTACAACTCCTAGGGATGGCCGCTTGCCATGGTCTTCTAACTGGTTACCTAATGTTTATTCAAGTAGAGGACTGTACACAGCTGAATCTACTAATCTAATGCTTACTTACTATCGTCTTGGTCTCGTAGAACAAGCAAAAGACTTACAAGCCGGAATTGATGCTAATCTTTTTAAAGGCCCAGGACCAGGTGTCCTCTCCTATGTTCAAAATCAAGATGGTTCACAATCCGGTCACGTAGACTTTACCGATGTAACTTCCATGTATGTAAGAACAACTGTGGAAGGATTATTTGGAATTAAAATGGATGTACCGAATAATCAAGCAACCATTCAGCCAGCTTTTCCACGAGAATGGGACCATGCTTCAATCGAGACAGATTACTTAGGGTATGACTACAGCTATGCGAATGACATGGAAACAATTATAGTAAATAGTGAAAAAGCGTTAGAATATAAAATAAATCTAATAGCGCGCAGTACAAAGATAAAGTCTGTGAAGATAAATGGGAAAGATGTGGATTACTCACTTAATCCAGGCATAGGTCACACCTGGCTAGAAATTGAAACAGCAGAAAGCAATGATGCAAAAATTGAGGTTATTTATAACAATGGTAAAACAAATACTATGCCAGAGGTGGATGGTAACTCTGTAGGGGCTGTTGGCGAAGAGTATACATTCTCCGTAAAGAATGGCAATATTATTCGTCTGCATGACCCGCAAGGAATCCTTGATATGGATCAAGCGACTGTCAAGAATTCAAAAGCATCTGTTCTTTTAAATAACAAACCTGGTAACCATACCTTCTTTGTTTTAGTTGAGTCCGGTGATAGTGAAATGTGGTTACCTGTTGATATCACACTTAAGAAATCGTTGGAGATCGCAGATGAAGAGTTGGTAGTAAAGGACGGAAAGCCATTTGCCCAGTTTACAATAGAAAATAATAGTCAACAAAATATGAATTTAAAAGGAACTGTAAGCATTGCGGGGACAACCTTTAATTTGCATACTCCTATAAAGGCAAATAAAAAATCGGATACTATTACCTTTGAAATCAAAGACCCATCAAAGCTGACGCCTGGAGAAAATCTTTTAACTTTTAAAGCTGAAGGTAATGCCGAGTTTAAGGTTTCATCCAATCTGGTAAACTGGGAATTGAATGAGCAGCTTTCCGGTGCATTTAAGCATTCTTTCAACACTCACACGATAGATTTAAGTGATCTTGTTAATCAAGATTTAGAATACTTGCATCAAAATAAATATTCTCCTCAGCCAGACTTGTTTTACTGGGATAATATCCCGAGTACAGTTACTGAATATGGACTGAATTGGTGGCAATATCGAGGCGGACAAGATAAGGTTAAACCAAACTTGACTCGTCTGGATTATGAAGGCGAGAATTTCGCATCAGATATAGGGATCCCATTCTCCATAACTAAAGAGGCTGAAAATGCGGTATTTACATCCCTTTATGATAATTTCCCTGGCAATGTTGAAATTCCAGTTAATGTTAAGGGAAATAAGCTTTACTTCTTTGTAGTAGCAGCGACGAATCACATGCAAAGCCGTATAGAGAATGCAAAAATTACAGTTAACCTTAGTAATGGAAAACAAAAAGTACTTCCTCTTGTTAACCCAGAAAATTTAGATGATTGGTTAAAGGAGAACACATCCAATTCCTATGCTCAAAATGGATTCATCCAAGATCTAGGCGACGATGCCCATGGAAATATATTGAGTATTGACCTTGGAGAAACAGAGCAAATAGAAAGTGTGGAGCTTGAGACACTTAGTAACGAGGTGTTAACTGGTCTTCTTGGCTTAACCGTTCTAGAACCAAAATAGAAATGCCTAAAAAGTGAAACTTATCAGGATGTTAGCGTCCGTTATCCCCGACTTAGCTTCTTTGATTTACTCGAACCTTGTAGTGTGGTTTTTCCAAACGATTAGCACCGTGATAAAGAAGAAGATGATTTCTGTATGCACAGGAATCATCTTCTTTCAATGTTTAGAGGAAATAGCTACCTTATTGACTATATGCTGTTTCATACAAAAGTTTTGTTTCCGAGAAACGCTCTACTATGGAAGAAGCCCCCATCACCACCGAAATCAGGCGTTCACCATTTCGCTTGACAGTACCAGCAAAGCAATAGCCTGCTTCATCTGTATATCCTGTTTTTAGTCCATCAACTCCATCATAGCCAACATTTTGCTTATTGAGTTCGGGTAACATCCAATTCGTATTCGTATATGTCTGTTCTCCAAACACATAGACAGATTCATCAACAACATCAAGGATATCAGGGAATTGTTCGATCAATTGCCTCGCAAGCAATGCCACATCTTTGGCAGACATCCAGTTTGTATCGGTTGCGGAGCCGACCGAATAAAATTCACCCAAATCCTTATTATTTAACCCCGTACTATTCACAAAATTTGTCTGTTCAAGCCCTATTTGTTGCGCCTTTTGATTCATTTTAGTTACAAAATCCTTTTCACTACCTGCCACTACTTCAGCCAAAGCAATCGCTGCACCATTTGCCGAGTGGATCGCCATCGCATCAAATAATTCACGAATCGTATACTGCTGTCCCTTTTGTAAGAATACAGAAGAAAAACCAGGATGATTAGAGATCGAATAAGCATAATCACTGATTGCTATCGTTTGCTCCCAAGCAATTTCATTCTTTTGAATTGCTTCTAACACTAAAAGTTCTGTCATCATCTTTGACATACTAGCGGTCGGCAAGGATTGTTCTATGTTTTTATCGTATAAAATGCCACCATCATCCATATTAATTAATATGACTGCACTCGCTTGAATACCTAAATCCGGTAATTTCTCTATGTTTTTATTTACTTGTTTCTCTACTTCGTTTGATTTAATCACTTTGTTTCGATCAGGTGAATGGTTGATTGATAGGTAAAGTTCTGCTAGGTACAGCCCACTTCCAGCAATCATAACGAGGACCATCACTATGACCAATCGTTTTAATAATTTCATGTAAACCTCCAAATAATTCGTTTAGCTACGGTAGTATATCCAACTTCCGTTAATAAAGTGAGACTTCCATAAGTGGGGGTTTTGCTCCCCACTTATGGTTAGTGAAACTTATCAGGGTGTTAGCGTCCGTTATCCCCCACTTAGCTTCTTTGATTTACTCGAACATTGAAGTGGGGGGTTTTACGGACGATTAGCACCGTGATGAAGACGAAATAGTTCTTACTAGTATATCCATTGCTGATTCACTTTCAGACATATTAAGTTCTTAATCGTCCACCACACTTATCCCCCTACTTAAATTAACGTTTCTCAATGGAAAAAAGTTTTATGATACAGATAAAAAAGTTATAATTTTTATAGAAAAAGAGTCCCTATTGTTAAACATACATTCAACGAAAGTGGAAAAAAAAAGGGGATACTCTCCAAAGAGAATACCGCCAAGTTCGCAATCATGTTATTTCTCCTTTAGCACTTCTTTCATTTCATGATATTCGCTACTTGTTATTTCTCCATTGACGAATCTCCGTTCTAAAAGCGTCCTTGGGTTAATGTGACTATCCCCGCATGACCTTCGATTACGAGCACAGAAGATGATCGCCGTGATGATTAAACCAAAGAATATTAATGGGATTAAGAAAAATGGAAATGGTGCAATATGCATTGAAAACAACTCCTATTATTTATTTTGCATGAGGTAATATGTTTTTTCGCTGTCCCCATGGCTTATAGACAGAAATGGCAAAGATAAAGATGAGCGAGACCAATTGAATAAGAATTCCTACCCATAAGGTAAACTGCGAATTTAATCCATCACCTACTAGTGTGATCTCATGCAAGGCATTTAGCGTCAGTCCAGACATTCCCCATACATTTAGAACAATTAGTAATACTGTAAAAATTTCTTTCACTAGGATCCATTTAAATTTAAACAGTCCCCATTTTGTCCAAATCGATAAGAGTATTCCGGTAATAGTTGTTCCTATAGTTGATGCTCTTATGGACGTTTTCGATAGGATATGCATAATAGCATAACAACTCTCTGTTAGACTGGCATCAGCCGTTGCAGTTGATGTAATACTCAGTATAAGAAACGTAACCATGTTACCTAACATAATTGCCGCAAATAATATATGAAGTGTGATCAAACCTCTCCTCGCAGTCATAGAAAGCTTCATTGCTTCACCTCCCGCCTACAAATTAACTATAGCAGGCAAAACTGAACATTATCTGAAGCAACTATAAACTTTTTATGAAATGGATATAAAAAAACTCACCAAATTTGGCGAGTTCTATTTCTTCTATTTATTCATTACATCCTACTTACCCCTGAAATCGATATCCTGTCCCCCATACAGTCAGGATATATTGAGGGTTCGCAGTGTCATTTTCTATTTTTTTTCGGATTCTTTTAATATGAACCGTCACAGTGGCATTATCCCCCATCGAATCAAGTCCCCAAATTTTTTCAAATAACTGTTCCTTTGAAAACACTTGATTCGGATGTAAGGCTAAAAATGCGAGTAAATCAAATTCCTTATTGGTAAATTCCACTTCTTTATCCTTTATAAAAACTTGTCTGGATAACGTGTTAATATGCAAGTTTTTTTTGTATATATCCCCATTGGTCTCATTTGATTGAATCAATCTATCATACATAGCAAGATGTGACTTGACTCGTGCTACTAATTCATTAGGACTGAATGGTTTCACTATATAATCATCAGCACCTAAACCTAGACCACGTACCTTATCAATATCATCAGTTTTTGCAGTTACCATCAAAATAGGGACATTGGTCTCCTCCCTGATCATTTTACATAATTCAAATCCGTCGATCTTAGGTAGCATTAAATCGAGTAAAATTAATTGAAACGTCTGACTTCTCACTTTATCTAAACCGTCCATTCCATCTATCGCAATATCCGCTTGAAACCCGGCAATTTCTAGGTAATCTCTTTCCAATACAGCTATACTTTGATCATCCTCAATGATTAATATCCGCTTAACCAATTCTATCATCCTTTTCTTTTGGCAAAGTAAAATAAACAGACAGACCACAGCTTTGACTGTTTCCTGCCCAAATCATCCCCCCATGTGTACGAATGATTTGAGATGCAATGGCTAGCCCTAATCCACTTCCACTAGTGCTTCGGGAAGCATCAATACGATAAAAACGTGTAAAAATGTTTTTTAGCTCTTCCTCAGGAACCCCTGTCCCATTGTCACTGATGCATACTTCTATCATTTCTTCCTTATCCGTCAGCGAGACAGCAATTTGTCCTGGTGTTCTTTCCATATATTTAACACTATTGTATATAATATTTTGAACGACACGGATCATTTTATTTCTATCTAGGAGGACATTGCTATTTATTTTGCCACTCTGAAATAAGAGTTCGATTCCTTTTTCCTCTAAATCATCTTCTATTTCTTTCAGGTAGTCATCGAAAAATGCTGTTATGTTCACCACTTCAAAATGAAAAGCCTCTCTCTTTACATCTAATTTTGAAAAAAGCGAAAGCTCTTCGATTAATTGATTGATATAGGTTGCCTTTGCATGAATCGTATCAAAGTATTGCTTTTGTTTCTCCTGGGTATTCGCTACTCCATCCTGAATCCCCTCAACATATCCGATAATAGACGTTATTGGTGTTTTTAAGTCATGAGAAATATTGGCAACTAGTTCTCTTCGGTTATGTTCATATTTATCTCGTAGTTCTAAAGATTCCTTTAATTGCAAGCGCATGTTATCAAATGTACTTAAGAGCTTATTCAATTCATCTTTTCCTTTAGCCTTTACCGTAAAATCAAAATCTCCCCTACTAATTTTGTCTGCAGCGCTAGATAATTGATTAACAGGCTGCAAAATACGCTTGGACATGAAATAAGATAATAATCCATTCGTCAAAACAAGAATTAGAATGAGACTGAGAAACAAAATTGGGAAAAATACTCTAGCAAATGCAACAAACGATGAAGAAGTATTTAATATTAAAATCGAGCCCTCCATTCCATCTTGAAAATAAAAATCATACTGAAGAACAGAATATTTTCCGTTTCCTATTCGCCTGATACCTGGTCCATATTCCTCATTTCCAAATGAAGGCAATTCGTTGCTTTGCAATGTTTCTACTTGCTTAGAGCTATATATAAGTTCATTTCCCTTTCGGATCACAAGGTTGGATTCTTCTTTTTTAAGTTGTTCATTTACCATATTTAAATACGACGCATCATATAATTTGTCTTGATCTAGTGATGCAGTTTTCTTCAATTGATTAAATAGTTGTTGTTCCTGTGTTTCTTGTTCTTTGCCCCACCATTGTCCAGAGTTAAATGGCATATCTCCATTAAGAACAACATGCAACAAACCCATTATTAGTGCGATCATAAAGATAGGGGTAATGATCATTGCAGCGTGAGAAATGATGAGACGTTTTCGAATAGACATATTTATTGCTCCTTCCATAAAGCCCAGCCTAATTATAAACATGATGAATGAACCATTTTTAAACAAATGATAAACTTTTTATGAACTATAATTAAATTATCTACAGTGTAACAAATAAGAAGCTGATATGTTGTTTCAGCTAAAATCAAAAATTTAAGACAAACACAAACAGAGGGAGTATTAGAATGATAAGAAACTATTGCAAATATTAAACAGGTTTATCCTGACCTTTCCATTGAAGACTGTTATCCTAATGACATCGGTCAACATGTTAATACAACACTCATCCACGGAGATTTTGGAGCATCTAATATCTTATGGATTCCAGAAACAACTAAGATTTCAGGTATAATAGACTTCGGTGGTTCTGGTTTAGGAGACCCCACATATGATTTTGCTGGAGTATTGGCAAGCTATGAAGAAGACTTTTTTAATATGTGTATGAACTTATATCCTAACGGACCTGAAATTTCTGAACGTGCAAATCTTCACAAAAATACATTCGTTGTACAAGAAGCACTTCACGGAATAGAGAATAACGATAATGAAGCTATTGGCATCAAGGATATAATTAGAAATAATTTACTTGGGGTGATAAAAGTGTCGATAAAAGGTCTCAATCATTTTTTATTTTCCGTTTCTAACTTAGAAAATTCAATTGATTTCTACCAAAAAGTGTTTGATGCTAAGTTGTTAGTTAAAGGAAGAAACACTGCTTATTTCGATTTGAATGGTATGTGGATTGCTCTTAATGTAGAAAAAGAAATACCACGTAATGAAATAAAGGAATCTTACACACATATTGCCTTTTCAATCGAAGAAAAAGATTTTGATGAAATGTACAACAGACTCAAGGTATTGAATGTAAACATATTGCCAGGTCGGCCAAGGGATAAAAGAGATAGGAAATCTATTTATTTTACCGATCCTGATGGGCATAAATTTGAGTTTCATACAGGTACTTTACAAAATAGATTGGATTACTACAAACAAGAAAAAACGCATATGGAGTTTTTTGATTAAGTCTGATTAAAAAAGGGGCTTGATAATTTTACTGCTTTTTTGTTTTACTTCATTTATGATACTCAAAAATAGTTCATTTAATGAATGCATCTGTCCAATCAATAACATATCTTTAACATATAATGTATTGACCTCAACATAAGGAGGTGCTGAATAATGAGTGCAGGCGGTTATGGATATGGAACTGGATTCGCTTTAATTGTTGTACTGTTTATCCTTTTAATCATTGTAGGTGCATCTGGTTTCACTCGTGGCTACGGTGGTTACTAATATTCAAGATTTCCCAATTCCTTCCTCTTTAAGCTCGGACTGTTTACCAACTCGTCGTATGATTAGATAAAACCTTCAAACAAAAATAACCGGTTCAACCGGTTATTTTTGTTGACCTAAATTCGATTCATTATTTTTCTTGTATTAACGTCATTAAATTTTCAGGTACGAGCCTTAATTTACCTTTTTTAAATTCGTTTAGAGGTTTCCAGAAGAGCTTGAATACAGTTCCATCATCTTCTTTTCCCTCAAAGGAATTAACTTTGTAAACCGAATCATCAACAAATGTAGCATCATATACGATAACAATCTCGTGTCCAATATCACCGTTGTATGTAAAAATATTTTCAATAGTTCCTAAATATTTTAGATTAGTTATTTCTTTCTCTATTTCCTCATTCACTTCTCTAACTAGTGCATCAGAGCTTAATTCTCCATATTCTATGCCACCACCAATTGGACGAAAATAATACTGTTGTTTAACGGAATCATAGCCTTCCCCAACAAGAATAGTATCATTGTTGCTAAATAAACAAATAACTACCGGTCTAATTACCCCTTTTTTCATTGGAACCTCCTATATTCATTATTATAAAGTGAGCCTATGGTCAGTGGGGGTCTTACAGAAGTTTAGCACCGTGATAAACATAAAAAAATAAAGACAATCAAAGTAACGATCGTCTCGTATCATATTCATCACGACGGTATATAAATATTAAGAAAAGTTAGTACTGTTAAGTTGCCAATATCTACAATAAAATGGGAAAGCACTACCCACCTCAAACTCCTCGTCTTATAATAGGTAATAGACCAAATAACACCCATAACCGTTAAATAAATATATAGATGAGGGGACTTACTTGCAATTGAAAATACTCCCCACATTAAAGGGTGACTTAATACAAATAGAATAGTTGTGTAAATAACACCAACCCATTTTGGAAACCAATCAGCTGCTGCATCTAATAATAAACCTCTCCAATACAATTCTTCAAACCACGGATTAATGAGTGCAAATATTAGCCAAAGAACAATAAGGATTGCGGAATCAAACAATGCATAGTTCATGATTAAGATGGTGAGAGGAAACATACCAAGAAGTAAAGAAAGTGTGACCATTAAGAATGAACGTTTTGGTTTTTTTAACCATTCTTTAACCGCTTTATTGGCTTTAAAATAATAGATAGATAATCCAAGTAAACTCCAATAAACTATTGCCAGTGGAACCCAAGCCCATCCACCGATAATATTTGAGAAAAGACTAGCTGTAGTAAATCCTAATAAGATAATGACAAGTGGTGATAATAAAACAATTATTCTCTTTTGGTTACTTATATCCAGATTCAATTCTTCCACCTCTTTATTATTAATATCGTTACTAACCTAGATTCGATTAAATGTTCATCCTATTTTTATTATCGCACCTGTTTGTAAAATATTTAGTGATTAACAACTATTTTATTAAATTGTGACAACTTTCTCGTATGATTTAAAACATGAAAAAGACGATCATTTGATGATCGCCTTGTCAGACTTTTACACCCTAAGGTTGAAGAATGAAATTAAAGTCTTCCCCCAGGAGATGAGTTCTCAAATTCAACTCTAGCTGTCTAAGCATAAATTTAGACCCTTAGCGAACCACGGAATCCCCTTGCAGCATAGTAGGATTCTGCTCCGTTGTGGTACACAAAGACAGTATCGTAGCGACGATCACCAAAGATAGCACCGCCTAGTTTTCTTATATTAGCAGGTGTTTGCACCCAGCTTGATGTTTTCTTATCGAAATTTTCAAGTTTCTGCAGCTCCCGGTATTGTTCTTCTGTTAAAAGTTCAATGCCCATAGCAGTTGCCATATCAATAGCGCTATTTTCTGGTTTGTGTTTTTTCCTTGACTCCAGAGCTTTCCGATCGTAACAAACACTTCTACGACCTTTAGGACTTTCCGCTGAACAATCATAAAAAATGTATTCATCCTTCTTCTTATCATGACCAACAACATCCGGTTCACCGCCAGTTCTTTCCATTTCATTGAGCGACCACAGTTTTTCAGTATTGGCTTCCAGCTTTGCTTGAACTTTAGCCCATTCAAGACCTTTATGGCGGTTCATGTTTTTCTCAAAACGGGCTTTCAATACTCCAAGTAATTCTTCACGTTGTTCTAGTGACAACTCCTTATTTTTCTTTGTCATATTAGTTTCCTCCTTATTGTTTCTTACTAATAATGGTTTAACGACTGAACTGCCTTACTTCTATAATAATATAGGCGAGAACTCTTTTTTTGAAGATGATTATTAAAAACTTAAATGTTAAAGGTATTCATCTAGTGCTTGTTGTAAAGTTCCTAACATCTTAATTTCTGGACTAAATTTGATTCCTAAGTCCGTTATGTTTTTTACAACTTCCGTTCGTAATCCTGTTATTATAGTTGAACATCCCATCATTGAGATTCCATCAATAACTTTCAATAATTCATAGGTAACGATTTCTTCCATACTAGCGATACCTGAAAGATCCATTATCAACGTCTGAATTCGTAATTCTGATACCTCTGTTAATACTTTTTCCTTTAGAATATAAATACGATTACTATCAATTGACCCAACTAATGGCAATATACTAATATTGCTATTTATAGGTATAATTGGAACCGATAGATTTTCGACTATTTTTTTTTGTGCATCAATCAAAGAATCCTTATATGTAGAATAACTAATAAAAAAGGTATTTAAAAAATCGTCTACTCGATTATTTATCATTGTTTCTAAATTAAAAAAATCCTTAATATGATATTTATTTGCTAGCTCATAATACTTATGTATAAAAACCCATAAAGTTCTACGAATAGCTTGTACCCATTCCAGTTTAAAAGTTAGTTCTATAGAGTGTGTTGCCCAGGCTATCCCTTCCTTTTTCGCAAATTGCTTTAGTTTATTATCTTCATTATTAATGATATAAACAGTTAACTGATGTGCATTATTAACTAAATCTATGTTACCGATTTTTAGAATTTCATCGATTTTATCTTTAACGTTTACTGCTTCATCCAACAAAGTACATTCAAAATTATTCTTGTTAGCCTTGAAAAATTCTCTTAGTTCAAATGTAGGTTCGAAATAAATATCCAACTTTTAATTCCCCCCTGCTATTTTTAACCAATGGAAAACCTAGGAATAGGCATAGTGATAATGTATTAATTTCGCATAGCTAGAAATAAATAATAATTAATACATCAAAAGGGTTAATACCCTTTTTTAAGATATTCAAACATAATTTTTGAAAAAACATAATAAATTCATACGAAACCCAATCTTTATTCAACATTACTGCCTTTTAGTTTAATATCTTGCAATTTAATTTCAACATAATATTCCAACAATTCAGCCACAAAAAGAAAAGACCACCAAATTTTTAATGATAGTCTTGTTTAACTTTTGATACCCTTTAGTTGAATAACATCAATAAAAAAAGCGTTAATCTATCTTCAATCAACGCCCTATTAGTTTTGATTTATTATTTACTTGATTCCCATACTCCTCCTGAACCAGTTGTAAAGCCACATCTTTTATAAAAGTTAGTTTTATTTTCCACATATGATACCGTTACAATTTCTAATCCAAATCGTTCTGACTCTCTCAATAACTCCCTTACCAACTCAACACCAATTCCCTGTCCTTGATAATCAGGATGAACTATTATATCTTCCATATAACCATGTTCTAATCCCGTTCCACAAACGTAACCAAAAGCAATTAGTTTATTAGTTTCGTCTCTTACCCCACCCCAGAAATTACAACGCTCAAACAATGTTGGATAATCCTTTTCCCTTCTCGCCCAGCCAATAAGATCTCTTAATTCTGGTACTTCATTGTTGGATATTGGTATGTTTATTATAACTTCATAGTTCATTTTATCCCTCCCTAATTAACCCTTCTTCAACTATTCAGCCATTTAGTGAAATAACCGGCTGCCATTTTCGGTAATCGACATCGTTATTTTAAAAAACACTTAAATTTTTACTAATTATTCTAAATTCTCAAAACTTACTCTTCAACAAATCTTCTAATAATAAAAGATATCGTATATAATATTACATATCAACAATCAAGGAGGTAATTTACATGAAAAACATGGTAGAAAGAATCGCACTAACATATAAGGGTGAAACACTTTCTTAAAAATGTAACCGTTTCCCCTTATATGTGTTTAACTAAATAACACAATAAAGGGGTAAATTCATGCGTTTTCCAGTAAAAAAATTTTTATCATATTACAAGCCGTATTTAAAATTGTTTTTAACGGTATTGGCGTGCACTCTTTTCGTATCTGCATTGACTTTGGTGTTTCCCTTACTCGTTCGGTATATTACAAAAGATATTCTGGAAAGAGACTTGTCTACTGCCTTAAATGAAGTGTATTGGATTGGAGCGCTAATGATTGTCATAGTCATGATTCAAAATATCGGTACTTACTTTGTGGACTACAAGGGTCATGAAGTTGGTGCACGTATGGAAAGTGATTTGCGAAGTGAGCTATTTGCACATATGCAAAAGCTTTCTTTTAGTTTTTATGATAAAGAAAAAACAGGTCAGCTCATGTCTAGAATAACAAACGATCTGTTACAACTTTCCGAATTGTATCATCATGGTCCAGAAGACTACATTAGATACTTGGTTCAGTTTATCGGTGCATTTGTTATTTTGTTCACCATTAATGCTCAGTTAACCATTGCTGTATTTTGTTTTTTACCGATCTTAGGTGTCTTCTCCTTGTATTTTAATAAAATGTTGTTTAAGGCTCTAAAAACAAACAAAGAGCGAATTGCAGATGTAAACGCACAAGTAGAGGACAGTCTGGATGGAATTCGGGTAGTAAAATCGTTTGCAAATGAGCATATAGAAGTAAATAAATTCAATCGAGAAAATAACCGTTTCCTTGATAGTCGAAAGAAAACATATAAAGCTGAGGCATTATTTTTTAATAGTTTTCAAACGATTATCCAGTTAATAACCATTACGATAATCGTCTATGGTAGTGTCAATATCGTAAACGAACAATTAGACTTAGCAGATTTGATTACTTTTTTACTGTATATCAACTTCTTGGTTGAACCAATTCAAAAGTTGGCACATATGAGTACACAGCTTCAGGAAGGGATTACTGGCTTTCTACGTTTTATGGAAATAATGAAAGTGAAGCCTTCGATCGAAAGCAAGCCAAATGCCATAACCATGTCAAAGGTACATGGTAACATTGAGTTCAAGCGAGTTGTTTTTCGGTACGATAACCATATAAATGATGTCTTGGAAAACCTATCCCTTCATATTAAACCCGGGGAGTTCGTTGCATTGGTTGGTGCATCTGGAGTTGGGAAAACGACGTTATGCTCGCTAATCCCCCGCTTTTATGATGTGAATGATGGGGAAGTGTTACTTGATGGAATAAACGTCCGTGATGTTGAATTGCAATCTTTAAGGAAAAACATTGGTGTGGTACAACAGGATGTTTACCTTTTTGCTGATACTGTTATGGAAAATATTCGTTATGGTAATCCAGAAGCTAGCGAAGATGAAATTATTACTGCTGCCAAGCATGCAAATGCCCACGACTTCATCATGCGCCTGCCAAATGGATACCATTCTGAGATTGGACAACGAGGCGTAAAACTGTCTGGTGGTCAAAAACAACGACTTAGTATCGCTAGTGTATTCTTAAAAAACCCTCCTGTTCTGATATTAGATGAAGCAACAAGCGCACTTGATAACGAAAGTGAAAGCATTGTAAAGGAATCACTGGAATTACTAGCAAAGGGGCGTACAACTATTGTGATAGCTCACCGACTTTCCACTATTCGTAAGGCGGAACGAATTATCGTTTTAACAGAAGAAGGGATTGTAGAAGAAGGAACCCATGATACATTGCTTGCTCAGAGTGGAGTGTATGCAAACTTATACTCCAAACAATTTGAACTACAAGTATAAAATATAAATAAATAATCGGCTCTTTTTTAAAGGGAGTCGATTTTTTCATGCATTTTCTTCTTGAAGATAACTTCCCGTTACTTACAAAAATTCACATGCTATTGATTTACTACAAGGTGTTCTGTTCTTTGAGGTAAATTACTTAAAGCTGTTCTTAAGAATTCAGGATATATCTCAACATTTTAACTAGCAACCGCACCATTAGCCATCGCTGCTGAACTACTATTTAAAATAGGGTCATCCATCATAATGCCGGTCGTTAAGGTAAAATTTCCGCCTTCATTTATGTAATGTTGTCCAATTAATACTAGTTTGACTTGACCCTTCAGTTTACTATTTATCGCTATTTCATTTAGTTCAGGTTTAAGCTCACTTTAATCTCAAAAGTGTGATGCTCCCTGTTGTGACTGTGATAAGATACCAAATTATTCCATTATCAGTCGCTACATTACCAAAAAAGGTACCACCCCAGATGGGTTGATACCTCTAGTATCCTACTGTTTCTTTGCATTACACCAAGATGAAATAAACGTTAGCAATGTCTTCGTAAACGTAATTAATTCATCCCATTCTATTTTTTCATCAACAGAATGTGCTTCATTTAATTTTCCTGGGCCGTAAATAGCCGTCGGAATTCCAGCATCACCGAACCAACCCGCATCTGTCACCGTTTTCGACATACCAATAGTAGTTGTTTCCTGTTCGACAGTGAAGTGTGATTGTTGCAGAAGCTTCATAGCTGGATGCTCTGGATCTATCTTAGCAGATGGAAAAACTTCACCTCGGTCCACTATCATGGATTTCCCGCCCCATTCAAAAAGAAGTGGATTGTCTTGAAACCACGGATCGTTTTCAACAGATTGTGTCAGGTACGACTCTATTTCTTCTGCAACCTCTTGATAATCTTCACCAGGATAAAAATGAACTGTAATCCAAAGACGACATTGATCCGCTACAAATGCCGGGTGGCGTCCACCTTCAATGACCGCCGGATTAATGGTAGTCGTACCTTTTTTAAATCCTGGATACTGTTTGGTTTCCGCCCACTCCTGTTCCAACGCACGCAAGCTATCGATAATTTTGGTCATTTTTTCGATTGCACTAGCACCTTTACCTGTGTCATTTAATTCAGCACGCATTGCATCATGATAAACTTGTTTACTTTTAACCGTTATCCATCCCGTAATCACACCACCTTGACCATGGATTTCGCGATTACTACCATCAACAACTAGTGCAAAATCAGCATTATATCCTTTTTCAATACAAGAAAGTGTACCTGCCTCACCAACTTCCTCACCGATTACCGTCTGGATCTGTAAATCACCTTTTAAGTTTATCCCTTCTTCATGTAACAGCTTTACTGCGAATAGAGTACAAGCAATGGCTCCCTTCATATCGGAGACACCACGACCATACAGAAATCCAGCTTTTTCAGTGAGAGAAAAAGGAGGTACTGTCCAACTGGAATCATCACCAACCTCAGCCACATCAATATGCCCGTTAATGATCAGACTATTGTATGATTCAGATTGCATCCCTTTCTTAATACCGACAAGGTTAGGATCATTCGGAAATACATCCCAACGTTCGGTTTGAAAGTCTAATCCTTCTAAATACTCAGCTATATACGCCTGAATTTCAGACGTATTTCTAGCAGGCGGACTCACTGTTGGAAAACTTATAAGATCAGATAGAATTTGCTTTAATTCGTCTTTTCGTTCCTCTACAAGATTTGCTAAATGGGTTATTTCAGGATCATTCATCATATATTCACCGGCCAATCTTCTTTATTTTCGACCATATCCCAAAACATATATTCAAGCTGACTAGTCCTCACCACAATTTCCTTAAGTCTAGCTAACTCTTGTTCCTGCTTTCCTTCCGCAATCTGATTCATCAACTGTTTTGTCTCTTCAGCTAATTCTGTAAACTCATTGGAACTATACATTTCCACCCAGCTACTATAAAAATTATCATCATCTAAGGCACCTGGTAATTTCGCTAGAGATTTCCCGATAAAATTGTAGCTCCATTCACATGCCAGTACTGATGCAACGACATTTTCCACACCTCCACGCTGAGATAAGTTCAACATATAGCTCGTGTATGCTGTTGTAATCGCAGACGGTTCTGTTGCCTCAAGTTCTTCTTTAGATATACCGAATTCTGCCGCAAACTTACGGTGTAAATCCATCTCCACATCTAATACGCCATGTAACAGCTTGGCAAAGGTCGTCATCTTCTCTAAGTCTTCTGCTTTAGCACTTCCTATTGCAAAAAGTCTTGCATAATCAATCAGATAGACATAGTCTTGCTTTAACCAATGTTTGAACTTCTCCTGTTCTAATGTACCATCACCCAATCCCTTAACAAACGGATGTTCAAGATACGTATTCCAAATAGGTTCCACTCTTCTCCATAGACGCTCTGTAAACAATCTACTCATTTAGCACTCTCCTTATTTTTTGTAATTGCGAATAAAAATGATTGTAACTCCTAACAATGACATAACAAAAACCCATCACCAAGGAAAGGAGATGGGTCTAATAATATATAGACTAATCAAAATCTATATGACTACCCATTCCACTTCCCTACGCTAGTTTTAACTAGATCAGGTTCAAAGGGTCGAATTCCTCTCTCAGCATCTACATGCTCCCCTAGTCGAATGATTGAATTATTTAGTTTCATATTTTAGTGTACTAGCTAATATTTGGAAAATCAAACGAAGCTAGTCATAGTATTGTTTCATTCTTGTCGCTCAAAAACGCTTCTATCTGCTCTTTATGGTGGTTATCATGCCAAACAAAAGCACTTATATAATTGAAGAGTGAATGAGGATAACCTGAATATCGGTCTATCTCTTCCCCATTTAACGTATATGCAGCAAAAAATTCTTCCTCTGATTTTCCCTTTAACACTTTGACTAATTGACTCCTGGCGTCGATTTGTTCCTTTAATAGTTGCTGCTTTTTAACACCAGATAAAGCATATTCAGAAGCTGGTTGATTGATGACGTCAAATGCAGCACTTTCGACATTTGCTCCCGATGTCATTTTTGGTATTAAATCTTGTAACATGTAACGGTCCCAATAAGTAATATGACTAATAATTTCAGCGGGAGACCATTTTCCTTTTTTAATAGGTTCAAAGAAAAGGTCATCCTCTATTTTCGTTAGAGATCGAACCCAATCATTAAACTGTTCAAATTCTTGAATTAGTTGTTCAATTTTCTCCATTTAAAATCTCCTTTTTCGTTACTAATTGTTGCCTAGCCCTAGTAAACACCTATTAAATCTATGTTAACATAATATTCCAAAACTATTTCACTTTAAAGATTTAAATGATTCTTGCACTTATATTCAAGTATACACCCATACCCCACAAATTTTTGTTCGTACATATTTTATAAAGCGTTTTCAATGAATCCATACAAATTTAAAACAAAAAACTTATCATACTATATTCCCCAAAAAAGCAAAACAAGTGATAAAAGCTTACAAAACCTTTATTTCAACAATTCCATCTAGCTAACATCGATCATTTTTCTCTTAATCTATCATATGAATTAAATAACTTTTTCAATATTTTTGTTTGACACTTATACGTATAAGTAGTAATATTCCTTAATGTAAGTAAGAAAAACATAGTTAATAGAGGTGTATACATATGAAAGAAGACATAATGAATCCAATCGTATTACAACGTGCTGATCCTTTTGTGTATAAACATTCGGACGGTTATTACTATTTTACAGGGTCCCACCCTTTATATGATCGTATCGTACTTAGGAGAGCAAGAACACTAAATGACTTACATGATGCAGAAGAAATTGCTATTTGGTGGAAACATGAAAGCGGTCCATTGAGCGAATTAATTTGGGCACCTGAAATTCATCGTGCCAATGGTAAATGGTATATCTATTTCGCTGCTGCACCTGATACAAATATTGATGACGATACGTTCAATCATAGAATGTATGTTCTTGAAAACGCCTCAAAAAATCCAATGGAGGGAACTTGGATTGAAAAAGGTGAAGTAAAAACTGGCATGTCAACGTTCGCATTAGATGCGACAACCTTCTTCCATCATGATGAGCAGTATTACGTATGGGCACAACAAGACTTGGATATTAAAGGGCATTCAAACCTATATATTGCAAAAATGGAAAATCCGTGGACATTAAAAACAGAACCAGTCATGTTATCAAAACCTGAACTTCCATGGGAGATAAAAGGATTTTGGGTAAATGAAGGACCAGCTGTTTTAATCAAGAATGAAAAGGTGTTCATAACCTTTTCAGGAAGTGCCACTGGTGTCGATTATTGCATGGGACTACTAACTGCTAATAAGAATGACGATCTTCTGAATCCGAAGTCATGGACAAAAAACCAAGAACCAGTTTTCCAAAGTTGTCCCGAAAACAGTCAGTATGGTCCAGGGCATAACTGTTTTACAGAATCTGAAGACGGAAAAGATACAATTTTAGTTTACCACGCTCGCAACTATACTCATTTGGTTGGAGACCCGCTCTATGAACCAAATCGTCAAGCAAGAGCACAAAAAATCGAATGGGATGCAAATGGAGATCCTGTTTTCGGTAAACCTGTTCCAGATGATAGATGGACACCACAAACACCTGAAGTTTTAAAAAGGAGTAGACAACAATGAACAATTTAAAACAGCTAAAATTTTGGAATTTCGGAGGTATGTATTACTTCTATTTCATGATATGGGCGCTAATATTCGCCTTTTTACCTTTTTGGTTAAATAAAACTGCTCATCTTGATACGAGTATTTCCGGATTAGTATTCTCCGCTATGGCGATTACTGCTCTAGTTTTGGAACCGATTTATGGAATCATTCAAGATAAACTAGGACTGAAAAAATATTTATTTGGTTTTGTTGTTTTATGTCTTTTATTTATTGGACCATTTGTTCAGTTTGCTTTTCTCCCACTGCTGCAAATTAATGCAATCTTTGGTGCAATTGTTGGTGGGGCCTATTTAAGTTTATGTTTAAATGGCGGTGTTGGAGTCGTAGAGGCATATATCGAGCGTTCCACACGTGCAAACAAGTATGAATATGGACATGTGCGTTTATTTGGTTCACTCGCAGGTGGTACGGCAGCATTTATCGGTGGTATTATGTTTGTTCGTAACCCATACAGCATTTTCTGGGCTTGTACAGTATCAGCAGTAATTCTTGGTATTCTTTTATGGACGCTTCGTGTAAGAAAAGAAGAAGAAGCGAACGTTGATGCACCAGAAGCTTCAGAAGAGGAAGAAACACCAGTAACAAAAGAAAATATTTTAAATGTATTTAGAAATCGAAGCTTCTGGGGATTTTGTATTATGATGATCGGTATCGCAACAATGTTTGATGTATTTGATCAACAGTTCCCCAATTATTTTGCAAGCTTTTTCAATGATGCATCGAGAGGTGAGCTTGTTTTTAGTCGAATTGCTTCTGTACAAGTATTCCTTGAAGCTGGATTTATGGTTTTAGCGCCATGGTTTATCAATAAAATTGGTGCTAAAAATGGTCTGATTCTAGCTGGAATTGTATTGTTTATCCGTGTAATTGGGTCAGCATTCTTCACAGAAATATGGATGTTAGCAACTTGGAGATTACTAGCTGCTATTGAGATGCCTTTAATGCTTGTTTCTATTATGAAATATATTACGGGTGTATTTGATGTTCGTTTATCAGCTACCGTATATATGCTAGGATTTAATTTCGCGAAACAGGTTGGAATCTCTATCTTCTCTTTTGTAATGGGTTACTTATACAATATTCTTGGCTTCCAGAATGGATATGTCGTGCTGGCGTTTATCATTCTAGCCTTTGTTATTGTTGGAGCTTTGATCATGAAAAGTGAAAGACATTATACAGATACCAGAAAAAATCTATCTGCTGCATAGTGATTAGAACAATAACTGAAATGAAAGTGCCAGGCCACCTAGTTCAGGTAGGTCTGGCAGCCTTTTGGGCTTTGAACACTTATGCTATTGTCATAAGAATCTGGCGATAGCTTTCATTATTTTTATATTCGAACATAAATTGAAAATGTCACGTAAGAATTTCAACAGTTCGGATCTACTATTAACTTCAGACGTTTCTCTATCAACTTCAAGTGCTTCTCTATCAACTTTAGGCGTTTCTCTATCAACTTCTAGCGCTTCTCTATCAACTTCAAACGCTTCTCTATCAACTTCAAGCGTTTCTCTATCAACTTCAAACGCTTCTCTATCAACTTCAAGCGTTTCTCTATCAACTTCATGCGTTTCTCTATTAACTTCAAACGCTTCTCTATCAACTTCAAACGCTTCTCTATCAACTTCAAACGCTTCTCTATCAACTTCAAGCGCTTCTCTATCAACTTTAGGCGTTTCTCTATCAACTTCATGCGCTTCTCTATCAACTTCAAGCGCTTCTCTATTAACTTCTAGCGCTTCTCTATCAACTTCTAGCGCTTCTCTATCAACTCTATATATCTTCCGCCCTAATATTTACCTATAAAACAGATATTAATATGTATTGCTTTTCAAATGATTACATGATATTCTGTATTTTTTGACGAAGCATGTCGACACAACCACAATGCCTTGTATGGCATTTTACATAATAATTAACGGAGGTTTAGTATGTCATCACGTAATTCAGTAAGTGTCATCACAGTAGGTTTTATGTTATTTGCTCTATTTTTTGGGGCAGGAAACTTAATTTTCCCACCACAATTAGGGCAAGCTGCAGGGGAAAATCTATTTTTAGCAAACTTAGGTTTTATCATTACCGGCGTCGGATTGCCTGTACTTGCTGTCTTAGCATTAGGCATTTCAGGCAAAAGTAATTTGCAATCACTTGCAAGTCAAGTTCATCCATTGTACGGTCTCATTTTTACTGTTGCTTTGTATTTAACAATCGGACCATTATTTGCATTGCCAAGAACTAATACAGTTGCTTATGAAATGGGAATTCTTCCGTTTTTGGAGGATAAATCGAGCAATTGGTCATTGCTGATCTTTACCATCATATTCTTTGGTTTATCTCTATATTTCTCGTTGCAATCTAAGAAGCTCGTCGATATTATCGGGAAAATACTAACACCGCTTTTGTTAATTGTTATTACGTTATTAATCTTAGCAGCCTTCTTTAATCCGATTGGTGCCATTCAAGAGCCGACAGAAGGCTACACGGTAAACAGTTTCTTCAAAGGCTTTCAAGAAGGGTATTTAACCATGGATGTACTCGCAGCATTCGTCTTCGGAATTATCATTATTAATACCATGAAAGACCAAGGCTCTGTATCGAAAAAAAAGCTCTTAGTTTCTACTATGAAAGCTGCACTAATTGCTGCAGCGCTTTTAGCTATTGTCTACTCATCGCTAGCCTATCTCGGCGCGATCAGTGTAAATGGCATTGGCTATTTGGATAATGGCGGTGCGATTTTAGCGGCGACATCTGCATTCTATTTTGGTTCATATGGAAAAATAATTCTTGGATTTATTGTGGTAGCTGCATGTTTAACTACAAGTATCGGCTTAATTACGTCTTGTGCATCCTACTTTCATAAAATTGTGCCAAACGTCTCATATAAAGTATGGGCGATAATTTTTACTTTGTTTAGTGCGGTTATTTCAAACTTTGGACTATCTACTATTATCGAATTTTCGATACCAGTCTTATCTATGCTTTATCCATTAGCGATGTGCTTAATGATTTTAACCTTCTTACACCCGCTTTTCAAAGGAAGGAAAGAAGTTTATCAAATAAGCATATTATGTACATTTATTATAGCTCTGTTTGATGGCTTGAATGCAGCGGGGATAAACATACAAGTGGTTAATGAATGGTTTACTACTGTACTTCCTTTATATACTGTAGGATTGGGTTGGATTATACCAGCAATTGTCGGTGGTTTAGTAGGTTTGATTTTAAGCTTTATTAAACCTACTAACATATAATAAAAGTGCCTGCCACATTTGACGAGTAAAGATGATACTTACAATTCCGTTTTTCGTGCTAAATTAAGTGTCCATTTAAAACTCCTCATCATGCTTTTCTTTTGGTTGGCGAGCCGAAATAGTTTAGCACCTCGGAGGAGTTTTTTAATACCTCACTAGAGCACCCTAGTCCTAACCTAGGGTGCTCAATTTTTATAAATCTTACCTAAAGTGGGAGTTTTTTGCCCCTTGATGGTTAAAGAAACTTATCAGTAAGTTATTAAATCATTTTATCCCTCACTTAGCTTCATAGAAATACTCACCTGTCAGTAAGGCTATGCACACGAGCAGTACTACCTTCATTTGATTTCCACTGTTATTCATGGCCTCATCGTCTGATAACTTTGATACTTATGAATCGCCTGGCCTCCGTATCCTAATTGGTCGAAGTAGATTTGATCTACGATTTGTAATTGGTTATTCATGTAAGTTTCTCCTTCTTCAAAGAAGGATACTTTTTCGTATGGTTCAAGATATTGTGTTTCTACTCCGATTACGGCTTTCGCTCCAATTTCATTTGCATATTCGACTTCATGTTCAGTGTGATATATGATGGAATCGCGACCTTCCGCAAAATCTCGATAGGCCATGAGTGCCACATTACTGACAATGTCCATCACGTGGTCAGATAATGGCTTTGTTTTGCCATGATAAGTGGTCTCATATCTTTCCCCGTCAAACCAAAACGGTATCGCTGCCATGAAATCAAAGTCATGGTTTTTGCCATAAGCGTCAGCCATGTGGTTCAAAACCTTTAATACATTCAAATATTCCTGGATCAATTGACCGCGGCCATCAGTATCCCATTCGTCCAACAGATACGGTTCGATATCGAATTGAATCCCGTCGAATTGCTCCTCCCCGGTCGAATTATGATTATACATAAATACGTTTAGCATACGGCTTATCGGGATTTTATAGTTTTCTTGTTTTGCCCATTCGGCTGCCCCGTCTAAAGCGTAAACTTTAATATCATTTGCATGAGCCAATCTGATGAATTCCCGGTATTGTTCTGGATGCGTTTCTAAATAAGGATCACTGTCCCTTTCACCAATATTCAAGTAGATCACGTTAATGCCCTTTTCTTTGGAAAACGCGATCATTTCCTTCCGCCCAGCTACTGTATTGATATCTTGATTAGGAAACCATGCCCACATCGCTTTATCCTTTCCTGCAGTCGTTTCGGCAGATACAGATGTTGGAATCGCTGGAACCAAAAAAATTAACATCAATAGCACAGTAAACCATTGTACTCTTTTACTTTTTCCTTTAATCATTACGCATCCTCCTATTTTTAATCGATATCAGCTACGGCAACCAACCGTAATTCTCTTATCCTTTTTACAACTTTCATATGTTCTGAGGCAATTATTCCTGCACCTATTCCCTTACGGTTAACACCATTTTCAAGCTCCTTCACGCATAACTCCCGTAATTTAAGCAATCCCATAGAAACCCTAAATCTATTACAACATTTGTATAAGTAGCTGTACATACAGGACTTTTGCACTCCAAATTAATTACTATTAATAACCTTTTTCTATATCATTTATACTTTCCTTCAAAAACTATTTGACCATTTTTCAACGTATGACTTATTTTTAGGTCTGAATCTTGTTTCAACAGTACCAAGTCTGCTGGTGCATTTTCTTCTAATCCGAACTTTGAAGCCAAATTCATTAAGCGGGAAGGATGGAGAGATGCGGCTTCCCACGCTTCTGCAAATGAACATATGCCAGCATCCACTATATGCCTAATCCCCTCTTTTAACATTTGAACTGAACCAGCAAGTAAATCTGGGTTATGCGATAAATGGAGTTTTCCTTCTTTAGTAAGGATTACCTCACCACCGATGTGAGTGTTATACTCTCCAGGCTCTAATCCACTTAAATATACAGCATCACTAACTAATACAGCCCTCTCTTTTTTCAATTTAAAGATTATTTTTAAAACAGAATCTGGCAAATGAAAACCATCACCTATACAACACGTCCATAGATCATCCTGGGCTAACTGTTCCCAAATGTAATTAGGGTGACGCGGTAACATAAGATGTGCTCCATTTCCTAAATGAGTAGACATGCTAGCACCTGCTTCTACTGCTTCTTGAATTTGTTCTACGGTGGCAGCAGTATGTCCAATTGAAATCTGAATCCCCTTTTTTATACATTTAAGAATAAACTCCGAGGAGTTCGGCCATTCAGGAGAGAGCGTTAATAACTTAATTTTCCCTTGAGCTGCCCCTTGCCATCTCTGAAATAGTTTCCAATCCGGTGCTTTAACATACTCTTGTCCATGGGCACCCCGCGGTCCATCTTCTGAAGAAATAAATGGACCTTCCAAATGTATACCGGCAATCGTTTTTGAAATCATCTCATCCTCTTTACAAGCTTGTGAAATTTCATATACAGCCTTTTCAATTTCTTTATCCCCATTTGTAATAACTGTGGGATAGTAGGTTGTTACACCTTCCTCAAAAAGGGCTCTGGTCACATCTTTAATCATTTCTTTGGATAAGGAAGTTGCATTGAAATCTATTCCTTTAAAACCATTAATTTGAAGGTCTACTAACCCTGGTGTAATTATGGGTAGATAATCATTCCTGTCACTATCGAACTCTTCTATTCGCTCGATCTTATCTGCATTCAATGTCACTTGTATTGGTTTCTTTGTCTTATAGTGAATACCTTGAAATACTTTTTTAGATGTCATATGAATCACGATCCACATACATATAACAATTTGCATGTTCTCTTAAAATAGATGCTGGGCATTTTGTCGAGATGTCACCAGTTAGCGTGTTTTTCACTGCGTTTTTTTTGGATTGACCGGGAACTATACAATACAGGAATTTCCCAGACATTATTGTCGGAATCGTTAATGTTAGTGCATGTGAAGGTACATCATCTACATGATTAAAACAACCATCATTTACCTGTTGTTGTCTGCAAACATCGTCCAGCTCTACCACCTTCATTTTTTCTGAATCATGGAAATCCGCTACCGGTGGATCGTTAAATGCGATGTGGCCATTTTCTCCTATCCCCAGACAGATAATATCGATAGGATCAGATCGAATGAGATCTACATACCTTCTACATTCTTCTCGAGGGTCATTCATACTATCAATGTAATGAATTTGTCCAAAATTCAATCTTCCAAATATATGCTCTTTTAAAAATGCACTAAACTTTTGAGAAGCATCCCTTTCAAGACCTATATATTCATCCATATGAAATGCAGTGATACTTTCCCATTCAATCTCTTCCTCAAATACAAGCGCTTGTAAAAATTCGATCTGAGATGGGGCAGCTGCAAAAACCATTCGGACTGTGTCTTTTTGTGATAACAGTTCCATGATCTTTGCTGCCACGTCTTTTGCAGCAGATTTCCCCAATTCATCACGATTATTAAAAATGTGTAAATTTAGCTGGTCAACTTTTTCAAATTTAATAGGTCTCATCTTCTTTTCACCTCCACAGCTTAATCAAAATATTTTAGACTTTTTCCTGATAAATCGACTTCTCTTAATAGTCGACTAGATTCATAGGTTCCAAGAATAATTTCAAGGGAATGTCTTCCTTCTGCACCAGGAACATAAGGAGTACGGTTTTCATGAACAGCTAAAGCCATATCTTTGATTTGCAGGCGATGTCCATCAGGTATTACATTAAAACTTTCAAAATCCGGTAGTTCTACTTCTTCACCTTCAATTTCAAACTTAGTAATTGTATCTTCTTCTATTTCAATCGTTCCCTTTTCACCGTGAATGGCCAATCGTTGACCTTTTCCTTCATATGCTGTTGTCGTAATTTCCAGAATCCCCATTGCACCATTTTTAAACTGCAATAGAGTAGCAGCTGTATCTTCCACTTCAATATCTCGTAAAACTGCTTTCGTTTTTCCGTAGAGTGAAGAAACTGGGCCCACTAACCATTGAAGCATATCCACAGTATGGATCCCCTGATTCATCATGGCTCCTCCGCCATCTACTTCCCATGTTCCTCTCCAACCTGCACTGTCGTAATATTCTTGATTTCGATACAGCTTGACATAAGCTGAACATAGACTTAATTCCCCTAATTTTCCGTTCTGAATTAACTCTTTCGCAAAACGAGCTTGAGGAGACATTCGTCGTGGAAATACAGTAGAAAGCAATACTTGATTTTCTTCACATGCTTGAATCATAGGATTTATATCCTCTAGTTTAATAGCCATAGGTTTTTCTACTAGCACATGTTTTTTCGCCTTGGCAATTTGTATTGTTTGCTTAGCATGTAAACCGCTTGGTGTACAAATGCACACTACGTCAATACTTTCCATCTCTAACATTTGTTCAAAATTGCTACACGGTACCGCCCCGTACTTTTCAGCAAATTTTTCTCCCTCTTCCGGATTTATATCATACACTGCAACTAATTCTGCTTCCTCTATTTTAGTAATCCCTTCTGCATGAACTTCTGCTATAATACCGCAACCTAATATGGCAAATCTAGTTTTTGGCATTTTGTACCATCCTTTCTATTTTCCTATCAATCAATCTCTTTAATGATCATATAAAGACTTATGTTCTATTCTTTCTGCCTGTTCATCCGCAATGATGGTAGCTTCTGTGGCAGTAAGAATATCCTGATGCCCCAATGTACTGTTTGCCCAAAAAATTCGATTAAGAAAATCTGCTGTAATTGTCAAAGGAGCAGCAATCATGTTTATTTTTGCTAAATCATTTTGATCACTCACTTGAAAGAGTATTTCTTCTTTCGATATAAAAGGATCTCCTTCTAGACGAACCTCAGATACTCCTTTAGTTCCTACTACAAAGATACGACAGTCCCCCCATGTCCAGCTTTTATCTGGGGTATGCCAGTCTGCATATAATTGCGAACTAATGCCACTCTCCATGACTATTTGAAGTCCTGCTGTATCATAAAAGGATTCGTATTCTGGACAAATATTTTTTGTCATATAACTAGAAATGGATTGTATTTCACTTCTTGTTAACCATCGAAGTAAATCAATATCATGGATAAATAAATCAATAATAATCCCACCTGATTTCTCTTTTGAAAAATGCCAACGTGGGCGTTTAGAAGGCTTTAATTGATGAGGTTTTCTCATTGAAATACTAATAATGTCGCCAAGTTCTCCTTTATCAATTTGCTGCTTCAATGTATAAAGAGCTGGTCTAAACCTCTCTGTAAGAAGCATTCCGACCTGAATCTTTTCTCTATCCATAACTTCTTTTAATTTAACTAAATCTCTACGATTTGTAACAGCCGGTTTATCGATCATAACGTGCTTTCCATACTTCTCACATTTTTCGATTACGTTTATCTTTTCGTTATTTATACTGGCACAGCCTACTAATTCTACCTCATCCACTAATAAACATTCCATATCATTAACAACTTGTAATTGATATTTCTTGGCTATTGAATTTGCTAGTGATACATTTTCTGTTTCATAAAGACCCATGCACTCATGACCTAATTCCAGCATTTCTTCAATAAATATACTAATATGTGGATGCTGGCATCCAATTATCGAAAACTTCACGTTATTCCTTCCTTTCTTTTCCCAATTAAGAATGAGTACTTCTATTGATCATGTCTTTCACTTTTACCAGGTCTTTTAACAATCTTTCTTTCGGAGGATAAGGTGCAGCACATTCTAAAGTAATCCACTTGTCATAACCAATTTCACTTAAAGTATCAAATACAGGCTGATGTTCGACCTTCCCTTCTTCAAGTAAACATTGAAGAAAATGTTCCATCCCATTTTTGGTTAAATTCGTGAAGGTCCCTGGTTCACCTGCTCCTCCAATCCTCTTTTCATCCTTTACATGAACATGAAATAATTGGTTCCTTAATTCAAGAATGGACTCTCTTGTATAACATGTGTCAGTGATATACATGTTTCCTGCATCGTGAATCAGCCCAATATTCCCAGGCTCATCCACCATTTTCAATAATTTTTTACTGCTTTCAGTTGTTTCTATTAAACTAATATTATGAATCTCAAGTAGAACTTTAATTCCGTGAACCTTTGCTTCTTCCACACACTTCTTAAGCCAATAAGCTGCTTTTTCATAATGATAATTCTCAGCTAAAAAAGCATTAGGTCCTCCTGGAAATACACGAATCATATCCACATCCAGAATATTTGCCCATTCTATAATTTCCTTAAATTCTTGTAATGCTTTTTCACATTCCTTATCACTAGAAGTTGAAAAATGGCCCATATACCCTCCTAGAACAGGGATTTTCAGATCTAATTGATCAGCTATTTCTTTGATTTCCTTTACTCTTTGAAGCGAAGTAAAGGGAGATAAATGGGGTTCTTTACATGCAATTTCAATCCCATCAAAGCCCAATTCCTTCGAAAAAAACATTGCCTGCTGGATACTGTATTCTATAAACACCCCACTAAAAGCCGCATATTTCATATGAATTTCTCCTTTTCAAGATAATGTAAAACAGATGAAGCTTATGAAACATTAATTGGATCAAAATTCTCCTTCATCTTACATTTGTGCTTCTGTTTCCTTGTCTTCTTTACTTTATACCAGAATTTGTAAAATTACTCACAAAATAGCGTTCTGCAAACAAGAACACAATTAAAATCGGAATCAAACTCATTAAAGCGGCAGCCACCATATATTGTTCATTTCCAAACCACTGCCCACTTAATGACAAAATTCCAATTGGCAATGTGAATTTTTCATTCGATGTTAAATAAATGGAAGGAGCTAGAATTTCATTCCATTTAGTCATAAAGGTAAATATAGCTACTGTTGCTAAACTAGGTCTTACCATTGGCATGAAAATTCTCCAGTAAGTTTGAAAAGGATTACAACCGTCTAATTTTGCAGACTCTTCGTATTCTTTTGGAATACTCAAAAACGCTTGTCTCATTAGGAAAATCCCAAATGGTTGTGCTAAACATTCCAGAAGCCAAAGAGGTGTTAATGTATCCAGTAAGTTCATTTGTTTAAAAATCATAAAATGAGGGATGATGATAACGACTGGCGGTATCATCATTGTTCCTAAAACCATGACAAATAAAATGTTTTTCCAAGGGAATTCTAATCGAGCAAACGCAAACCCTACCATCGAACATGAAAGCAGCGCTCCTAATACAGACAAAAACGTAACGAGAAAACTATTCGCGGTATAGTCTAAAAAGTTACCTAATTTAAACACTTCTGCATAATTAGACCATTGAAACACTTCTGGAATCCATATAGGTGGAACTGCCGTAAACTCAGCATAAGTTTTAAGAGAGTTAAATAAAGCAGTAACGAATGGCATGACCATGATTAAGGCACTAATAGTAATAATGAAGTACCCTAATGCCTTTGCTGAAAAAAACTTACGCTCTTTCTTCATACACATAAACTCCTTTCTCTTAGTGAAAATGATCAATTATAATGAACCCATTTCTTTTGTCCCCACAACTGAAGAAGTGTTAAAAGAAATAAAATGATGAACAAAATCCAAGCAATAGCCGAAGCGTACCCCATATGCAGGAAAGAAAAACCTTCTCGGTATAAATAGAGCATAAGTACTAAACTAGCATCATTCGGTCCACCCGCTGCAGTTATATCAGCAGCTCCACCTGTCATAACATAGATCTGCTCAAAGGCTTGGAAAGTTGTAATCGTACTTAGAACAATAACTAAAAAAGTAGTTGGTGAAATTAATGGGAGTGTGATCGACTTGAATTTCTTAATCGTACCAGCGCCATCAATTTCAGCAGCTTCATATAATTCATTTGGAACATTTTGTAATCCTGCCAAATATATAACCATCATATATCCAACCCCTTTCCAGACCGCTACTATGACTAACAGGGGTATTACGAGTTGTTCATCATTTAACCACCGTTGCGGCTCAAGACCGAGTTTAATTAAAAAGTTGTTCGCCATTCCAAAACGAGGATTGAAAATAGCGTCTACAACATACATCACAACCGTCCATGATGAAATAACCGGAATAAAATGTGCCATACGATATAGTTTTAATGCTTTCAGTTTTTGGTTTAGGGCAACCGCTAACAATAAAGCTAAGAAAGCCTGTGTTGGAACGAATAAAATGGCAAAATATAGGGTGTTCCAAAGGGATTTATAAAATAAAGGTTCATTAAATAACTTTTCATAATTTTCTAATCCTGCCCAGTTAGGAGGATTCAACATATCATATTGAGAAAAACTAAAATATAAGGAAGCTATTAATGGCCCAACAACAAATACAAAGAAATGAATTAAATAAGGGGAGACCAACAGAAGCCCCCATCTCCCCTCATATGTTAGTAGTTTACGTTTTTTTGTTGTTAGGATTGTAGGTGTCTGAGTTACACGTTGACTTTCCATCTTACCAATCCCTTTCATATATATTATTCTTTATAGAATTCATCTACGATTTCCTGAATGTCTTTATCTGCATTCTCCAGAGCCTCATCGATTGTCGATTCTTTAAGAAAAGCACGTTGAGCATGCTCATTAAATTTTGCTACCCATTCACTCCAGACTGCATTGGTATCAAGTGTTCCTGCAAAATCAAAACTTTCTAAGAATGCTTCTCTATTCTCAGGTTTGTCAGATGCATTTAAGAATACTTCAGAATTTGCCACCGATTTTTTTACTGGCACAGCTTCCCCAAGAGCAGCCCATTCTTTTTGTACCTCATCTTCAGTCGCCCAGTATTTTATCCATTCCCAGGCAGCCTTTGCTTTCTTGTCACTCGTACTATCATTAATCACCCATGAGTTTGCTATTACTGGTGAAAATCTCTCCCCATCCGGACCTTTTGGCAGTACCGTGACATCATAGTTTAATCCTGCTTCGTTCGCAGCTAACACACGAGCGTAAATCCCAATTCTCATTGCAGCTGAACCACTTGGAAATACCGCCATCGAACTCTGGAAACTCTTTAAATCAGCAGGGTCAGTTATGATACCACGACTCATTCCGTCTACCATCCACTCTAATGCTTGTTTGTTTTCATCTGAATTAATAATAGACTTATTCAATGAGTCATTTAAGATACCGCCGCCATATGATTTTAGAACTGGGAACCATCCTTCAGTAATACTGAAGAATGTTAAACCGAATTGTTTGATATTATCACTATTAAATCCTTCATCACCTGGTTTCTTATCTGAAGCGTCAATAGTTAATTTCGCAGCTACTTCTTTTAAATCTTCCCACGTCCAATCCTCATTAGGATAATCTACACCTGCTTGATCAAAGAGATCTTTGTTGTAATAAAGAGCACCGATTTGAATACCTTGCGGTACACCCCAGTATTTTCCGTTTGTGTCCTCGTTAAATTCCAACCCGTAATACTCTTCTTTATTCAAATCTCGATTAATCCATTCGGTTAAATCCTTAACTGCTCCTCTTTCTGCGTATTTCATTACTAATACACCATCTGACAGCCAAATATCTGGCGCTTCCCCCGCAGCGATTTGTGTGTCAAGTTTCTGGAAAAACTGTCCATATGGAGCACTCTGTGTAGTAACCTTAATTTCTGGGTTCTTTTCCATAAAACCATCAATTAACTCTTGCATTTTCTCATCAGATTCCCCCCCTGAGTAATAACCAAGATTGATTGTTACTTGTTCTTCCTCTGAATTTGATGTATCATTTTCTGTAGTTAAATTAGATGAACATCCCGCTATAAATATTACCATTACCAAAATTAGTGAAAGTAAAATAGAAAAACTTATGTGTTGCTTCATTCCTTGTACCTCCTATTTTTTATTCTGTATAACGCTTACATCTATTATTATTAAACATTTTCCTATCATACGGAATGGTTTTTCTTTGCTTACTTGTGATTTTTTGCTCTCAAGTAATAGAACTAATACAATTTTTAAAAAATTCAAGGTATGGAAGTGGTAATTATGAAAGCGCATTCAATAAAAGGGAAGCTATTGTGGATCTTTATTCTTTTTGTTTTTTTACCGATTTCTATAATAGGCTTCATATGGTATGAAAACTCAACCTCTACTATTGAACAAGCAGCAATTCAATCAAACAAAAAATTAATGCAGCAGACAAATGAATACTTAAATTTATACATTTCTAACTTGGAGAATTCTACATATCCGTTTATTTCCAACTCTCAAATTCAAAGATTCATTAACAGCCGTGAACTAAGTAGATATGAACATTTTATTTTATCAGAACAAATTGAACAAGAGTTATTCACACAGATGATGGATGGAAGGTCAGACATAGTTGGGATATCCCTGATAAGTAAAAATAACAGACAGATAACTTACTATAATAGTACTGAATTAATTGACATGGATCGCGTTAGAAACAGGAATTACTCCCTTTTAAATAAGGCAACTGAGATGGATAACTTTAATGTTATAGGATTACAGAAAATTGGATCCCAGCCTGTTATAACCGTTTCAAGAAAAATTCATAGCAATAATTCCTATTTATATGAAGCATTATTAATTGTGGATATAAACTTAAACCAAATTTCCAATATAAGTAACAACCTATTCATAGAGAATTCAAATGTCTGGATAATGGATTATACTGGTCAAATCATTTATCATACAAATCCCAACCTTATTGGGGAATATGTAAAATCAGCTACATTAGATCGTTATCTAAAGAATAGGAGTGACGTTTTTACTACTACTCAGGACAAAGAGAAGGATATTTTTATTTATGAGCACTTCCAGGCTACAGACTGGGTTTTAATTGCGCAACTCCCCCACGAAAAAATTATTAGCCATTTACTAGAGTTACGAACAATCACTATTATTTTAGGTGGAATTATTATTATGGTGGCTCTTTCGGTTTTTGGAGGATTCTCATTGTCACTAACTGGTTCTCTTTCCTACCTTCAAAATTTAATGAAAAAAGTGGAATTAGGAGACTTAACAGTACAACATACAAAATATAAAGAACGTAAAGATGAAATCGGAAATTTATTTCGAAGTTTTAACAGAATGATTAATGAATTGAAAAGATTATATGAAGAAGTCCATTTAGCTCAATTAAAAGAACAAAAAATGCAGATTAAACAAAAAGAATCCGCTCTTCGTGCTATGCAGGCTCAAATTAATCCGCATTTTCTCTATAACACACTGGAAATTATTAATTCACATGCAATCTTAGAAGATAATACGATCATTAGTAAAACAGCTACGTCTCTTGCACATATGTTCCGTTATAATCTTGGTGATGCCCGACAGGTTGTTTCATTAAAAGAAGAAATTGACCATATCAAATCATACTTAGAGATTCAGAAGGAAAGACACAGGCATTTAGAAATAGACTTACAAATAGATGATGAATGCCTAGAGGTAATTTCAATAATCCGTTTATCCCTGCAACCATTAGTTGAAAATGCCTTTTTACACGGATACCAAGATCATAAAATGAAAGCTTCTTACATAGGCATTCATACGTTTAAAAATTCAGATTACTTTATCGTTCAAATTATTGATAAAGGGTATGGAATCAATTCAAACATTAAAGAAAAATATAATCTTGCTTTTAAGAGTACTAATGATGATCACATTCAGGATAAAGAAAAAGAATCTAAAAGTATTGGTTTATGGAATGTCCATGAAAGAATCCGTTTAGCTTTCGGTTCCTCATATGGATTACAAATCAAAGAAGTAACCCAAGATAAAGGAACCATTATTGAAATAAAACTTCCCTATTCGGAGGAGGCAAGTTCATGTATAACGTCATGATTGTAGATGATGAACATGTAATTCAATTAAGTTTACAAAAACTGCTTACAAAAAGAAAAGATGCATTTTCAGTAATAGGAATTGCTGAAGATGGAAAAGAAGCTATTCAATTGTTAGAGAAACACTCTATAGACTTAATTATTACAGATATTTGCATGCCCGAAATGGATGGACTTGAACTTATAGAAGCTGCTAACAAAATTGACCCGAACATTAAGTTTATCATCATTTCCGGCTATAATGATTTTAACTATGCACAAAAAGCCATTCGTTTTGGTGTTTCGGACTTTATTTTAAAACCTATCGTACCGGAACAAATATTCACCACCATAGATAATATATATAGACAAATGAAAAAATACGAATCTTCTTACACAAAACATAATGATTGGGTACTACTACTTGAAACCTATAAGAAAGAAATTATCGAATATATTTGGCAATTTAATGAAGACAAAGCGCATGAAAAAATTAGCACTATTATTGAAGGACATCATAAGCTGCAAAATAATCCATTTTCTCTCTCTCAATTATTAGAAAATCTATTAAGAGATATAGAAAACGAATTAATAAACAGAAACCTTAATCTTCCTCAACGTCTGCCTGAAGATATGAAATGGCCAGATACGATGGATATGATTATTAAAAGAGCAAAACATGAAATTAGTTATTTGATAAATACTATTAAAGGACTTCGTAATTTAGGATCACGTCAAAATATCCTGAAATCTGTAAAATATATAAAGGAAAACTTTTCAAAAGAAGAGTTATCGCTACAAGAGGTAGCTGGTATTATTGGAGTTTCAGAAGCTTATTTTAGTCGTTCTTTTAAAGAAGAAATGAACATTAGTTTTAAAAAATATTTAATCAAACTAAGAATGACAAAAGCGAAAGAAATGATAATAGACTCGAAAATGAATATTACTAATATTGCCTTTAAAGTGGGATTCTCTGATTATCCACATTTTAGCAAAACATTTAAAAAATATTATGGTCTTACACCAATTGAATTTAGAAAGCAGGTAGAAAAAGATGGGCTTCTATCTAAACAGGAATGATTTCTATCAGTCAATGAATCGTTCCATTTCCGGAATGAGTCTACTTTACGAAAATACAAAAGCTCTACCAAATGGGAGAGCTTTTGTACTATTTTATTGAAAAACGAGATAAGCCGGATTCGTATTCTCTTTACTGTCTACTTTAACAATTCTTTCCATTGTGGCATCGTCAGAAAATTTAAATGACACGATTTTATCTCCCATTTCATCATTAATAAAATTTGTTACGTCAATACTGTACCATCCTGCTCCAGTGACATCAATTGTTCCAACTGTCTGAATCACTTGAGCCTGGGCGATTATTCCAGTTAATTAGATATTATTGGTTTTTTTGATGCAGACTGTTCAAGAAATTTTGGTTTGATGAATGCATATAAAGTGCCTGTTACTAGTGGCGAGTAAAGTCGCTACAGTGACAGGCACTTGTTATTATATCTGATCATTCTTCAATTACAACTCGTGTATTACCAATCATGTCATGGATCCCTTGCTTCTGAGCACCAAATGCGACAAACAAGTACAAAAACACGGTGATAAAAAACACGCGGTGAATAAATCTCCCGACTACTTCCCGAAAGAGGAGATCACTCCACCTAAGTGATTGACTATCCTCGCGAATAACTCTTAAACCAAAAATCATTTTACCTAATGTTTGGTTAAAGTACTTAGTCATCAACAAAAAGTAAAGATAAAAAACAATGGAACCAATAATCCCTGTAATCGTCCAATATCCTAATTCCATACTAAATCCGTCATTGATAAATTTAAGTGGCACAAGTAAGATGCCGTTAATACTGAATACAATAATTAAATCAACGAGGTAAGCCCAGAATCGCATCCAAAACCCTGCATAGCGTTTATTTATTGTTGATGTTGAAGGGTAATTCATTTGTTCTTCAGTCATTCAGACACCTCCTTATTGTGAATAGAGATACATGGCACGTGGTGCATTATTTTCTCGTAGTAAATCTTTGATACCAACTAAATCTGTTTCCGAACCAAGCATACTTTGAACAGTTCCACCTAGCCACTGGTTAAAATTCAACCCTCGTTCGTATTCAATGACTTGAGCATTTTCCAGTTCATGATCTTCCCTCATCATTTCAATGGTATCGTCCAACGAACCAAGTTCATCGACTAGTTTCACTTCCTGTGCTTGCGCTCCCGTATATACTCGGCCATCTCCTAATTCACGTACACGATCCTCTGACAATCCGCGGCCATCTACAATTACTTGAACAAACTCAGCATACATATCATCAATTATTGTTTGCAATATCTCTCGTTCATCATCTGTCATTTTACGAGACATCGACATGATATCCTTATATTCACCACTTTTAATCGTATTAAAATCAATACCATGTTCATCGGCAAATTCAGCAAAATTAAAGCTTTCCATAATCACACCAATCGAACCAGTAAGAGTAGCATTATGTGCAACAATTTTATCTGCTGGTGCCGCAATATAATACCCTCCTGATGCAGCAGTATTGCCCATCGATACATAGATTGGCTTTTTATATTGCTCTTGAATTTCTACGATTTTATCATGTATTTCTGCACTTTCTACTACACCACCACCAGGGGTATTCACACGTAAGATAATGCCATCAACACGATTATCTTCTCCAGCTTTTTCGAGCATATCTAAAAAGCGTTCATGATTATAGGAATTTGTGTTGATTAACGTGCTTGGTGTTGTATCTTGAATCACTCCATTTAAATGAAGTACTGCAATTTTGTTAGTACCTGATCCCTTCTCAATCACCTTTTCGCCGAAGTTATCTTCCGGATCTTGAAAATTAAACATGGTTTCATAATCAGCAGTTGCCAGGCTTGTTAGAAACTGAAAACCTATGGAAGCAAGAAATAGTCCTACTGCAACTACTAAAGCGATCCAGCGCTTTTTGTTCATATGTAATTCCTCCTTTTTTCGTTTCCTCTGCTAAAATGATTACGTACGTTACTTCATAGATGTTTCATTTATAACGACATTTTTTAAATAACATTTAAAGTTGATTGATTATACATTGAGTGCACGAAAACTATTCCCCATAATTTCCCTTGTAGGTTTACCTCTAGATTTTCCAAACTGATTAGGTAAGTTTATTATATATTCTGCCTGTTTAAGTTATGTTAAATCATAATATGGCAATTAACCCGATTCCACAACAAAGCAATGATTGAACCCAGATGCTGTTTCGTTGGGAAAAAGCTCCAAGTAACTATTATTACAGGAAGGAATAATTTTTCAAAAGCAATCAACAATATAAAGTGAGATTTCCATCAGTTGGATTTTGCGAACGATTGACACCATGATAAACAAAAGGAGGAACACTCATGAAACATTTTAGAGCTTTAGTGATAAAGTTTTTAGCTACTCTAGGTCTTCTATATATTATTCTTGGATTAATGTATGAAATGACTTTTGGAGAGGTTTTACTTTTAACTGCAGTGTTAGGAATAGCTGCTTATCTTATCGGTGACATGCTCATATTGCCAAGAACAAATAATGCGGTAGCAACCGTTGCAGACTTTTTCTTAGCATGGATGATTATTTATTTTTTTGCTGATGGTATGACTGTAGCTGATAACGTCTTTACTGCTTCTTTGATTGCTGCAGTAGGAATAGGTTTGTTTGAAACGTTCTTTCATCGCTATTTGGCTAATCAGACTTTACCTAATGATACCAATATCGCAAATAGAAACCTTCAATACCAGACAGAAATATCGGATGAGTTAGGAGAAAGACGATCTGAAAATAATAAAGATGAATAAATTATATAAACATAAACCTATCTAGCCTACATCAAGACATATCATAAAAGGATATACTCTTTTCTTTCTCCGTCGGGACTTGGCCCCAAGAGAGTATGCAAATAAAAATAGCCTTAGTCCGATTTGGACTAAGGCTATATATGACATAGGTTATTTAATAGACATGGTCATTACATACCAGCTTCAACTCTAAATAAACTTCCTTTTTCCAATGTTTCACCTACAGCATTTTGCGAGTTTTCACCAACTACTTTGACATAGACGCGATCCTCGTAATAACCTGTTGAATTCGCTACGTCCAGTAATTGTTGTGGCCATTCCCCAGCCCAGCGGTAACCATCTCTTCTTTCCTTCTCAATTTCTAGAATCTTATGCTTGATAACACCATCTTTTCCTGAAAAAATTGGTATATTAGTGCCAATTTCATAGAAGCGGTACCAGGTGTTAGTTGTTGAATCAGGGTAGAAATATTGACCTTCAGGATCACCTGATACGTATTTTACCCCTTCAACTTTAGCCTCTTCAAACCAGTTTAAGGCACCATCAATTGCGGCCTGCACTTCATTGGAAGGATTAGGCAATGACATGAGATACTGTACAATTCCGACTGACTCTGAACCTGAAATGGATGGATGTTCATAAGAACGAGCTCCCATTGGTTCATACGTAACAGGATCATGTTGTGCACACCATGCCGTTAATACACCATCTACCGTAATTTGAGATTTTAGAATATACTCTAATCCAAGATCTAATGACGCATCTATCTGTTTCGAAAGATCATCCGTAACGATATCTGTATTAAATGGATACTCTTTTTGTGAGAACATGGTTAACACATTCATAACGCGAATCATCGCATTATCGTTATACGTCGCGTAATCCGAATAGTTGCCTCTTGCAGGGTATACTTGCGGCCAGCCACCAGTATCATATTGAGCTTCAAGTAAATAATTAATTCCTTTCAATACAGACTCTTTATAGCGAGTGTCACCAGTTTCGTTATACATTAGAGCTAAAAAGAGAATTTCGTTTGTTGTTGCATTGTTATCTATCACACCTAGTTCACCATGTTCAGGCGTGTACATTTCGGACTTCGGTTCTTCACCATCCCAAGGACGATTATACTTATCTTCCATGTTCTTATACCATCCGCCATGATCCATTTGCCAAGTTAATAGTGCATCAGCTTGTTTTATATCATTAGCTCTATCACCGGTATAATAAGGAGCATTTAGGTATGGAATGTTAAATGGATCTTCTGTGGTTGGTTTATTAATCGTTCCATCCTCGTTAAAGGACTCCTTCGTTTTAATAACCGCTACTGTTTGCTTTTCTTTGTTCACTCTTGTAGAGATACTTTCTACAGTGACGTTCGGTTCAAGACCAGGATCAAGATCTGCCCAATCATTCATTGCCAACTGTAATTCAATATCACTTGAATCAAAGTTTTTGAGCTTACTATTGAATGTTACTTCTACCGTGTTAGAGCCTGTAACCTCACTTTTAATGATCTTTATTGGACCGTCTGGTACAGAACTCCCTTTTGGAACAAGTTGGAGCGTTACAGGTTCGGATTCATTTCCGGCACGATCAACAGCCGTAATGGTTACCTTATTTAATCCAGGTTCAAGCTCTACCTTTGAACTAAATGTAAAATCAGCCGATGATTTTACTTCCTCCCCATTAATCTTTACACTTCCTGCTTCATTAAGCTTACCAGTAATCGGGAATGGATTATACATCACATTATAGTGATTTCCGTCTTTTTCAGCTTCAGGATCATCTACCGTTACAACTGGTTTCACGTGATCGTATTCAACTGTTAAGACAGCAGGAACCGATTTATTACCTTCTGCATCAACCGCCTCTACAGTGAACGTATTTAGGCCTGATTCTAGTTCAACAGTTACACTAAAACTTAAGTCCTGTTTTAAAGGTATGTCCTTTCCATTTACAGAAACAGTAGCTTCTTTGTCTACTTTACCTGAAATAGTAAAGCTTGGCTCATTTACAATAGCGTCTTCCTGTTCAAGCGAAATAATCGGTGCTGAAATCGCAGATAACGGAATGACCCCAATTCTAGTTGGATTCCATCCGTCTGAACCTTTCAACACATTTTGAACTGTGTATTGATTCGCTTCTTTCGGCGTTAATTGCTTCGTCCAAGGATCACGCATTTTCGGATTTGCCCCAGGACCTGTACTATTATATTCTGAATATCTTGCCGTTTCTTCGTTTGCCTGTTCTCCCCAGTTATCCCAACCATCAGGAGCAATAGAAGCATCCATTTCGGTATTGATAAAGGAAACAGCTGAATATGGACGCCAAGGTCTACCAAAACGTACATCTTCTATCCCTTCATCTGAAGTAATTTTAGAATTTAGGAAAACATAGCCAAACGGAATATCTTGTGGTGTACTTGCAGCTGTCAACATGCTACCGTCACGATTACTATGGATTTGACAATTATCAAAAACCGCTGTCGCTCCACCAAAGATGAAATCAACATCACCTTCAATATAGCAGTCTTTATAATACTGTCTTCCAGAGTGTGTATACAACGTATCCTGATAACCTAAAAACCTAACGTTTTCAAAGTATGCACGATTTCCTGCAACATAAGCAGCTACCGCTTGTCCTGTCCCTTGACCAGAATCATTTTCGATAGTTAAGTTTTTTGCAATAAAATCATCTGCATAGATAAAAACGCTTGAACTTTTTGAAGTACCTAATGGATTGCCATCTGGACCTAGTGTGTTTGCGTTATCATCATATACAAGGACAGTTCCTTCTTTACTTTCACCTACAAAACTAAGATTTGTTTTGCTCTCTGGAATCGTCAGTTTTTCGCGATACTCCCCATCTTTAATGTAGATGACATGACGTTTAGAACTATTATCTGGTGCAGCATCAATCGCTTCTTGTACTGTTTTAAAATCTCCGCCTTCTTTTGCTACAATCGTCACTTCAGCAGGTGTAACAGCTAATGGTTCAGAATCTAAGCTTTCCCCATTCTCATTTACAGCGGAAATTACATAATCATATGTTTCACCATTCGTTACTCCTGCATCTTGATAACTTGTAAGAGGAACATCTGTAGCAATGACTTCATATTCACCACTTTCAAATGAACCACGCTTAATGTTATATGTGTCAGCTCCGCTAACAGAAGGCCACTCTAAGACTACTTGTCCTTCGCCAGCAGTTGCTTCTATTCCAGTCGGTATCGCAGGAACTCCACTTTCCGGAATAGCAACTCCTCTTACAGGATCGGAGTTTGCACTTTGAGATGTTTCACTCTGAGCAGATACCACATAATAATACGTTTCACCTTCTGTTAAGTCAGTATCTGTATACGACGTTTCCGTTACTGCATTTTCAATTACCTCATAGGATATGCCCTTTTCTTTACTACGTAAGACTTGGTACGAGGTTGCCCCATTGACTGATTCCCAACTAATTGTTACCTCTTGACTACCATTACTTGCGGACAAGCCAGTTGGTGCTTGTAATGGAGCTACAGGTAAAGCACTTATTTCATTTGAATGATTACCTTCCCCACCAATGTTTTCGGCTGAGACAACATAATAATAATTCGTGCCATTTTCTAATCCTGTATCACGGAATGTTGTTTTCTCAATGTTTTCAGCGATTGTCTCATAAGGCCCTTCTTTTGTCGTACTACGCTTTACATTATAGGTTTCTTTATAAGCGTACTTATCTTCCATGCCTAGCGCCCATTTTACGGAGGCATCAATCAACTTCCAACCATCTTCCGTCATAACATCTTCCTGTCCAGCAAATAAGAACGTCGCTACTTGACGCGCAGGAACTGGGTCACCATTTAGATTTTTTGCTCCTTTTTCATAAGCAAAAATAGTTGCTTTACCATCATCGTCTGCAGTAGTAGCAATCGTAATCGCCTCTTCTCCAGGTGTACCAAAGTTGACTTTTCCAGCCTGGTTGTAGACTTTAGTTGTACCACTTAATCCTGCAGCTAATGGGTGATTGCTATTATTAATAGTAATAGATTCCTGATTCTCGTAGCTTCCAAATAATCCAGATTCCGCTTCACTTAAATGAACATCATCCAGGGCATATGGTTCAGCATAGACAACAGGAGTTGGTGAATTCATGAATTTGGTACCAATATAGGCAGACCCTGAGGATTCACCAACAAACACTAAATCATAGGATGCCGCATCTTCTCCACTTACTTCATTATCTTTCTTAAACGTTACGTCGAAACCAATTGACTCTATGTGTTTCATTGTTTTTTCATCAGCTGGAATACCTGTTCCAACAAATAAGATCTGTTTTCTGTCACCAGCATTCCAAGTTAAATCAACCTGACTATTTCTCTCAATAGCCGTTAAATCTGTCAGTGCTGCTGGAGGATCAGGTATTTCAATAGGTGTGACGCTGACTTGTTCTGAATCTTCGCTTTCACCTGCAGCATTCACTGCAGAAATCACATAATAATACGTCGTATAATTCGTTAATCCGTTATCGATATAACTCGTTTCCGTTACATCTGTTGCGACAACTTCATAAGGACCTCCGTCTTTTGTGCTCCGCTTTATTGTATAGGTTTCATTATTATTAATATTATCCATACCTAGCGCCCACATAACGGATTGATCAAGTAATTTCCAGCCTGCTTCTGTCATATATTCTTCTTGGCCAGCAAATAAAAACGTGGCAACTTGACGTGCAGGAACTGGATCTCCATTTACATTGTTTGCACCTTTTTCATAGGCAAAAATGGTTGCTTTACTATCATCATCAGCTGCAGTAGCAATGGTAATTGCCTCTTCACCTGGTGTAGCATAATTAATTTTACCAGCCTTATTATAAACTTTGACGGTACCACTTAATCCTGCAGCTAAAGGATGTTCACTTGCTTTGATATTTATTGAATCTTGATCCTCATAGCTTCCAAAAGATCCGGAGGTGGATTCAGTCAACTGGACATCATCCAGTGCAAATGGTTCTGCATAAACAACAGGAACAGAAGAATCAATAAATTTATTCCCAATATTTGATGAGCTTGATGATTCACCAACAAATACTAGATCATAGGAAGCCGCATCCTCTCCAATAACTTCTTTATCTTCCTTAAAAGTTATCGAGAACCCTAGTGATTCAAAGTGGTTCATTGTCATTTCATCAGCACGATTTCCTGTACCTACATACAAGATATGTTTTCCAAGTCCAGCAATCCAATTTAACTCAACCTGCTGACTTTCATGTGGTTCAGCCGTTAATCCTATTGGTTTAGATGGTAGGTTTTCTGTAGCTGCTGATAATCCTGAAAAAACACTATTTGGCATAAATGAGAGCAATAAAATAAACGTTACAAAAATCTTAAATACTGTTTTCATCCACTTCCTCCTTTTAATATTCACTGAATTACTACCTACACATATGTAATTCTTGGTGCAACTCGTTACTTCTTAATAAGAGATTTTTTGTCTGTATCACCTCCTTAAAGTAAGCAAGTGGCAACCTTCTTGATGGAAGCCTTTTCATTTTTAAAGTCTTTGTTTTAGTTGGATAGTTCACATTATATAAAAGGACTTTTCAAAAAAATATAATCAATATATTAGAAATAAGAAAAAAGATATAGTATTTTCAAAACATCAGATCTAGTGAGTATGAAAATAATGTAATGATTATAACCATATAACTAGGATTTTTAACTCAATTCTATTATTAATGCTAGATTACTTAAGATCGATTGCAAAACTACTTGAAGAGCAAATGGATGAGTAGGTGAGCATCATAAAGTGAGACTTCCATCAGTGGGGGTTTTTGCCTCTCCACTGATGGTTAGTGAAACTTATCAGGGTGTTAGCGTCCGTTATCCCTAAACTTATCTTTGATTTACTTGATCCTTGAAGTGGGGGGTTTACGGACGATTAGCACCGTGATAAAAATGTCTAGTTGTTTACGACTGCTAGATACACACCCATATCTATCCATGCACTGTTTTTATTGTTCTATTCTTGGATTCTACTTTGTGGTCTGTTCACAAGATAAATGCCAACTAATATAATCGATCCGCCTATTAATGTGGAGATATGCAATTGTTCATCTAACAGAAGCCAACCAAAGAGGACACCGAAGAGCGGGGCCAGAAATAAAAACGAACTTACCTTACCAGGATTCTCTTTCTGCAATAGGAAAAACCATACAGCAAATTGCACAATCGATGCCATAATTGCTAACCATAATACGATTAAAATCGAGCTTGATGTAATAACTATTTCAACTTGTTCAAAGAAAGCACTTGCTAACAATAACAAGAGTCCACCAGTTAGCATTTGATAGGCAGTTACTACCCATACATCAAGAGTTGATCCCCATCTATTCATCAACAATGTTGCAATCGCCCAAGAAACCGCACTTAAGAAACCTAGTATAGTACCAATTTGCTGAACATCTAAATTAGCTCCTAACGTAATAAATACACCTACAAATCCAATGACAACACCTAACCATTGTATCCAATGATATTTCGTTCCTAAAAACAATGTTCCGAAGATAACAACAAGTAATGGATTTGTGAATGTTAAGATAGATGACTCGCCAGCCGTTATCGTTCTCATACTGATAAAGATAAAGCCCATCACTCCAGCCGTTTGGAACAAGCCAATAACCATAATGTGAATCCATTCTCGTAGCGTACTCGGGTGACTCCGCTTGAATACTCGAACCATTATCCCCATTAATAGACCTGCCAGTGTAAAACGCAAACCGACTAACAGTAAAGGTGATATATAATTTAATCCGATCTTTCCAATTGCAAACGAAGATCCCATTAAGCTTGTTGTTATAACGATTAATAATGCAAACAATCCTTTATTCAATGCTTGTTCCTCTTTTCTAAACTCATATATTTTTTCAAATTATAATTTCGTAAGGATACATCCTTGCCATTATTCAAGGTATAACTGGCAAAATAACATGTGATGGATATTCTGTTTGATGAAATAAAGTTTGTTTTGCCTTTACCATTTCTACCGTATCTAATGTTGTTTTACCAGTACCAGGATTCACGTCATATCGTGGGAAATCGCTAGATGCAATATCAATCCGGATTGAATGACCTGGTAAAAATACATTACTTGTTGGATTTAGTTCTATTTCATAGCACATCATTTCACTGTTTTGATAATTGTCTCGAACAATACCATCTGCTAGATTATACGCTGTTCCATCAGGAAAAACATCAACTAATTTTGCTGTGAAGTCTGTATCAATGGCATCTGTGGACGCCCATAAGATAACTTTTGCTGTGCCAGTTACTTCTAAGGCTTTTTTTAATGGCGGAGTAGTATAAACGACTACATCCTCTCGTTGTTCGATTTCTCTTTGATCACGTGGACCCGCATTTCTACCATTATAAAATAATGTTCCACCACCATGAGTTGGTACCGGATTGGCCGGATCATGTGAAAACTGATCGCTTGGCTCATTTGCAGGAGCAGTAGTAGTTAATGTCCCAGACTTACTATTTGCTTGACCACTGCTATGCAAATAATAGTTTGTATATGCCGTACGCTGAAGTGGCCATTCCTTTTCGGAACGCCATTGATTAATCCCCATAACAAAAATTTTGACAGGATCTTCGTCATCTTGAAGTGTTGCGTTACCTTCTTTCAACCAGTGATTAAACCATTTAACATGAAGTGAAGTAAGATCATATTTGCCTTCAATCGAATGTGCTGAACTATCCACCCCAAAGGAACGGTCTCCTAAGTCAGAACCAACCATTCCGTGTCCCCATGGACCAATGATTAATTTTTGATCTGGATTGTATGCTCGCATCTGTTCATAATTCAAAAGCGTTTGACTTAAGAAGTTATCATACCAGCCAGCAAGGTGATAAGCTGGAATGTTCATAAAATCAGAAACATTTTTTCCATCTATTTTTGTGATTGCTTTCTTAATAAATTCTTGATCGATATATTTGCGATAGATGTCGTGTAGTACTGGGTGTTTCACCACTGCTGGTAACTCTTTAATAGGCGTATATTTGTGCCATTCTTCAATCTGATTAAGGTCATTAGTAAGCTTTTTGATCGCTTCTGAATAATCTTCTCTACTTAGCTTTCTTTTTAAATAATCTGGCGCTACAGAGTCAAGCATCCACGTTTCTGCTGAAGCTAAAGCGAGTACGCCATTTCCCCCAAAAGGCTCCTTGAAAATATTTCCTGTCATGGCAGGGAAAATTGCTTTTAGCGCAGGTGGCTGCTTTACTAGTGCATATAATTGGGTGAATGCATAGTAAGATAAGCCAAACATGCCTACTTTGCCATTAGAGTATGGTAAGCTTGCAGCCCATTCGACGGTGTCATATCCATCTTCTACCTCTTGAGCAAAAGGTTCAAACTCACCTTCAGATGCAAAACGACCTCGAACATCTTGAATAATAACAATATAGCCTTGCATCGCCGTGCGAATCGGATCGATCCATCTATGTGAAAAGTCTGGAAGATTTTTATTATACGGCAAACGAGTTAATAACACAGGATAGTTTCCACCGGCTTGCGGCCGATAGATATTCGCATATAATATTATCCCGTCTCTTAAGGTACAAGGAACTTCTCTTTCGACCAACACTTGATTGGTTTTTGTCATATTAATCTTCCTTTCGAACGAATTAACATAAAAATAGCAGAACTTAACGTATAATCGGGATTTGTTCTCACTTTTGCAGCGTGAGTCCTTTAAAAATCCATATTATCGGGATTCACCCTCCCTTTTTCTGCGTGAATCCTTTTAAAATCCATATTATCGGGATTCACCCTCCCTTTTTCTGCGTGAATCCTTTTAAAAAGCATATTATCGGGATTCACTTTCTCTTTTGCTGCGTGAATCCTTTTAAAAAGCATATTATCGGGATTCGCTCTCTCTTTTGCGGCGCGAGTCCTTTAAAAAAGCATATTATCGGGATTCGCTCTCTCTTTTGCGGCGCGAGTCCTTTAAAAAAGCATATTATCGGGATTCACTCTCTCTTTTGCTGCGTGAATCCTTTTAAAATCCATGTAATCGGGATTCACTCTCTCTTTTGCTGCGCGAATCCTTTAAAAATACATATTATCGGGATTCACCCTCCCTTTTTCTGCGTGAATCCTTTTAAAATCCATATTATCGGGATTCACTCTCTCTTTTGCTGCGTGAATCCTTTTAAAATCCATATTATCGGGATTCACTCTCTCTTTTGCTGCGTGAATCCTTTTAAAGTCCATATTATCGGGATTCACTTTCTCTTTTGCTGCGTGAATCCTTTAAAAAAGCATATTATCGGGATTCACTCTCTATTTTGCTGCGCGAGTCCTTTAAAAAAGCATATTATCGGGATTCACCCTCCCTTTTTCTGCGTGAATCCTTTTAAAAAGTATATTATCGGGATCCACCCCCCTACTTACTGCCTGAATCCTTTATAAAGCATATAATTGAGAGTTGCTCGCTAAAAATGACAAAATGAATCCTATACAAACCAGGTCTGTGCTGACTCGGTCAACACAGACGCTTGTTTTTGCTTATTTACCTAGCATTTCATTTACTTTATCTTGATGGTTGTCAATCCACTCTTGTGCTACTTCTTCTTTAGGGATTTCTTCTTCTTCAATTTTTACAATCATTTCTTCCACTTCATCAAGTGGGATACTCCAATTGCTTAAGAATTTATATGCGTCTGGAGCAGATTTTTGTAGTTCTTTATTTGTAATTACTTTAACAGTCGCTGACTCAAACACACCTTTAGGGTCTTCTAACATTTTAATATCGAATTTGTTAAACATCGTGTGTGGTCTCCAACCGTAGAAAACTACTGGCTTTTCACTTTCCATTTTACGCATTGCTTGTGCAATCATTCCACCTTCAGAGGAATTTACTTGCTTCATATCAAGTTCATAAGTTTCGATTAATCCGTCGATCTTCTTCGTTACACTCGCACCTTCTTCAATACCATATAACTCATTATCGAAATCAGCTTCCATGCCTTTAAGATCTTCGATGGAATTGACATCTTCCATATAGCTTGGAACAACTAAACCAGAATCGGCATCTGAATAACTAACTGCTGTTTCTTCAATAGTTTCACCATATTTTTCGATATAGACATCATGAACTGGGAACCATCCATCCATAAATACATCAATATCGCCACGTGATAGTCCAATGTAAGTACTACCTGCGTCTGCTTGTGTTTGTTCTACAGTATAACCCATATCTTCCAAAATGATTTGAGCAATTTCTGTAGGAGGTACTGTACTTGTCCATGGTGTTACACCTAGTGTAATGGTTGGTTTCTCTTCTGCACCTGCTTCATTTTCACTCGTTTCTTCATTTTGTTGGGAACAGCCAACGATAAACATTACTAGTAATGCTGTCATCATACTTAATACTACTTTTTTCATTTTAACTCTCCTCTTTAATTTTTTGCCCTGTGCATGTTCCAACACAGAGAGTTTTATAGTTTATTTCCAATACCTTGTGTGATTCGGTCAAGAATAATCGCGATCACAACAATGGCTAAACCACCAATTAAACCGAGACCAACGTTAACAGTTGAAATCCCTGATAATACAATTGAACCAAGTCCTGGTGCACCAATCATTGAAGCAACAACAGCCATCGATAGGGCTAACATAATCGTTTGGTTTACACCAGCCATAATTGTTGGTATAGCAAGTGGTAACTGCACTTTAAATAGTAATTGTTTCGAAGTTGAACCAAATGCTTTTGATGCCTCTACTACTTCTCCAGGCACTTGTAAAATTCCTAATCGAGTCATTCTTACTGCAGGTGGGGCAGCGAATACGAATGTTGCAATAACAGCTGGCACACCACCAAGTCCAAATAATAGAATCGATGGAATTAAATAGACGAAAATCGGTAATGTTTGCATAAAGTCCAATATTGGACGGACAATTTTATCTATCACACTACTTTTAGCACTTAATATCCCAACAGGCACTCCAAAAATAACGGAGATAATCGTCGAGACAATGACAATCGCAACGGTTTGCATGGTTTCTGCCCATAAATCAACAGAACCAATGTAAAGACAACCGATTAAGGTAAACAAAGCCGTTCCTTTTCCTGCAAGTTTCCATGCTAATAATATCAACAGAATTGCGATGATCTCAGGAGGAATCGCAATGATTAAATTGGTTACACCTTCGATAAAAGCGCTAAGTGGCACACTGATACTATCAAAGAAACCACCCATGACTGGTAGTAACCATCCATTAACAAAATCATTTGTCCATTCTTCTAATGGAAAGTCGAAATAGTTCATGTTAATTCCACCTCATCTTTCTCTTTCCCAAGCACTAATCCCGAAAGGATCGACACACGTGAAATAATTCCTAACAGTTTTCCATCTTCTTCAACGACAATTGGATATTTGACATCTGCCGCAATACCAATTAAGTCATTTAATGGTGTGGTTGGAGAAGTGGAATGGATATTATCGGTAATGAGTACTTCTTCCATTGGAATTTTGTTTTGATAGGCCTTTACTGCATCATCAATCGTAATCAAACCTTTAAAATTCTTTTCTTTATCGGTAACAAAGATACTGGAAACGCCTGCTTCTTCCATCTTTCTTACCGCAACACGTGGTCCATCTTTGTATGTTAATAAAACTTCTGGTTTTTTCATGACATGAGAAGCTTCTAACACTTTGGAACGGTCGACATCTTTAACAAAGTTGGAGACATAATCATTCGCTGGATTTTCTAAAATCTCTTCTGATGTTCCAATTTGTACAATTCTTCCGTCCTTCATGATCGCAATACGGTCACCAAGCTTTAATGCTTCATCTAAATCATGGGTAATGAATAATACCGTTTTATCTAATTTATTTTGAATCTTCAACAGTTCATCTTGCATTTCTTTACGAATGATCGGGTCTAACGCACTGAACGCTTCATCCATTAAAAGAATATCTGTATCATTGGCAAGTGCACGTGCAATTCCAACACGCTGCTGCATCCCACCACTTAATTGACTCGGATAGCTATCCTCATAACCATTCAGCCCAACATCCTTAATTGTTTCTAACGCTTTTTGCTCTCGTTCTTGTTTACTAATACCTTGGAGTTCTAATCCATAAGCGACATTGTTCAATATTGTTTTATGGGGTAATAAACCAAATTTTTGGAAGACCATCCCTAATTTCTTACGTCTAGTGTCAATTAGCGTATTTTTATCCATTTGGGTAATGTCTTCTCCATCGATTAACACTTCTCCATCTGTTGGTTCAATCAACCGATTGATCAATCGTATTAATGTTGATTTACCACTTCCAGAAAGGCCCATAATAACGAAGATTTCTCCCGGTTTTACTGTAAATGATGCTTGGTTAACACCAACTGTCATCCCAGTCTTTTCAAGGATTTCACTTTTTTGTTCGCCATTTTTTAAGCGTTTGAGACCTTGTTGTGGATGAGAACCAAAGATTTTCGTCAGATTATTTACTTCAATCTTATTCATCAACATTCTCCTATCCTTATCGTCTTACTTTTTTCGTTTAATACCGATCGTTCTCCCCGCTTGTTTCGGTGCTTCGATCTGTTTATGTTCGTTCCAGACCGCTTCTACTTTCCCTGCAACATCCTCTGGAAAAGGAGCAGGGCGTTCTTGATCAGTATCCATTCCCATTAACATCTGTTCACTTGTCGCAAGCACCTCATTATTTGCATTTTTCATCGTGAAAATAACGTGTAGACGTTTCGCATCAACATCTAACAATTGTACTGTCACGGTTAATTGTTGATCCTGATGTGCTTCTTGCAAGTAACATAGATGTGTTTCTAACGTAAAAATCGTATAGCTGTATTTTTGACGCGCAGCCGCATCTAGTCCAATCGTATCGATAAAACGATCAACTGCTAAACTAAATACTTTCGCATATGCTGCATCATTCATATGGCCGTTATAATCGACCCAGTCATGATGCACATAATCCTGGTATTGAAAGGCTTGTTCTCCCATTTTATAAACCTCCAAATTAAATTTTTGATTGAGGCCAGTAATCTTCTACCAAGTCTAGTAGTTTTACTAAGAATTCATTTCGTTTATTTTCTAATTCAGAAATCGGAACATCACCTGCATGGCTTTCACAGCCTTCAATCACTTTTTCTTTTAAATCTTCTGTTAGTTCAGGTGCTTCTAATTTTGTCCATGGCTTTTTCAATGCTGGACCAAATTGTTCTAGCATGTGACGCATTCCTTGTTCTCCACCAGCTAAATGGAATGTTAAGAATGGCCCCATTTGTGCCCAGCGAAGCCCTGCACCATAGATAATCGCTGCATCGACTTCTTCAGTTGTTACAATGCCATCATTAACAAGGTGTAATGCTTCACGCCATAATGCTTCCATTAAACGATCGGCAACATGACCTTCTATTTCTTTGTTAATCACTAATGGTTTCATTTGAATAGATTGATAGAACGCTTTTGCTTTTTCCATCTCTGCAGCATCTGTTGCTTCTCCGCCAACAAGCTCCACAAGCGGTAAAATATAAACTGGGTTAAATGGATGAGCAACAATCACACGTCCAGGGTGCTGTAAGCCTTGTTGTAAAGTAGTGGCCATAATGCCAGATGTACTGGATCCAACGATCGCATCAGGCTTCGCATGTTGATCGATGCTAGTTAAGACACTTTTCTTAATATCTTCACGCTCTGGCACATTTTCCTGAATAAAATCAGCAGATTGAACGGCTTCTTCTAATGTTGAAACAAATGTTAAACGATCTTGAGAAGCTCCTTCTGCCACTCCAAGCTTTTCTAACTCTGGCCATACTTGCTCTACCACTTTACGTGTACGTTCTTCTGCACCTTCGGCAGGATCAAACGCGATAACGTCTAGTCCTTGTGCTAAAAATCTACCAATCCATCCATTTCCTATTACACCTGTACCAATTACTGCAACTGTCTTTGTGTTACTCATGCTTTCTTACCTCCGTAAGGATTTCGCAATCCGAATTGTTGTCTCGCTTCTTCTGGTGTCATGACTTCGATATCATTGCTGCTTAGCATAGTAACTGCTTTATCAACGAGTTGGTCATTACGAGCTAGTACACCTTTGGATAAATAGATGTTATCTTCCAACCCAACACGCACATTTCCACCTAACTGTGCAGCTTGTGCCAGAATTGGTAACTGCATACGTCCAATACCAAATGCTGACCAATGTGCATTCTCTGGAAGACGATCTCTCATATAAAGCATTGTCTCTACATCTGCATCCATTCCCCATGGAATTCCCATGCAAAATTGGAACATTGGATCGCCATCGATTAATCCTTCATTTACGAGTTGTTTCGCAAAACGAAGATGTCCGGTATCGAAACATTCTAGTTCTGGTTTTACACCACTGTCTTGGATCAATTTTGCTTGATCTCTTAGCCAATCAGTCGGGCTCATGTAAAGCATATCTCCGAAATTTACTGAACCACAGTCGAGTGTACACATTTCTGGTAGTAATTCTCCTACTGGCTCATGTCTTTCTGCCGGTGTTTGGATATCCGTTCCATTTCCACCAGCTGCTGGCGTGTCCAAACTAGGAATGAAGTCACCGCCACCTCCAGAAGTAATATTGATAATCACGTCTGTTTCTGATTCACGAATTCGATCAACAATTTCACGATAATGATCGACATTGTGGCTAATTCCTCCTGTTTTAGGATCACGAGCATGCACATGTGCTACCGTTGCACCAGCTTTTGCTGATTCGATTGCTGCTTGAGCAATCTCTTTCGGTGTTACCGGAACATAAGAACTCTTTGCTGTTGTATCCCCTGCACCAGTTACTGCAGCTGTTAGTAATACCTTATTTTTCATTGGAAAGCCTCACTTTCTTTATTTAGATTACTTTTTATCAGTCAAAAATCATTTATAATTTATATACCATCCGGACGGTTTTTTTATCACAGTTAGAAACTATACCATCTGGACGGTTCATTTTCAACCTTGATTAACAGTGGAAAGGGGTTACATGGGGAATTTTGAAGAAAAAAAGGTAGCGTTTGTGACTGTCAGGGCAATACTCCCAACGTTTTCGACAAAAAATTGCAAAAAAATAAAAACACCAGCTTAAAAAACTAGTGTTTTGTGTAAAAAAATTATTTAATCTGCTTCGTTCGCCCAATCTTTGAGCTTTTTATAGACAGCTTCTTTCTTTTCGGGTTCGATATGATAAATATCGAATAACTCGGATAGCCAAATCCCATCGGTAGCCAAACGAATGATGGTCGCTTTAATTGGATCTATTCCATCATGCTCTATTTCATGCTGCCACTCCGTATATAGTTCACGAATAGGATCCAATGAATTGGAGCTTACTGCTTTGGCTGCCAATAATCCATAATGCATATCTTTATTTTGATAAGCTTGGTTAAAAGTGACATCAACATATGCACGAACCCATTTTCCTTTATCTACAGGATCTTCCTCTGCATTAGTAGCTATTTTCTCTCGATAATCGTTCGCTAAGTGTTCTACCATCCCTTGTACGAGTGCTTCTTTGGATGGATAATGGTAAAGCAAACCACCTTTACTAATACCTGCTTCCTTTGCTGTAGCTTCAAGCGTTAAGTTAAATATACCTTTTTCACCAACAACTTTCGATGCAGCATGAAGGATTTCTACTTTTCTAGAATTTCTGCCCATTCGAGATCTCCTCTTTATTTTATACTTGTGATATTACTATACTATCCAGACGGTATACTTTTCAATCATTTTTTGGGGGAATTTTTCAGAAAAAGGGATTTTTGATTAATAGTGATGTAAAACGTGAGGCATGTATATTTATTATGAAAAAATAAAGTATTATTTTTCTTCTCTCTGTATAACTCACCTTCTTGCTATAGGAAACATATTGTGTCCCTATCACTTTACTGCTACACAATTCATTTGATCAATGTTATAATAAAAGGAGAATTGCATATATTAAATCACCCGTTGCGGACACTACGGGTGATGGATAAGTGGTTCCCCCAGAGAGGGATCCGGCTATCTTGGTTCGATAGACCTCACCTACTCACTTTGTCGGTTAATAGGGAGGTCTATTTTCGTTTGATCAGTGATATGACTAAAGCGAGTAATGCAAATCAAGAAGGTACCGAAACTAAATAGTACCGTAAATCTTTCATAAATACTCATAAGCATCATCCCCTCTCACCACAAGGGATTAGCCGCCCCTACCCTAAAAGAACATTATCCTTAACTAGAACGTACATTCTTTGAGATGGTCATATGCAAATTCTTCTACTGAACAAAGAGCTTGTTGACTTACCTTGTTAAGAAAACAACAATTTAAATTGTTTATTGATTGGGGAAACCAGATTTACTCGATAAACTTGGAGATTCTTACTTGCATTTATATCGCCTAAAGATTTTTGCCAATGTTCATATTCTCCAGCTAATAACGTCATTTGAACGCGTTCATCTTGAATATCTAAGGTACCGTTCTTCCAAAAATAATTACTCTCTTCGATTTTTTCGATTCCATTACCTTTAATAGTTATATTCGAGTCAAAAATAAATACAGCTTGAATAAACACATCGCTTAAGTCATCTGTTTGTAAATGAATGGTCCAGTCACTTTCTTCTCTCTTGATATCTACCCATACTCGGTGAGTCTGCATATGTGTAGTTTCTCTTAAATGATGAGGCAGGAGATACCATATACTTCGATCACCTTGCATGTTACTACTCGATATTGGTAAAGGACCTTTATAGCCTTTTTCTAACACAGTTGATAAACGATAACCATCATCTATTTTCTCCATTGAATCAAATTCAATTACACCTGGTGAAAAACTAGTGTATATTTGAGTACCCAACAGCTTTATTTTACCGTGACGTAAAGAAAAAAACGATGGGTTCATCCCCATTAATGTCGCACTTATATCATTTTTACGAAATCTAACAGTTTGTGCACCAAAGGAAGTATGCATGCTACTATGTTTTATTTTAGAATGATGACCTACCGTTTCCATTCTATTCAAATTATCTTTCACATTATAATTTTCGTTAATAAATAATTCATATTCTTTTGGTAGTTCAGCTCTTTCAATACTCTCATCCTGAATAAAAGGAAAAGCTAGGTAGCCGAGCATAATATGATTATTCACAGGGCCTAGGTCATTAAAATTTTCTAATGCTAAATCAGCCATCGCCATATATTCGGGATTTTCATCCTTAAAGGCCATTAATCGGTATATTAAGTGATACGGGGACAAATCAAACGTATTTCCAAGATCTTGTCGACCTGAATAATCCGTAACCACTTCTCCATTTGGATGTACAAGATATTTCATCATATCGAGATTTTTTCGTATATAATGAAATAACTCTGGCTTATCTAATAGTGATGCTGTGTGATATAAACAAATATTGCTGACGGAGTTATATATACCATTACTTCTTTCCGTCCATTCCCCATCTTCTGTTATGTCCATTCCTTCTTGCAACCATTCTTCTGATCTTTGTTTTAATTCTTGCTTATTAAAAATAGCATAAAGGTTGGACAGAGCCGAGGCTAACACCCAACGATGGTTAGGTGTATGGCAACCTCCAGTTAACATAGCTGGAATGGTTCTTTGTAAAAATAACTTTAGTTTTTTCATTAACCTTTCGGCACCATCTTTTTGTAATAACCAATACAGTTGTGCAAATCCTGTTATGATGAAGGCGGTATCTGGTGGTGAATGATAATTGGTCCAACCAGGCGATATCGTTCCATCCTCGTGTTGTTGATATAACATATAATCTAATGCGTTATCAATTTTTACCTCCAATTCATTTTGATGAAAGTATTCCGAATCTTTATTAACATATGAGCATATCCAGGCCCCAATTACACTACCAGTACCAGTGTGACTAGGGCTTGGAATACCTGTAGATAGATTAATAATACCTCCGAAGTATCTGCTATTTCTATCATTCACTTGATGCTTTATATACATCTTAGTATGTTCATCATTTTTATGAACAATTTTGTGATACCAATTCATTCTTCTTTCCTCCTCCTGGATGGCTATCATCTACTTATCCTTTCAAGCCTGAAGTCGCACTAGTATCCATGATATAACGTTGGAATACAATAAAAATAATGATCATCGGAGCTAAAGATATAATGGAAGACGATAGTAATAGCACCCAGTCTATGTTTTCCGCACCAATAATACTGCGTAATGCAATTTGGACAGTATATTTATTAGGGTCACTCAATACAATTAACGGCCAAATATAATCATTCCATCTCCACTGGAAAGAAAAGATCGCTAATGTAATAACTACAGGTTTAGCTATTGGTAACATCAATTGGAAGAATATTTTTCCTTCATTCGCACCATCAATTCTAGCAGATTCTAACAAATCATTAGGAACAGTCATAAAATACTGACGGAACATAAAAATCCCCGTTGCTGTATTAATAGATGGAATGATTAAACCTGCTAAACTATCATAAAGACCTAGTTCTAAAATTACAGAGAAAGTCGGATTCATAATGACCTCTGTAGGCAACATCGTAGTTGCTAACATACAGATTAAAAAGACATTTAACCATTTATAATTGTATTTAGCTAAGGCAAACCCACAAGTGGCACTTGCTATAACGGTTAATACAGTTGTGACTACTGCTACGATCAACGTATTCAAAAAGTATTTAATAAACTGCATTGTAGACCATGAATATGCATAGCCATCCAAAGTAGGGTTATCAGGGAAAATTGTTAGAGGATACGAAAACAACTCACTTCCCGGTTTAAAAGAACTTAGTAATAACCACAAAATAGGGAAAAGGTACATAAAAGCAACTATATAAAGTGCCGTAGTTAGCATTGCTGTTGAAAATCTGTCGGTTAATTTACTATTCATCTACCCTTCCCCCTTTCGCAAATTTAAATTGTAATAATGAAAATAAAAGTAAGATGACAAACAATACCATTGATGCAGCGCTTGCATATCCTACCCTCATTTGGTCAAACCCTGTTTCATAAATATATTGGACGATAAAAGTTGTATCTGTTCCAGGTCCACCATTAGTCAAGGATTGAACCATCGGAAACTCCTTCATCAAATTAAATACAGCCAGTAAAATAACTAGGAATGATGTCGATCTAATAGAAGGTAAAGTTATGTGCCAAAACTTTTGCCATCCAGAACCCCCATCGACATCTGCTGCTTCATATAGTGATTTCGGAATACTGATCAGAGCCCCCATGAATATGAGCATATTAAATGCTGTTCCTCCCCAAGCTGTAGCAAATAACACAACTAAAAAAGCAAAATTACCATTTGATGACCATGGTATCGGGTCTCCACCAATTAATTGAATCATATAATTAACAAAGCCAAAACTTTCACCAAACATCCATCTCCAAAGAACACCTACTACTATAGGTGAAATTAACCACGGGAAAAAGAAAATAATTTTCGCAACATTTTTACCTTTTGTATGCTTACTTGTAAGCATAACGGACACAAATAGTGATGTTACATAAACTAAAGGAACACCTATCAGTGTATACAAGAATGTCCGTGACATAGCCTTATAGAAACTTGAATCTTGAAATAAATTAATATAGTTTTCTAATCCAATAAACGTTGCTACATTGCCGTTATATTCGGTCAAAGAATAATAGACACCTAAAATAGCTGGCCACGCAAAAAAGACAAGAAACAATACCAAGTTTGCAGCTATAAAAATAAATGCCCATTTTTTATTTGTATCTTTCATGTAGCTTTGTCCCCTCCTTCACCATTTTCCGTAATGAATAGCGACCATATTTAATGGCCGCTATTACTAGCTATTAATCTATATAAGCTTCTGTCATTGCTGCTTTGACATTCTCAATAGCTTCATCTAAACTTTGCTCACCATTTAAAGTATTGATCATTTCATCAGCTAAGGTACTACTGACACTTCTTTGGGATACTAATTGTTTTACAACTAACTCATTACGCTGTTGGCTTGCAATGGGGTCTGAAGCAGCAATCTCGTCTTGATAAATTTTATACGCTTCTGGAGCCAATTCATATTCAACCTTTGCATCTTCCGTTACTGGTAAGTAACCACCGTATGTTGCCAACTGTTCGTAGTTTTCTTTTTGATATAACCAATCAATAAATTTTTTCGCTTGTTCTTCTTGACCAGATCCCTTAAATCCTACTAAATAGTTTCCACCAAGATTGGTAGCCCTTACATCTTGATACGGCATATATACTGCTTCCCATTCAAAATCTTTAATATTGGAAGCGAAGTCTGTGATTTGCCAAGAACCTGACATATAAGCAGCAACTCTACCGCTCTTAAACATAGCTGAGGCGTCTTCTCCTGCTGTCCAAACTGATTTCGGCATAATTGTATTGTCGTTCATATCTATAAATCGTTTAAGTGCACCTTTTGTTTCTTCGTTTGTCGTATATTTATCTCCATCTTGGTAGAAACCCTTACTTCCATGCTGATATAAAAACGCATTTAATCGATGCTCTGAGTTATCCATTACCATACCGTACTTTGCATCAGTTTTTTCAACTACTGTACTTACTGAACTTAGAAATTCTTCCCATGTCCACACTTCATCTTCACTTGTTGGGTAAGAAACACCTGCTTCTTCAAACAAAGATTTATTAATAAACATACCAACTGCCGTAAGGTCTAATGGTGGGGCAACTAATTTATCATCAACCGTAATTCCCAAATCAACCATGACATTATTCTTTTTAGCAATTTCCTTTAAATCCATTAACTTTCCGTTCCACGCTGGATTGAAGCCTGTAACGCGAGCCAATGCTGGCGGTTCTTCTGCTCGCATCATATTAGTAATTTTTGTTACCATATCATCATAAGGAACATCCACAACCTCAATCTCTATACCCGTTTCTTCTGTATATTTTTCTGACATTTTAGTTAGGGCAGAACCTTCTACAGTATCACCAGAGACATAAAATTGCATTTTTTCCCCGCTAGATTCAGATCCTGATTCTCCATTAGATTCACTATTATTGCCTGAACATGCCACTAATATTGTTGATAGTAATACAAAGAGTAATAAAAATATCTTCTTCATACTAAACCTCTCCTTTTTAAATACTTTTTCACACAAAATGTAAGGGCTTTCCTTTTCTATTAAAAAAATATCGCTCCCTTTCTTTCTGGATAATATAGTTAAGCGCTTTCTCACTTTGTATTTTATCAACTAATCTATTTAAAAACAAGTCTTTTATTTGAATTTTTAAAATATTCATTATAACATCAGCTTTTTAAATACATCAGACACAGGATCTTTATACTAACAAAAAGAAAGAACCGTGCGAAATTTCGCACGGTCCACTCTTAATTTGCTCTATTTTAGTTAAGCGTTTAATTTTTTAACAAGAAAAATTAACCATTCTAAATCATGCCTTGGCTCCTGACGTGTCCCTCACCATCAGTTTTGGTTTAAACAATATTCGTTCAGAATTTGGTTCCTCGTTATTAATATTGCTAACAATAACATCAACGACCTTTTTCCCCATTTCATTAATAGGTTGAGCAACAGTAGTAAGAGAAGGAACTGTTGTCGTAGCCAAAATGGTATTATCAAATCCAACAATGGACAAATCCCTAGGGATATCAATATCATGTTCTCTCGCTCCTTGAATGACACCAATTGCAATTAAATCATTACATGCAAATATAGCAGAAGGTCTTTCTTTTTTCTTTAGAATTTCTTCCAAACACTTCTTTCCATTTTCAATAGAGGCTGTTGTCTTTAATACCATTTCATCATTATATTTATATCCATGCGTTTCATATGCTTCTCTAAATCCATATATTCTCATTTTACTACTTAACCTTTGTTCAGCAATTATTACTATATTTTGATGACCTAAAGACAGCAAATGTGAAGTAGCCTCAAAACCACCAGTAAAATCATCAACAGAAACAGAGGTCACACCTAGAGAACCTGCATCTTGTGTTAACATCACCAGCGGTATCCCAGAATTTTTTATGTTTTCTAACAACTTTTTATCATGAAAGGATGAAGCAATAATGAAGCCATCTACTTGTTTTCTACGTAATAATTCCAAATACTTCTTTTCCTTTTCTTCATCTTCGTCTGTACTACACATAATAACACTTAACCCTCTCTCATGGGCTCTATCTTCAATAGTTCTAGCCATTTCCGAAAAAAAGGGATTGGATATATCAGGAACCAATAAACCAAGCGTCTGAGTTTTTTTTCCAGTTAAAGCAGAAGCCATGACACTAGGGAAATAATTTAATTCCTCCATTACTTTCATTACCTTCTGTCTTGTTGTATCTCGCATATTTCCTGTATTATTAATCACTTTTGATACTGTAGCTATTGAAACACCAGCTTTTTCTGCCACATCATAAATTGTAACCTTCACTTTATCACCAACTTCCATTAACCCTATACTAATCAGCATGATAACCTTTACAAACAAAATTACAATACTATCTTATCACACTGATAAAATAACATTGTAATAATTTGTTCATACAAATTTTTATTTTATAAAGTGAGACTTCCATCAGTGGGGGTTTTACGGACGATTAGCACCGTGATAAACTATTGAAATATTAAGCGTTAAATACCAGCTTCTTCTCGTAAATATCTTCGAGCAATCAATGCATGTTCTAACGGGTTTGCCTTTTCAGGATTCTGTTCTGCTTCAACTAATAACCAACCTTTATAGGTTGACTGAGAAAGTATTTCAAAAACCGGTTGAAAATTATAGGAGCCATCTCCTGGAACAGTAAACACACCTTCTTTAACAGCTTGCAGAAAACTTAACTTCTCTCTTTTTACAAGTTCGGCTACGTCATCTCGGACATCCTTTAAGTGAACATGCTTAATACGTGAAAGATACTTATTTAAAATATATAGCGGATCGTCTCCAGAAAAATAAAGATGCCCTGTATCAAATAATAAATAAACTAAATATTCCTCGGTCATGTCCATTAATCGGTCAATTTCTTCTGTTGTCTGCACACCAGTTCCCATATGATGATGAAACACCAACTTCATTCCTTTTTCGTTCGCTAATTCTCCAAGTCTATTTAGCCCGTCAGCTAAAACATGCCATTCTTGATCAGAGAATTTTGGTTTGTTTTCAAATAACGGTGTATCCATTTCTCCTTGAATACTTTTTCCTTGCTCAGATACCACAATCACTTTTGATCCCATTGCATGTAAAAAATCTCGATGCTGTATAAATGCTTCTTGTGTTTCCTCATATGGATTTGTAGTTAAGTAAGCACTAAACCATGCACTTGCGATACTTAGGCCTCTTAATTGAAGTGCTTTCTTTAGTTTATCTACTTCTTTTGGGTATTTATTGCCTATTTCTGTACCAGTAAAGCCTGCCAAAGCCATTTCACTAATACATTGTTCAAAAGGAATATCACCACCTAGTTCAGGCATATCATCATTTGTCCAACCAATTGGCGCAATCCCTAAATGAATAGCATTTTTATCAAACATCGTCTCACTCCTTATTTAATATTTTCTAGCCGATGCTAATTTCTCTTGTCTTGCTTTTGACGATTGCTGAATAGCTGATTTCGTTGCTACTTCTGCTACACCGACATTCCACCAAGCATCGTAACCATGTGTCATCGTTTTAGGTAATACTTTTATATCAATTAATGTGGATACTGGTTGCTTTTTGGCATCCTCTAATGCTGCAATTAATTCTTCAGGTGTAGTAGCAGTATATGTTGTAACGCCATAAGCCGCAGCATTCTCTGCGTAGGATATAGGCAAAATCTCACCCGTAAGTTGACGAGTCTGTTGATCACGCTTGCGAAATTCTGTACCAAAACTACCCATTCCATGATCCATTTGTAAGTTATTAATGCAACCAAATCCTGCGTTGTCAAATAACAGAACGTTAATCTTCTGACCTTCTTGAATACTAGTAATTAACTCTGAATGTAGCATTAAATAACTACCATCCCCGACCATTGCGTAAACTTCTTGTCGAGGTGAAGCTAGTTTAACGCCTAAGGAACCTGAAATTTCATATCCCATACAGGAATATCCATATTCTAGGTGGTAGGTATTCGGTCTTCGATTTATCCACATTCTCTGAAGGTCACCCGGGAGACTTCCTGATGAACCTACAATAATAGAATCATCTGCAATGTGTTGATTAATCACGCCGATAGCTTGGGTTTGTGTGAGAGAAGCTTGTAACACCTTTTGATATTCTGCTAATTGTTCATCTAAATGCCCTTCGATTTCTGGGGTGAAATCCGATGATTGATAGCTTATGTTATATAAGCGCCTAACTTCTTCCTGCCATTCTTTTTTAATATTATTTATTTCGTCCATATAAGACGTTTGGTAATCATGTTGCAACAATTGCTGATCCAAATGTTCTAAGGCCATTTTCGCATCTGCAACGAGCTTGTATGCATCTAATTTTGAAGCATGATAGTCTGAATTATTGATAGAAACAAAATCGACATCTTTATGTTGGAACAATTGTTTAGATGACGTTGTAAAATCGGTAAATCTCGTTCCAATACCGATGATCAAGTCAGCTTTATTAGCTATTCGATTTGCAGCGAAGTTACCTGTTACTCCAATTCCACCAAGGTTCATTGGATGATCACTTATGACCGCACTCTTACCAGCTTGGGTTTCTGCAAAAGGAATAATATATTTTTCACAAAACGAAGCTAATACATTTCCTGCCTCACTGTAACGAACGCCGCCACCACAAATAATGAGCGGTCGTCGTTTTCCTTTGATCAAGCTCACTACCTGATTTAATTCATAATCATCTGGTTTTCTTTTATGAAATCGATGTACCCTTTTTTCAAAAAAATAGTCAGGGTAATCATATGCCTCTGTCTGAACATCCTGTGGTATAGCTAGCGTAACCGCACCAGTCTCCGCTTGTCTCGTTAACACTCTCATTGCGTTAATTAGGGTAGTCATTAATTGCTCTGGTCTTGTTATTCTATCCCAATATTTACTTACAGGCTTAAATGCATCATTCGTTGATATCGTCAGGTCATGCGCTTGTTCTATTTGTTGCAAAACAGGATCTGGTTGACGCGAGGCAAACGTATCTCCCGGAATTAATAATAGTGGTATATTGTTCGCTGTGGCTGTTGCTGCAGCTGTTACCATATTGGCTGAGCCAGGACCAACAGATGATGTACAGGCAATTAACTGTTGATGAAGCTTTTGTTTGGCAAATGCGGCTGCAGCATGTGCCATTCCTTGTTCATTCCGCCCTTGATATACTTCTAAATCACCACTATCCTCTTCTAACGCTTGACCGATACCTAACACATTCCCATGGCCAAAAATAGTAAAAATACCCTTGAACAATTTATTTTCCTGACCCTCTACTTCGATATATTGTTGATTAAGAAATTTTACTAGAGCTTGCGAAGTTGTAAGTTTCATAAAAATCACCTCAATCTATTTGATTAAAAGGTTGCCAGATATTGAAATGTCATATCTGGCAATCTTTTTTGAAAGTTAAGAAAATTTGCGTATCTGTCTAGCTACGAATGCCCAGCGACTAGTGAGACTTCCCTCACCTCTGTACGATAAGTCAACATCGATTCGCTTGCAGCTCACCGTGTTTCCTTTATCTCCTACGGTTCAGTCCAGTCCATACGTCGCAAAGCGGGCGCTCTGCGCTTTTCTTCTTATACCCACCGTGCTGTTACAACTTTCTTTCTCGTGTAAAATTCTAAGCCATCTTTTCCATTCGCATGAAGGTCTCCATAAAAGGAATCCTTCCAACCCGAGAACGGAAAGAATGCCATCGGTGCTGGTACTCCAATATTTATCCCTAGCATGCCAGCATCAATTTTTTCCCGGAAAGTTCGGACACTCCCACCATTATTGGTAAATAAACATGCTCCGTTTGCAAATCTAGAACGATTCGTTAAGTCAATAGCTTCGTCAAGGTTCTTTACTCTAGCAATCGATAATACTGGGGCAAATATTTCATCTTGCCAGATCTTCATTTGGCTCGTTACTTGATCAAAAATAGTCGGTCCTACATAGTAACCTTTATCTTGATTTTTCTGATCGTTTCTTCCATCACGAATTAATTGTGCTCCTTCATTTATCCCCGTTTCTATATATTGCAGTGTTCTCTTTTTGTGTTCTTCACGAATCACTGGTCCTAGAAAGACATTCTCATCCAAACCATTTCCGATATTTATTTCATTTGCTTTTTGTACCATTAGATCAATAAAATCATCTACAATACCATCTTCAACTGCTACAACTGAACATGCCATACACCTCTCACCTGCAGAGCCAAATGAAGCATTCATGATTTGTGTTACGGCGTTTTCTAGGTTTGCATCTTGTAAAACTATAGAATGGTTTTTAGCTCCTGCCAATGCTTGCACTCGTTTAAGATTTTCTGTTCCTCGTTTATAGACATATTCTGCAACAGGTTGTGACCCAACAAAAGAAATGGCTCTGACATCTTGATGATCTAAAAGACCATTTACAACATCATGCGCACCATGCACTACGTTTAGCACTCCTTTTGGTAAGCCAGCTTCTTCAAATAATTCGGCCAATCGATTTGCTAATAGTGGCGTTTTCTCTGATGGTTTTAATATAAAGGTATTTCCTGCTACGATCGCTAATGGGAACATCCAACATGGCACCATACCCGGAAAGTTAAATGGTGTAATTCCACCAACAACTCCGATCGGATAACGGTATACACCAGATTCTAATCCTGTAGCAATAGAAGGCAATTGAGAACCCATCATCAAAGTCGGCGCACCTGATGCAAACTCAACACATTCAATGGCACGAAGCATCTCACCATGTGCTTCTTTTAAATTTTTACCATTTTCTTTTGTAATAATCTCCGCTAATTCGTCCCAGTGTTCGACTAATAACTGTTGATACTTAAAAAGGATTCGCGCTCTCTTCGGAACAGGAACTTCCTTCCATGATTCAAATGCCTCTTCAGCAGCTTCAACTGCTCGATCCAAATCTTCCTTCGTAGATAATGGCACTCTCGCCGTTTGCTCTCCTGTAGCAGGGTTATATACAACTTCTTCTTGTTCACTTTGAATATCTACCCATTCTCCACCGATAAAGTTCTGAAGTCTAGGTATTTGTGCATTTGTCATATCGTTCTCCTCCCAAATTACTTTCTTCTTTTCAGTTTAATTGGTTTGCCTGTAACAAGTTGATTTTGTGGATGGCTTCCTGCTTTACTTCATGCATAGGTGTTTTAAATAACTCTAACCTATCAAACACGTCAGATTTCTCATGTATTTCCTTACGTAGACTATTGCCAAAACGCATACGAATTGCTGTACCAATATTTACTTTGCAAAAATTCATTTCTGCAATTTGCTGTAAATCTTTATCTGCTAAACCAGTAGAACCATGCATCACTAGTGGTACTGAAACGCACTTTTGAATATTCCCGATTAATTGATAGTCAATTCTAGCTGATTGTGTCTCCATTCTATGAGTTGTACCTACAGCTACCGCCAAAGCATCAACATTTGTTTCTTTAGCAAATACTTTTGCCTCTTGAGGGTCGGTTAAATTGCCATTACTTCCAGTCGTTGTATCACTATAACCAACAGAACCAATCTCACCTTCCACTGAAACACCGAAAGCGTGGCCAAGTTTTACAACGTCTTTTGTATTCTTTACATTTTCTTCAAAAGGTAAGGCTGAACCATCATACATAACGGAGCTATACCCAGTCGCTATGGCTTGCGCAACAGTTTCATAATCCTGCCCATGATCAAGATGCACAACTACTGGGACTTTTGCTTTCTTTGCCATTTTGACAAGCATCCCTCCAATCACATCTATCGGCATGTGTTGAATGGCTACTTTATTAGTGGCTAAAATAACCGGTGATCGTATTTCTTCAGCTGCATCAATAACTGCTTTCGCATCTTCATAACCAAACACATTAAATGCAGGAATGGCACACTTCTTAGCTAAGGCTTGCTGTAACAAATGGTTTAAAGTGACTAGCATAATGCACCAACTTTCATTCTTTCTCACTTATCGAGGCCGACGTTAAAAATTCATTAATTTCCTTCACTGTCGGCATCGCATCTGAACAACTGTGCTTCGAAATAACAATAGATGCGGAAGCGCTACCAAATCGCATTGCCTTATCCAAGTCCCAGCCATTTATTAAACCGTATATAAAAGATGAAGCATATGCATCTCCTGCTCCAAATGTCTTTAATACTTTAGTTTTGAATATCCCACTTCGTTCCGTCTGCCCTTCTTTTGTATAAGCAATAGAGCCTTCAGAACCATGTTTAATCACAACGATTTCCGCTGAATAGTCAAACCATTTCCGTGCTGTTTTATGATCATCTTGACTAAAGTTCTCAAATTGCTCCATCATATCAAACTCTTCTCTAGTACCTATAATCACATCGCATTTTTCAGCTACAAGATTGTAATATACAGCTGTTTCCTTATCATCATTCCAGCTATATGGGCGGTAATCTAAGTCAAAAAAGATAATCACTCCATGCTTTTTAGCGTAATCCAAAGCTAGAAAGACTGCTTCTCTAGATGGACTTGCAGCAAGTGCTGTACCCGAAATTAATAAAGCCCTGGATTGTTGAATATAATCTTCGGATACATTCGATGTATCTAACTTTAAATCAGCAACATTATCTCGATACATTAATATACTACAATCTTCTGGACTCTTGATTTCAGTAAATGCTAAACCTGTTACCGCTCCTGTATCATCAACAGAAACACCATTGATATCTATATTGTTTTTCTGTAAATATTGCTGAATAAAACGACCCATTTGATCATCAGAAACTTTTCCAATAAATCCACTTCTCAACCCGAGTCGTGCCGCTCCAATTGCTATATTGGCTGGTGATCCGCCTACATATTTTGTGAAAGAAGTTGTTTCTTCCATCGGACGATTAAATTGATCAGCATTTAAATCGATACAAAGTCTACCTATACCCACTAAATCTATGGAACGATCCGACTTAAAATCTAAATTATACATATTGAGCCTCCTCTAAAAATAAAGCGCTTAACTAAAAAGTATTAAAATAACCACTCATGATCCTTATCATTATGAAACTTCCATGTTCTCACAGGTCCTGCCATCACATTTAAATAATAGGACTCATAACCGGGTACACAAGACACTGGATGATACCCTTCCGGAACAAGGACTACATCGCCATTTTCAACACTCATCGTTTCATTCAAGCTTCTATCATCATTATAGACTCGCTGAAATACAAACCCTTGTGCTGGATTCACCTTATGATAATAGGTTTCTTCTAAATAAGACTCTTCTGGCAAATTATTCTGATCATGTTTGTGTGGGGGATAACTGGACGTGTTGCCATCCGGTGTAAATACTTCAACAACTAATAAACTGTCGGCTTCTTTTTGTTCTGGCAAAATATTGTGAATTTTTCTACTCATTTTTCCTGAGCCTCTATCTTCTTGACCTACATCCTTCGGTTCTATTAATCTAGTTTGATAACTGGATTGCCCTGGAGCTAGGCAAATAGCAATTTCCAAATTCGTTCTTGCTTCGATTGAATATTGATTTTGATTAGGAACGTATACGGAATATGGTGGAATCTTCTCAAATACACTCTTTCTTTGACCTATATCGGAGAAACTTCTGTCATTGGTTTGAATATTAGCCTTTCCACTTAAAATAACAATGCAAACTTCATTATTATTTGTTGTTTTGCTAAGTTTTTTCCCTTTGTCAAGCTGATACACCTCAAAACCTACGTATTTCCAGCCCACTGATTCAGGAGCTATCTTGATTACATTTCCCTCACTATCCCTCTGGTGTGGCTTTTTTAACAATGACGACATGGATGAATTCCTCCTTTTTAAATTTCATTTAGTGGAACAGAACGCTTTTCTTTCCATGCTTTTTTTGTAGCAATTGCTAACTTTTGAGCTTGAAGTCCGTCTTCACCAGTACAAGTCAATGGTTCATGATTAATTATTGCTTTTGCAAACTCTTGAATTTCCTTATAAAAGGCATCTTTGTATCTATCTAGAAAGAAATACTTAGGATGATCTAGGGTAACGGATTCTTTTGTTGCTATCTGGACATTTGACGTTCTTTCATTGTCAGCCATGACCATTCCTTTTTCCCCAAAAACTTCGATTCGTTGGTCATATCCATATACTGCTTGCCTACTATTATCAATAGTTGCTAATGTTCCATCTTCAAAGATTAAAGTAACAATTGCCGTATCCACATCATCATACTTTTCAAAACATGGATCGACTAGATTAGCAGTAGCTACGGATACCAACTTTACTTCACTGGAGGATAAATATCTAATCATATCAAAATCGTGGATCGTCATATCAAAGAACATACCACCTGATGATTTGATATACGTTTCATTTGGTGGCTTAGGATCACGTGATGTAATTTTAATGATATGCGGTTTCCCAATTTTTCCCTCTTGTACTGTTTGATATATTTTCCTAAAATGTGTGTCAAACCTCCTGTTAAAACCTATTTGTAATTTCACTCCTGCTTCTTCCACTATTTGTAGAGCAGCCTTTGTTTCTTCCAAACTGAAACTGATTGGTTTTTCACAAAATATGTGTTTTCTTGCCCGTGCACACTTTTCAATATAATAACAATGTGTGTCAGTGGAGGAACAAATAAAGATTGCATCAATTTCTTCGTCTTCTATTAGACTAGAAGGATCTGTTGTAATGATCGGCACATTCTTTTCAATAAATGTTCCTTTTAAATGACCAATATTAATATCACAAATTCCTTTTAACTCTATGGAGGGCGTACTGATAATATGCTCAGCATGTAACTGTCCGATCCTCCCCGCTCCTATAATTCCAATTGTCATATCTGCCATAACGTGTACTCCTTTTCAAAAAATAAACGACAATTCACATTAAGAAAACGCTTAACTTTTAATGAACACTTTATAAAAAAATTGTCATAAATTGTACTATGTTTCTCCTAAGAGAAAGCGCTTAACTAATACTATCATAATATTATATTATTTTATAGTCAATATTTATTTTTATTTGATTTATAAAGTGAGACTTCCATCAGTGGGGGTTTTTGATCCCCACTGATGGTTAGTGAAACTTATCAGGGTGTTAGCGTCCGTTATTCCCACTTAGCTTCTTTGATTTACTCGAACCTTGAAGTGGGGGTTTTACGGCCGATTAGCACCGTGATAAAATGAGACAGAGGACAGCCCCTACCTTAATGTAGGACAAAAAGAAAGAATTGTAGATACTAAATAACCCGCAGTGGCTACTACGGGTTATCGACAAGAGTTCCATCAGAGTGAAATAACGACAGATATCATATAAGCTATATTCCATATTATTTTAAATCTTTTTTTTGCATCCTAAATACAATATTATCCGTCCGCTCTCCAGGAAGGTCTATTTTATATCGACCGAAGTTTTTTATAATCAGGAAATACTTTCTACAGCCCATCACCATTGATAACATGTTTTCTATTTCGTGCACTTCCACAGCTATCTCGAATGACAAGCTTAGTTGGAACAATTACTTTCAGTGGGAGTTCTCTTCCATTAATTTTATCCAATAGTAGCCTTACTCCTGTCCTCCCCATTTCTTCTGTATACACTTTTACGGTTGTTAATGGTGTACTGGTAAATTGAGCCATTTCAATATCATCAAAGCTAACTATTGCCATGTCTTCAGGTACGCGTAAATCAGCCTCTTGCAGTGCTTTCAAAGCGCCAATTGCCATTGGATCACTTGCAATAAAAAATGCTTCAGGTATATTTTCTGTTTCAATTGCTTTTTTCATTAATTGATACCCATAAGAGATAGTGAAATCTCCAATAAAAACATGTTCAGAATTATAGATACCGCGTTGTTTCATTATGGTCTTAAAAGTTTTTTCTCTTGGATCCTCCACCTTGTGATAACCAATATCTGAATGTTCTAATTGTCTTCCCCCAATAAAACCTATATGTTGATAACCATTAGCGAATAAATGATTAATGATCTTCTTGGTAGCGCCCTCAAAATCAATTACCACTGAATCAAATTTTTCTTCATCAGGTGCAAAATCTATATAAACAATATTTTTTATTTGATTACTATACTTTTGAATGGATTCTGGACTGTACCTGCCAACTATGATTAACCCATCAAAATCCTCAGTGAGTTGAGTTGCTGAGAATGAATGAGCTCGAAAAAGCTCGGTAACATGGATACCACATTCGAGACATTCCTTCTCAATTCCTTGTCTAATCGGAAGAAAATAAGGATCATTTAACTCTTCCTGCAACGATTGACACAATACAATTCCAATCTTTATTTTATTTTTTTTATCCATTGTTCGCTGTTCAAACTTACGCTCTCTAACTGTTTTATAACCAAGTTCATTGGCTATTTCGAGAATCCGTTTTCGCGTTTCGGACGCAACAGAAAGTGTTTGGTCATTATTTAACACTCTTGAAACTGTTGTCGCTGATACATTAGAGCGTAATGCAATATCCTTTATCGTAGCCATATAAAACAACCTCACTAATATACGCATTCTATTTCTACTAGTATAACACTAATCATTAGTTACTTACATTAGAGAAGTTAATTAGAAAAACAGCTTAAACTTCAAACAATTGGCAGGGTTGTAATGATAAAGAATGAGGTTAGTTTTGTAATAGGTTCATGTATAGAAAAATCCCCACTATTCTTTACGTCATAGTAGGGAAATTGTTAACTAACCTTTTATACCTGTTAGTGTTACACCTTCAATAATATGTCGTTGAGCAAACATGTAAACAATGATAACCGGTATAACGGATATTGTTGCACCAGCCATCATATAGGACCAGTTCGTTACATATAAACCTTTAAAATTATTAAGTAATAATGGGACAGTGAAATTCTCAGGGGTCGATAAATAAATTAAGGCGTCGATAAAATTGTTATACGTACCCATGAAGATAAATATACCAACAGCAGCTAGCGCAGGACGAATTAATGGTAATATCACATTCCAATAGATTCGAAGTGGATTGGCACCATCCATAACTGCTGCTTCCTCTAATTCCTTAGGGATCCCTCTAATAAATTGACGTAATAAAAAAACAGCAAATGCATTGAATAAGGCACCAGGCACAATTAGCGATAAATGGGTATCGAGCCAATTAATTTTATCCATAATTAAATATAATGGAATCATTGTAACTTGTTTTGGAATCATCATTGTTGCTAGAAACAATATAAACAGAAAATCAGATCCACGAAAACGTAGCTTAGCAAAAGCATATGCAGCCATTGATCCAGTAAATAGCTGTGCCACTACTACAATTGCAGTAATGTAGAAGCTATTCCAATAGGCTCTACCGAACGGCATTGCGGTAAAGGAATCCACATAGTTAGACCATACGATAGGATCCGGAATCCAAACAGGTGGTACTGCAAAGATTTGGGACATATCCTTTAATGAACTACTAATTGTCCATAGAAAAGGAAATACCATAACAAAAGCACCAAGTGCCAAGACAATATGCAGTAAAATTCTTGAAGGTTTGATTTTTTTCTTAGATTCAGCTACTGTCGCGACATTATCGTTTAATACTTGTGTATTAGTCTTCATAGTGGACCCACCTTTTTTGTAGCTTAAATTGAACTAGTGTAAAGATTAGGATAACAACAAACAAAATCATTGCAGCTGCAGAACTTTCACCAAATCGAAAATCGACAAAGGCATTATCATAAATATGAAATACCATCGTATAACTCGCCTTACCAGGACCACCATTTGTCATAACAAATGCTTGATCAAACACTTGGAATGAACCAATAATAGCCATAATTGCGACAAAAAAAGTAGTTGGAGAAAGCATCGGGAGTGTAATACTCCGAAATTGCTGAAATTTTGATGCTCCATCAATTTCTGCAGCTTCATAATATGATTTTGAAATACCTTGAAGTCCTGCTAAAAAAATAACCATATTATAGCCAAGTTGCCACCATATACTTAGTACAGCAATCGAGATCATGACGAGATTCGTATTCGTTAACCAGTTTGGTCCATCAACACCGATCAATGCCAGCATTTGATTTAAAATCCCAATATCGCCATTTAAAATCCACATCCAAATAACCCCAATAGAAACAGAGCTTGTGACAACTGGCATAAAATAGAATAAACGGTATATCTCTTTACCTTTGATTTTATTGAGCGCAACTGCAAGGAGCAGAGAAATTAACAAACCAATTGGTACAGTAAAGATAGTATATAAAATTGTGTTATAGGTTGCTGTCCAAAATTCCGAATTCGTAAACTGATAAATAAAATTATCTAGTCCTACAAAAGACCTTTCTCCAAAGCCATCCCATTTCATAAAACTTAATACTAGTGCAGATGATAGTGGGATAATCGCAAAGAAAATCAAACCGAGTAACTGTGGTGTAAGAAATACAAGTCCCCAAAAGACGTTGTTTTTTTGCACATTGCTCACCTCTTTATAAGATATATGGAAGGAGGAGTGGAGTAGGATAACCTACTCCCACTGCTTCATGATTTTACTGATTCTTATAATCTTCAATCATTTTCTCAGCTTTTTCTGATACTTCCTTAATCGTTTCCTCTGGTGTCTTCTCACCTAAGAACATCAGATCAAACATATCGGTTACTTCTTGATCTAGTCCTGGAATAACAGATTGATTTGATTCTACTTTTCCTATATCACGAGCATCAATTAAATAACCTGCATGTTCTGGTACTTCTGCATTTTCGATAATGTCATCCACACTTTCAATAGATGGTACTGCATTTCCGTTTCCTTCTAGGCGAGCTCTTTGCCCTTTTTCAGAAGTATAGAAAGAAAGGAATTTTTTTGCTTCCTCTAGATTATCGGAATCAGTTGTTGTAGATAAGTAAGCGGTTGCAATAACGGCAGGCTCCATTTTCTCACCTGTATTGGTTGGCCATGGTATATAATCAAATTCAAGGTTTTTATTTTCACTAAACATCGGTGTATACCAACGACCAGCGGCTGCAAAAGCTGTTTGATTGGACATAAACATCGCATCAGGTCCTTGCCCTTCTGGTAATGAGCCAGCGTACTTGAAGTTACCATCTGAAATATTTTCATTTAAATAAGCAATGGCTTCCTGAGCTTTTTCGTTATCTTGCAAAATCATATTTCCCTCATCGTCATACATCTGTCCACCGTTTGACCAAATCCAGCTAAACATGTGTAACGAGGAATTTTCAGCTACAAAGCCATATTTTCCTGATTCGGTAACTTGTTTGTTTACTTTCGCAAAATTTTCCCAATTCCATTCTCCTGCTTCAAACAATTTCTGTGGCTCGTTTGGATCCAATCCAGCCTCCTCTAATACCTTTTTATTGTAATAAAGAAGCAAAGGATTAGAGTCCACTGGTGTACCATAAATCTCTTCACCTTTTTTTGCGGATCCCCATAATCCATTCGCAAATTCATCCGGTTTAACAAAGCTCTCGTCTGAATTTAAAAATTCTGATAATTCAGCTACTCTATCTGTCTCGATTAACTGTGACATGTATTCAGCGCCAACATAGAACAAATCAGGTGATTGACTACCTTGTAACTGTGTTAGTAACTTTTGTTTATAAGTATCACCAGGCCCCGGTATTAATTTGACTGTTACATCTGGATTCTCTTCTTGATAGGCATCAATCGCTTTTTGATATACTTTGATTTCCGCTGGATTCCCCCATGCAGTCATTGTTAATTCTATCTCTCCACCACTAGAATTACCCGAGGATGAGCTACCTGAATCTGAGCTACAAGCTGACAATAACAATACAACAAATACCAAAGCTAAAAATCCTTTTACAAACCAACTTAATCTACCTTTCATTTTCATTCCTCCTCAACACTCAAATTTTAGTGTTATTTTAGTAAAACAACATTAAACAATTATATGATACCAATAAAATAAAACGCTTTCAATATATTTTTTTAATAATATTTGTAAAAAAATTCAATATTTTATATTTTATTTTCGCAAATCAAAAGATATACAATGTAATCAAGTAGTAATTATTTACTAAATTTTTTATATGCATATTTTCTGATTTCTAATCAATTGGCACCGCAAATCTTCTCCATCGCGACGTCTTACATATTTTGGCTAATATAATCTCAAGCAAGTTCTACACTTTATTTATATTTGTCAAAATTCCTTAGCTAACTACTCCAGGTAATACAAGACTTTTTGGCGATACTAGATCAGGCCCTTTTATCAGTCCAATACTCGTATGTAAATTCGCGTAGTATTCGTCATATTCTACACATCTTTAATAAAATACTTATCTTGAGTCTCACCAAACATTTTTTATCATTCACCACCAAACAAGTTCCAAATAACCATTTCGGTATCATCTTGCGAAATCTTCTTATCATTCCCTAATGAATAAAACAACCAACGAAATGCACGAAATTAACGCAATAAACAAAAACAGCAATAAGCCCACTGATCCCCCATTAACAAGTCATTTGGATTACAATCATTATGTTTTATTACAGTTTTTTCGTTTATTCAAGTATAGAATACGCTTCCATTTTATAGAAGTCAACATTAATTCAAGAAATAAAATTAACATTTATATATATTGATTTTTGCCAATCAACTAATATAAAATATTAATTAAATAAACTTATTGTTCTAATTGAAACAAATCCCTATTATTACAACCTTTATTTAAACTAGCTCTTAAAAATTTAATTATGCATTATGCAGATCATTATCATGTATTAATACATATTTTTTGTATTAATGACAAATTTTGATCATTATCTGTAGTTTTCATTAACCGTTCAGGAATTTCAGTCTAAAACTAAAAAAGCATTAGAATGGTTGATATATCAATCATTCTAATGCAAACACACAGTCTAGTTTCTAACGAAAGTAAATTCAAAAAAATATATTCTATATTATTTTAAATCTGATTTTAGCATCCCAAAAACAATACTATCCGTCCACTCTCCCTTACTCCAAAAATCCTGAATAAAGTGAGCCTCTTTTCTCATACCAATTCTTTCGCATAACTTAATGGATGCTTGATTTTTTGCATCTAAAGTTGCTTGAATACGATGTACATCATAGTCATTAAATAAATAGAACAACAAAGCTTTCATAGCTTCAGTTGCGAACCCTTGTCCACTTACAGACCTTGAAAAAGTATAGCCTACTTCAACCGTGTCTTTCATGCCTGTATACCATACGGATAGATCACCTATCACTCTGGTATTATGTAATACAGCCAAACTTAAAGAGCTGTTCTGCGTTAATGTATTATTAGTTATTTTCTTTTGAAAATTAATATGCTTGTTTTCATGTGTCCATCTATCATGTAACAAATACCGACATGTTAATTCATCGTTATAAATAGCAAATACTTCATCTAAATGATTTTCTGCAAAATTTTTAATAATAAGTCGATCAGTTTCTATGTACATATAACCTCGTCCTCCTAGTGATACCCATTATTTAAATTATACTACTAAATAATGGGTATCTTGAACCTTTTGTAGTGGGGCCATAAAGTGAGACTTCCACTAGTAGGGTTTTTGGCCCCCACTAATGGTTAGCGAAACTAAGTGGGTGTTAGCGTCCGTTACCCCCACTTAGTTTTTTTGAATTACTTGAACCTTGAAATGGAGGTTTTATAGACGATTATCACCGTGATAAAAAATATTACTTTTTTCATCAATTTAGATTACTTATCTTCTACTTCAAGCAAATAATACTTTTGATCGAATCCACCTCTGTCTATAAACTTCCTTTGTCTTACAGCTAATAATTCTTCTTTCGTTATTCCATGTATTTCTGTCATAGCAAAAATCACTTCCAATAAATCAGCCAACTCCTCAACAGCTTCATCATTATTCGCTGCCTTTTGATATTCCGTCCATTCTTCTTGAAATTTCTCTTGTATTGCTGAATGAAATTGGTCTTTGTCTAAATGTTTTAAACGATATGTTAAATTATTCTGCTCTAAAATTTCTGGTATTTTATCACGTACTAGCTTATTGTAAGTTGGCATGGTATCATCCTTTATTTAAAAGTAAGTATTGCAATCACCTCGTATGAAACGCTGTAGTTGACAATTCACAAATTCTCACCGATTATGTTATAATAAAAATGAGCAATGCGTATACTAAATAACCCGCAGATGCTACTGCGGGTTATGTATAAGCGGTTCCCCCAAAGGGATCGGCTATCAAAGGATTAATAGACCTCTCCTAGTTACTTGTTGGGCAAATAGGGAGGTCTATTTTCTATTGATCAAAGAAACTATCAAATATGCTCCTATTTGTAATATTAGTCAAAATTGTGTTGATGAAGGTTGGCTAAATAAAAAACAATCATAGATTATCCCTATAAGTCAGCGTCATCCTCTGCTCCTTAATGTCATCCACCTGATCATTTAAGTTGGTAACCAATTTAACAATTTGTTGATCTACATCCTCCACGATCTGCAAATTTTCACGTTTGAGCCGCTGTGTTTGTTCAAGCATCGAATCAATAATCTCACCTTTTTGATCTTCGTTAATAAAGATGGAATCGATTAATTTATAAAAATGATCATCTTGTTCAACTATTTCTTCTGTATGGCGTTTCAGAATTGTTTTTTTGTGTTGCAAATCTTCACTGTCCATTATTACTTCGCTTATAGTTATCGTATGAAGGGTTTCGTTCAATGTTATAAGCCTCCAATCTCATCAAACATCGTCGCAATATTATCTTCTTCCTCAAATAGTTTTTCAATCGCTTTGCGATAATCTTCTATATAGGTATAGCCTTTCTCTACACTTTTATCTAAATAATCAGTTCTTTCTTCCATATGCATAGATCGAAGCGGCGGTAGTGACTCATACACGTTGATACTAACCAACGATTTATCCAATCTTGCATAATAGACGTGTTTTCGAAGTAGGTAGGTATAAGGAGTTGGGTTAGCTTCCATATCGTAGATTTTGTTCATCACATTTCTTTTCACATTTTCATAATATACATCTACTTCACGATTAATGGCTTTCTCCAACTGATTTACCTTGGATGCCTTGTCTTCTAAAACCACTCGTCCTTCTGTATACATTCGTAATGCCGCAGATATATTCACTTGAATCTCTTTTCCAGTCTTTGTACTGGTTAACACCATATCCGTTCCTAAATAAGACTTGTTACCAATTGACATGGCAGCGAGGATACCAGTTATATCATGCCCACTTGCAATAGTATGTAAGAGATGTTGTAGTTCCTCTGTATTAATTTTTTCTAAACTTTCAAAAACGTTTTTTGCGTGATTTATTACGTTTAGCATTGAACCTATGTCACCTCCGACTTTGAAGCTGAAATCTTGGCTGTTTTCATGGATACTAACTAATCTCTTAACAACCTCCTCTATTTCATCTAGTTCAGTTTCAATATTGGATAATTCGGTTACGAGTAATTTTTTTTGTTTTTCATTTATATATCCTGAAACTACAAATTTTTGAGAAATGGTATCAGCGTTAGAAGTGAGTAGTTTAATTTGTGAAGTAAGTCGCGGAAGTTTATCATTTATAGCGATAACCATATTATTGAGTTCTAATTGTTTCGTTGTATATGTTGTAATTCCACCCCATACACCATCGAATTCTTTGATCAAATCCATATCAATACCAGTTAACTTCTGGATGCCTGCGTTCATACCTCCCTGCTTAGAAGCTACCGTATAATCAATCGCTAATTCTTGTAAATCCTTTACATTTTCATCAGGGATTTGATCCATTATTTGACGTAGGCCAGGATAATCCGTATTCGTATCGTAAAATTTCACATCACCAGAGGTAAAGAAACCCCTTACACCGCTCACTGCATATAGGGGATCATCCTTTGAAATAACTTGTTGTATATCATCCGTTTTTTCATTATAAAATTTCATAGCAAAATTATGAAGTTCTTGAGGTGGGATGTCATAGACATCATCGTTTACAATCACATTAAACTCTGACCGAACCGTATTGTTAAATTTACGATCTGTGTTAAATAGTTGGTAGTAGTTCAGCTGAGCTCCATTTACGCTAAACACATTATCAAAAGTATCAAATGATACGAGTGCAAATGCATTATTATTATGGGCTAGTGAATGAGATAATCCAATTATTTTAACGTTTTTATCAATGTTGAATTGCTGTTTTGCTTCATGAACGAACTCATCAGTTGGAGTGCTTGATCTGCAGTCTTACCGGCCAACATGGCTTTTATATTATAATTCCAATCACCTATTCCTTGCGACCCTTTAGAAATCACATATAATTCTTGTTGTTCCCCCGTGTTAATATAAATTGCCGTGCCGTCATATCCTGAACTTTTGACAATTTCGCTATTTGAATTAGATGATTGTAAAATTTTTATATCAGCTTCTAATAATGTGCCATTTTCTTCTAAGTATATTTGTCTAACCTTATCCTCAAACTCTTCTTCCGTTAAATCTCGATAACCTATATCAATTAGTCTTGTTTTGAATTCATCGGTATAGATTATATCACGCCTCATTTAAATCACTCACTCTCATTACTAATTATCTCGATGCTTTTTAACCAACTGATTAATTGATCTTTTTTATCTGTTTTTTGCTTTTTACAACTCTCAGAATTATTATCATCAACACACCGTATACTTGAAAAAGTATGAATTTGACCCATCTCTTCGTCCTTCCAAATCAAAGCGGCAATTTCAGTTACAGAGTCATAATTGTATTCTGCAATTTCAATATGTTGTCCTTCAAAACTAGATGACACTTCTTCAAAAGTTATTTCCAATCCAACTCGTGAAGTAATCTGCTCTTTACCACGCTCTCCATTATTTAGAAAACTATAATATTCTACTTGATTTTCTACGTATAGCCCACTAGGTTTCTTTGGAGATATAATTAATATTTCACTGCGATTATCCGGACCAATATTGTAACTTTTTTCACTTATCGTCATATTTTCAGGAAAGTCCATTTGATACGCTTTGGTTTTGGAAATAAAAGAATAATAGCCTTCTTTCGTTGGTTTAACTGAATCCATAAATCCTCTCGTAAATTCATCTTGAAAAGCACTAACATCAGGTAAATCTTCTGGATCCATCTCAGATGGTTTTGGATGTTCTTTATCTGACATTTGACAACCTCCTAAAAACACAGTTAAAACAAGAAACACATATAAATACCGAATTTTCACAATGAGAGCCTCCAAGTTTGAAGTAGATTTTTATTTAAGCCATATTTAGTGTACATAATAAAGGAAAATAATTGAAGTGATCGTTAATAAAATAATGGAAATTAATACTAATTATCTATTATAATAATTTATTCAGAGACTAAAGTCCTGTTATTTATTTCATGGTTTTCAGGTAAAAAGCATGTACATAGTGGAGTGAAAGCTACATTTCCATTATTTTTTTAAGTGTCTTTATATTATTGTGTTATACTTTTACTCTTCAACATTTTTAATTTTGTTAAAATAAACTTTAACTTTATTAAATAATATGTTAAAGTTAAACAAGATAAAACAAAGGAGGTAATATATGGATGCTAAAGAAGTTCCAAATTGGCTGCTAGCATTGGAAAAGGAAGATGTGGAATTCATTAAAAACTTTGTCGTGAATTCAGGATCGTTAAAGGAAATTTCAAAAATATATGATGTGTCTTATCCTACTGTAAGAATTAAATTGAATCGGTTAATTGAAAAAATAAAAGCAAATGATGCAGAAGAAACGGAAGAATTTATTTCTTTTATCAAAACCTTATCGATTGATGATCGAATCAGTCTGGAAGACGCTCGATTGATTATTGATAAATACAAAAAAATAGAAAAGAGTGAAAACAATGAATGACTTCTATCAAGTATTAGTTATTGTAGCATTATTGGCCCTTCAATATTATTGTGCCTCAAGGGATAATAAATACTTAGGCTTTATCGCTCCGTTATTCTTTTTGGTATGGATAACTTGGCGATTTTCAACCAATAACATAGAAAGTATAGTTGCCTACATCCTTGTAGTGCTACTAGGTTGGCTTTTCCTGTATGCCGAATGGAAAGCAGGTCGTAAGTATTTAGAAGAGAAAAGAGAAAAAGAATTAACAAAAATCAAAATGCATGACATGAACTAGAGGGGAGATTGTAATTTGTTACACGTATTATGGCAAGAATTCACTGATTCATTTAAAAGTATAAGATCGATTCTGATCATCTTATTTTTGACGTTTATTTCTTATCAATCTGCTAGATTCTTTAAAAATAATCCAGGTTTAGTGGAGGAAATTATTTCTACTGCAGGGTCTGAAGGCTCTATCTATACTGCTGCCATTTCGCTAATTGTATTAATGTTTGGCTTTTTGTTCGTTTTTGCTATTTCACATGATGTCATCAATAAAGACATTGAAATGCGAACCATACGATTGCTTGTAACCAAAATCCCACGTTGGCAAATTGTGATCGGGAAATTTATTGGTATCTTACTGTTTTGGATGGTGACAATCTTAATATCTTATAGCATCTTGACTTTTATTTCAGGTTCTTGGCATTTCCTAGATTACATAACAACTCTACTATTTTTGTTTTATGTGATTGGTTTTGTCCTATTCATTTCAACGATTGTACTGAAGTCCAAGCTAACCATGTTCCTAGGAATTATACTAGGTATTTCACTCCCTATTGTCGGAATGATTAGCCTCTTCTCCGATAAATGGTATTTGATCCCATTTAAATATCTTCTACCGTATCATTATATGGAGAATACTTCGTTTAGTATGCTGGTTCCACTGGTTATCGGAGTTGCCTATCTATTAATCAGCGTCGTAATAATGAGACGGAGGGATTTATAAATGAAGAACATTATTAATGTAGCACAACTGACAAAACGTTTTGGTACAACAGATGTCTTAAATGGGATAGATTTAACGATTCATGAAGGTGAAGTATTTGGCTTTATCGGACATAATGGAGCTGGCAAATCGACTTTTATCAATACATTAACGGGTATTATCAATAAAAGCAGCGGATCATTTGAGATAATAGGAACTTCTGATCAACAGCTTGATGACGTAAAAGCTAAGATTGGTGTCATGCCGGATATCTCGAATTTATATGATCAAATGAAAGGTATTCAATTCTTAACATACATGGGTAAACTTGCTGGTGATACACGCAGCAAACAGGATTATGTAGCATTGATGAAAGACGTTGGTCTAGAAGGTGCCGAAAAGAAAAAGATAAAATCCTATTCATTTGGTATGAAAAAGAAGATTAGTATTGCACAGGCTTTATTGGGTAATCCGAGTTTAATTATTCTTGATGAACCAACCTCTGGATTAGACCCTGAGTCAGCGATTAACATTAGAAAATTGATTGTTGATTTGCAACAACAAGGAAAAACGATTCTATTAACATCTCACAATTTAGATGAGATTGAAAAAATCAGTGATCGTGTTGGTATCCTTAGTGACGGGAAAATAAAAAAACTCGGTACACCTGATGAATTAAAAAGTAATACATCAAGTGAAATAAGTGTAGCGCTAAGAACAAATCCTATGTTAACATCGCAAAAAATAGCTGAGTTATCAGCAAAATGGGATTTCAACGTTCAATTTGCTACAACGAAAAAGCAATATGTGATTGTTAATGTTCATGATGATAATGATATTGCAGAATTATCAAAGGAACTGATTCACTCTGGCTTTCAATTATTCGAATTGAGAATGGAGCAACAGTCATTAGAAGATGTTTTTATTAATAGTAAATAGTGATAAGGAGTGCCAGATACTGCGATGCGAACCAGTATTGGCACTCCTTGTCGATTCTATTCTGGCTATTGGACGTTTGTTCCAACGAAAGATCTCCAATTCGTCCTCCTCTTCCATTTTAGTCATTTCATTTTCCCTGTGCTATTTCTTTTTTCTCATGTGCCGCTTTTCTCTTTTTTTCTGCTGCCTCCTTCATAAGCTTATACCTTTGTCTTTGTCGATATCCATAAGTTCCTGATAATACCACTTCTTCTTTCTCCAAGGTTGATCCAAGTGCACCGATGATAGTCGAAACACTGGTGGCCACCCAGGCTATTTTGAAATAATTCCCAAACCCTGTAGGGCCAGATAGTTGGGATTCCAGCATTTCAATCGGAATTAGCAAAAATACAGCGATAAAAAAACAGATATATAAGAGGCAATAATATAGCACTACCGTCATTAACAATGTGAGAACTGTTGTGCCATTATATAATTTACGGAGATAATCACTATAACCATCACTTGGCTTTTCCCATAAATTATGTGCTGCAATTATCCAAAATACTAAGGCTGCAATGGCGATTACAGATACTAGCATCATCCGGCTTAACTCATATCCATGACTCAACTTCCACATCGTTGGGAAAATCAATGCATAAACCCCTGTTGTGAAAGCAATAATTAATATTTTAAAAAAAGAAGGAAAAAGCAGCCACGGACGATTTGCTTTCACCATTCCGGAAATCATTCGTAATCCACCTCTAAATTTAGAGTCCATAGTGAAGCGGACCCCAATATGCGTTTCATTTTTTTCGGCAACTTCTTTCTGAATGGGGGGCAGTAACGTAAATTCCTTCCACCATTTCGTTCTATTATTTGGTGATCCTTTCATTTCAATATTGTCACCATACATTTCTTTTACTAGGTGTAAAATAGATATTTGAATTCTTTTTATTAAAGGAAAAGCACCAAGCGCCGGCAAACTTAGCAGTGAAACTTTGCGTTCTTTATTGGCTTCTGCTACAACCAGTCTTTTATGTCGAAATAGTGGGAGATCCGTTAAACAGACAGCAAAATCCCATTCTTTTTCCTCTTTCTTTTCACAAAGGGCTTCGATTACATCCTTTGAATGTTCTGTTAGTCCTGTTAAAGGGTCTGATATATATTCTATCTCCCACTTTATATTATCCTCTGTGTACTCATTGAGTAGGGCAGGAAGACCTTTTTTTAATTGTCTACCAATTTTTTCTGTATATAAAGGCGGTGTAACTACACCTAAGATGCATTTATTTTCTCTCATTATTCCTGGTGCCCCTTTCACTTTACTGTAATCAAGAGATGAAAAATATGTAAATAAATATCTAATAATTTATTCCCTGACTTGCCTTAAGAAAACTACTTTTTTTAGCGGCAATAAAATGAATTGAAATTTTATATAGGGTGAGACTTCGTTTTACGGACGATAAGCACCTTGACAGAATATAATAACTGTCGGTAGCGTTAGAAAAAACTTCTACACATAGAAAAAGGAAGACCTTTTTTCTCACAGAAAAGAGGTCTTCCTTATAAATATTTTTCTACTAATTTAATCGAAGTAATAACCATAATTGACGTAATTTTCGCCACCACTTGGTCAACTGATTTTTTATTTAATTAGAATTGTTACGATTTTGTTGAAGCTGTTGTTGCCCCATCTTAACTAATTCTTGGACCATATTACCACCTATATGTCCACCTATTTTTCCTGCATCTTTAGCTTTAATATTCCCATTATATCCTTGTTCAAGTGAAACATGTTGTTCTGCTGCAACTTCATATTTTGCTTTTTGAGGATCATTTGTATTTGCAATTTTTGCTTTTAACTGATCCAATCCTTCTCTAGCTTCTGGAACAAGTATTTTATTTTTATTTGCCATTTTATTTACATCCTTTTTTTGGAATATTATTATCTGTCTTGCTTATCTCCCTTTATTATTATGTTTTACATTCAACTAGAATTTATGAGCATTAATTGGATACACTAATTAAAGAAGAACGTAAGGAAGCAACGATTTTTTTATTCTAATTGATCGCAAGTTTGAAACCATACAAAGGATAGGTTTCCGATATCCTAAGTAGTTCCGATACTATGGAGAAAAACTAAAATAACAGTTGAAATGACATAGTAAAACACTATGTTTAGCACCATAATTAAACAAAGCTTGGATTTTTTACCCAAGTGCTCTGTTTGTACTAATGCCAATCTAAGTGAAATTATTCACAAATAATATATTGAGTTATCGATTTTATCAACCAAGTATAATGAGAATAAAAAATACTAACCCAATAAGGAAAATGAACACTATATAGTAAATACTTAATATAGAAGATAATACTGATTTTCTAAAAATTATTATATCCATAATACTATATACAAGCCCTAATACTAAAAAAGTTATACCTACAAAAGGCGTGGAACTTCCAATATCATTTAAAAATACAAGTATGCATAATGTGGGTAACACGAAAGGGAAAACACGAAAAATAGTTTGTTGCAATATAACTCACCTCCTATATAAAAAAATGCAATGTTCTATTAAAACTAATGACAGGTTAGATGAACAAAGAATTATGTATTTTTTTACCTCAAAATCAAATAATACTTTTTTAATATTATAATTTTCGAAGTTGTTTAATTATTTTGCTTTCCATTATTTCATTTGTCCCTCCAGATTTTTGTGCAAAACAAAAAGAAAAGTAAGAGGAATAAATTCCTTCACATTCTTGTTTTAAATAAAAACGTGAACTTCATCTTGAAAATATTAACATGTGTTTAAAAAATTAATACATATACATGGTTATCTAAATACTATGGAAAATTACTAAAAGACGGAGGTGAAAAACGTGAACAAGTTTCTAACTTTTATCATCGCTTTACTTATGTTTGTTGTTTTATCAATTTCAACGTCTGCTCAACAGTTTGAATATCCTGCTAACCAAGAAAAATCCTTTGTCAGTGTCAATGAGTTTTATCAACAAACGGAAAAGGATGATTATATGGAGTTTAAAGATGCTACTTATAGTGTTAGACAAAAAATATCTTATAAAGAAACACCTAATGCAATTATGACTTTTGAAAAGAAAACAGGAAGATATTTTGGTCAACCTAAACAGACTCTTTCTCCTTCAATACATCCAGAACGACAAGTGTATTTCCTTGCTTCATTTGTTCAAACCAAAGATAAAGAGTATTGGAAACATACTATTATTGATGCGGAAACCCGAAGACCACTTATAACTGGGAATTCTTATCACAGATATAAAAATCCTTATAAATAAGTATCTATCTTAAAGCCACTAATATATTGGTGGCTTTATTAATTTAAACCTGTTTCTTTTGCAAAAAGGAATCGCACCCGCTAGAAGAGAGTGTCGTGTCGTGGCATAGACATATTACAACCACCTTTAACTAGAAATTAAGTAAGACTCTAACATAATGTTCTAGTTTTAGTTCCATTTAGTTTCCCCTTTTAAACATTCCTGCTAGTTAGCACAATATGCTCTCACACCATTTTAACATAATATTCCAATTTTTCATTTTAAATTTAAGCCATGAAAAAAGACAATCATTTGATGATTGCCTTGTTGAACTCTTGCACCCGTTTAGCCCTATTTGAAATGAGATAAATTGATTATCTTACTAATTAACTTAGGAATCTCACGTTGACAACAGTTATTGTCATTATTCTATTTTGGTTGCAATTTTGTATGATAATTCAAGTGTTAATATCCAATAATCGTTGATGTATAAGGAACAAATAAGAGACCAAATCATATGCGATTTGGCCTGCTAATTAGTATGCTATTTCTTATGTTTCTCCACCGAAACGGAACTACTTACCCGATATCCAGCAGACTTTTATTTTCCATTATACTAATTTAACGAGCATTCTACCTCTTACTTGTCCTTTTAATAAAATCGGAAGAACGTCTGGAAGTTCTTCTAAGCTAACTTCTTTAGATACAAACTCTTCCAAATTAGCGGGTTTAATCTTTGTTGCTAAACGTTGCCACGCTTTCACCCGCGTTTCCATTGGACAATACACAGAATCAATCCCGAGCAAATTAACACCTCTCAAGATAAATGGAAAGACAGTAGCTGGCAGTTTTGTCCCAGCTGTTAATCCACTAACTGCAACAGAACCTCCGTATTCGATTTGGCTTAAGACAGAAGCCAGTGGTTCACCACCAACCGGATCAACCGCTGCTGCCCATTTTTGTTTTGCTAAAGCTCTGATTTTCCCGTCATATACTTCATCGCGTGAAATAACGCTACTCGCTCCTAGCTTCCGCAAATAATCATGCTCTAATTCTTTACCTGTGCTAGCTTCCACCTGATAACCGAGAGAAGAAAGAATGGATATAGCAAAACTGCCAACACCACCAGTTGCTCCTGTGACAAGTACTTTTCCTTTTTCAGGAGACAAATTATTTTCTTCTAAACGTTGAACAGATAATGCCGCAGTAAAGCCAGCTGTTCCGATAATCATTGCTTCTTTTAATGAAAGACCTTTTGGAAGCGGGACAATCCACTTGGCGGGAATACGTGCATACTCACTGTACCCTCCAAAATGGGAAACACCGATCTCATAACTAGTCGCAATGACCTTGTCTCCCTCCTTAAATTGTGGATCATCAGATGAGACAACAACACCCGCTAAATCAATGCCAGGTACAATCGGATAATCTTTGACAATATTGCCATTAGGATTAGAAGCAAGGCTGTCTTTATAGTTTATTCCGGAATAGTGAACACGAATTAATACTTCTCCTTCTGGTAAATCTTGAAAAGTTAGTTCCTTAACTCCGACGGAAAATTCTTCATTTTGTTTATTTACAAGTAATGCTTTAAATTTATCTGACATACGTGGTCCTCCTTTATCACTTCTTTTTTTCTTAAACATAGTGTAACAAATAAAGGAGCTTGCTTGTTTTCTTTTGCCTGAATATTTCTATACCCATATGATAGAGCCAGAAAAAAGGACTTATCCAAAATCGAATAAGCCCTACAAAATTAGTAACATTATTTGTTCTCTATCATCTGCCGCACACTATCATAAATAATCTGATAAGCAAATTCAGAAATTCCCTCTTCCTCTTTCTGCTTATCTAAATGCTTAAGCATATCTCCCAAATGCTTTGTCGACTGTTCAAGTCTCCCTTTCTCTTGATGGTGTTGTGCTTGTTTCAATTTATCTTGAAGTAACTCGTAGAAAGAAGGATCAATGTCACCATCATCATGAAACTTCTCTACTAAGCTTTTTGTTGAGTCATAGTCTGGGTATGGTCTGACAAGGAAATTATCATACTTTGTATCGCTATAGAAACTTCTAACTCCTACCTTACCGTGTGTGAATGCTGTGGCACTGTGGTCGGTATAGTCAATTTTAGGTTCTTCCATATCCCCGACATAAACCTTAATATTCGTTCCATTAACAGCAACCTTAACATGCTGCCATTCATCGATAGGTTCATCCAGACTAGCACCATCTAAATAGTTCCAATTATAATTAAGCTTCCCTAGATGCACACCATCTTTGTTGATATATGCTACATAACCTTGCAGCATATCAGGACTGTTATGGTTGAGCTCAGTACCATGCCCTGGGTTTGTTGTTCTTAACAAGATGCCGCCATCGCCTTCACCATTCACAACTTGCATGTCTGCTTCGACAATATAGTTACTCCAATTACTATCACCAGTTACTGATTTACCAAAAGTACCTGCTCCTGAACGATAGACACCTTCTTGCTCCACTACCTCAAACTCGTCACTATTGTGAAAAGTGAAATTGTGAAAATCAAACGCACCATTGACTGTTTCTACTTTAATTGTATGTTGACCCGCAGGTAACGAAATATTTTCTTTAATGACACTTGTCCAGTTATCCATCCCACCAGTTTGCGGAATATCTATGATACCTGTGAGATCAACCTCATCATCTAACCAGACTCTTACTTGGCTATCTTGGACATCACTAGTAACGTTTAATTCTAATACGTATTCACCAGCTTGTGCTACATCTACATTGTACTTATACCATTCCTGTGCTTGATTCCAAGCAATATTAAACGTTCCATCCGGATGATTACGTATGTCTACCCCATCATGTCGATAGTAACCTCCAATATTTTCAGGGGTATTATCATGATAGGCTGCCCCTTCGCCACCTGTCATATAATCGATAGCCATTACTTTTCCTGGTAATGCATGGTGTTGATCAAATGTGTGGAATAGCATTTTTGAAAAAGACAGTTCACCTGAAACAACCTCTATTTTTAATGTGTGGTTTCCTTCAGGTAGTTCAAGGTCTTTTATAGGTACTTGCATCCACGTATCGGTTTCCGTAACAGGAATAGCAACATTACCGGTTAAATCTGTTTCATTATCTAACAGAACTCTTATTTGTGTATTTTCATTTGCATTATTGGCAATCAAGTCAAGATCATATTGACCTGCTTCAGCAACGTTGACATTGTAATTTACCCATTCACCTTCCTCAAATTTGTCGATGGCAAATCCACCTTCAGGATCCTGTTTAATATCGACTCCGTCATCTCTAAATTTGCCACCGGTATTTGTTTCTGTCTTATCATGATAGGCAACACCTTCGCCACCTAAATTATAATCAACAGCTTCGATCATTCCTGGTAAGGCTTTGTGTACATCAAATGATCTAAATGTAAGGGTGGAAATATCAAATTCTCCCGTAACAATTTCTAATTTCAAGGTATGTTCACCTTCTGGAAGCTCTATGTCTTCGATCGTAAGTGTTTGCCAATTATTCCAATCACCTGTAGTAGGGACATCTACAACACCAGTAAGATCAGTGTCATCGTCTAACCATAGTCTTACTTCTGCATCGGTAAAGGTTGTCGCCAATTCGATTTCTAGATTGTATAATCCACTTTCTTGGACATCTACATTATACTTCAACCATTCATCGGTTTGATTCCAGCCAACAACATAACCTCCACCAGGCTTTTCTCTAATATCGACTGAATCTGTTCTCAGTTCACCACCAATGTTTTCTGTCGTTCGATCATGATATCCTACTCCTTCACCACCAGGAAGATAATAAGCTGCTTCGATCGATCCTGGAATTGGTTTTGGTGCATCGAACGCGCTTGCTGAATCCATATTTGTATCGACTCTCCAAGAACCTTCATATCTATCCCAGCCAGTGTCTAAACCGTCATTAAAATCATCGAACAAAAGGGATACAGGCTGATGTTTGTTCACATCAAATCTGGCAAAGTTCACTTCTCCTTCGATGACTTCTACCTTAATAGAATGTTTCCCTTGAGGTAGTGAGACTTTATCAATCGAAATATTCTGCCACTTATCCTCTGTATTTGGAACGTCTACAACACCAGTTAAGTCTATATCACCGTCTAACCACAGTCTCACTTTTGTACCATCTTTAGGTGTTGCCATTCTCATGTTAAAGTCGTAGGTAGCTTCTTCCTCTATATTGACGTTATAATTAAGCCATTCTTCTTGCTGGAGGGAATTCACACTTAAGCCACCTTCAGGATTAGGACCGATGTTAACATGATCTTTTCGGTAGGTATCTGATACTTCATCTTTTGTGGAATGATATCCTTCTCCACCGGAATTATAATGAACAGCCTCAATGGTACCCGGTAAAGGCTTGTGTACATCAAATATATTACTTCCATTCACTTGATTACTCGTTGCGATATAACCAAAGGAAGCATGAACGTCCATCGTCGTGTAGCCAATTTTTCCACCCGTTAGACCTTCAATATTTCTCGTTTGTTTATGCATGCCATCAATATAAATCTTGAATTCTGTGTCTTCTTTTTCCACCCTGATTTTGTGCAAAGCTGTATAATCAAAGTCTTTAGGTAGTGATGATGTGTCCCATTCAAGATCTACACCATCCACTCGAAAGAAGGTTTCCAGTCTATTGTTATTAGGATTTAATACAGCTAGTCCATAATTATCTTCATCTTGATAAGAGAATACGGCGCCAAAACGTGGGTTAGAGTTGTCTCCTATTTCGATCATATTGGCATTAAATTCAGCTGTATAATTCGCTTCTGTCTCATGCGTAGTTACCTGTCGATACCATGAATCGTCATCGATTGTAGCTTGTTCCATTGCGTATGAGTCATCATTGTTTACAATCGACCATTCACCACCATTAATAGTGGACCATTCTGAACCAATTTCCTCTCGTTTAAAACGGTCACTAAAATCCGGCAATTGTGGATTAGGCTGTTCAGATGTAGTTGGTCCAAGCACGACCATTTTGTCTCCGTTCCAGCCGATCCGATCGATATTCATAAATCTCCCCGGTTTTGCATGACTATGATAGACCATAAACTCTGAATCAAGATCTGGACCTCTTATGATGGAATTATGGCCTAACCCAACATTTGATCCTTCCGAATTAATTAAGATCGGATTTTGCGTGCTTCCTTCAAAATTCTCAGTTGGCGAATCACTTGTAGCATAATTAATTCGATAGGCATTGCTCCAGACATGATTACCAGTATACGTCATATAATACTTTCCATGCCTTTTAAATACGGTCGCCCCTTCTGTCCAACCATTCATTTCTGCACCAGTGTTTATTTCTGGACCAAATGTATAAGGGTCTTCCATCTTGTATGCACTGATATAATCACGACCAGTACCATAAAAATACCACTGACCATCATCATCAATAAATACATGGCCATCAATTCCCATGCCGAGGTTTTCTGTCTGCAATTCAAAAGGACCTAGAGGGCTGTCACTTTTATAGACGTAATGTCCATTACCCCCAGGTGAAGTATACATATAAAATGCACCATTCCAATAGGTGACTTCAGGAGCATAGGCGGCTAATGTACTTGGCTCTTCTGTAACAAGACCGGCATGTTCCCAATTGACTAAATCCTCTGAGGTCCAAGCTTTCACACCACTTTTATCATCAACTGTACTTACATAAAGATAATACGTCCCATTGTGTTTTAAAATATATGGGTCACCTTCACCATAGAAATCTCCATTATCCCATTTCCAAGAATCAGGTAATTCATCAAATGGATTACTATAAGCAAAAGAAATACTTGGTAACGCCAAAATTCCAGCAAAAAAAAGAAGTATTCGGAATAACTTCAAAGTAGTATTCCTCCTTTTTTATTTTATTTAAAAAGACGAGGCTGGGACATAACTAAATAGGTAGAACGAGAATCCGAACAATCTGAACTAAGCGTAGGCAAAATACGCAGACTCCTGTGGGAACTCACGCGAGCCGAAAATCTACTGTGTGAAGTATTCTTCTTCACACAGTTAGCTGAGGCCGTGCCCACGGAAAGCGAAGTGTTTTGCCGAAGCGGTATGTTTACTCAGACTTTAATGTTCGGATTTTTCCTATCTAATTACTCTTTTGTCCCAGTCTCAATAAATTATTGAGTTAATTGCAGATAGTCTAAAGCTATTTCGCCTGTGTTTTGTGATAAATGAATAGTCTGTACCCCAGCTTCTAACTCTACTGGAATCGAAACACTATCCAACTTATCACCAGTCGGCGGAAACACTATTTCGCCAATTTCATTGTTGTTAATCACGACTTTCTGTGTACTCATACCAGTTGTCTGGTTGCTATAAGTTAGATGTAAGTTGTATGTTCCTGATTCTTTCACGTCTATTCGATACTCCAATTCACTTTCATTGCTAGTAAAGTTCACTTTTTGCTTATTGGATGCAGCAAACGTGTTGATAATGGATGTGTTAGTTAATTGTGCATGTTCTGCTTCATATCTAAATTCTGGTTGGCTTGGAACGATTTCAATAAAATCGATCTCTGCATATAAATGTCCTTTTGTTAGTCTAATTTTGTTATCTTGACTACTTAGGCTAATCTCTTTTTCAGCAAAATACCAGCTATCCCAGCCATTATTATTATAGGAAACTTCACCAAGTGGTTTACCGTTCAAGGAAACTTGATGTGAGGACGGCTCTCCCATTCCATTTGCATATCTGACTTTCAACGTGTAATCTCCCGCTGGAAGGTCAACATCAAATTCTATAAAACTATCAGCATAATCAATATAACCAACCTTTGCTCCATTGGAAGCTGATGTATTTTCTACAATCCTGGCACGGTTAACTGTAGCTACCTCTGCTTCAAATTTATGACCAACCGGAAGTGCAGGAGTTAGCGTTCCAGCCTGTTCACCTGACGGGACTTCTAATAATGTTCCAGTTGCGACAGGTTTGCCAAAGTTTGGTGTACCATCTTCATTCCAGGTGAATTTTTGCATTCTTACATTCCGATCCCAACCTGATCCCTGAAATTTAGCCCCATGGTAAATGATCCAATCCTCTGTTCCATCTGGTGATTTAAAGAAACCATTATGTCCTGGACCATAGACACCAACTGAGGGATCCTTTTCAAATACCGGTTCTGGACTCTTTTCCCACGCGTCAGGATTAAGTGGATCTGATCCCGTAAATCTTAACATCCCTAATTTATAATCATCTGTCCAACTTCCACTAGCAGAATAAATCAGGAAAAGCTCGCCATCATTATTTCTTAAAAATTGTGGACCTTCATTAATAAGTGGGTTTCCGATTTTTTCCCAATCATATTCGGGTCTTGACAATTCTACTCTTTCACCGCTTATCGTCCATGGATTGGTCATTGGCGCAATATAAATATTCTGACTCACATTGACATCACCTTCCCAACCAGACCAGGCAAAATAGTACTCACCATCCATTTCCAAAATCGTGCCATCAATCGCCCATTTGTCAGCAGGTGTCGTTATCTTCCCATAGGTAGTTCCTTCCGGATAAGAATAGTCACTAAATGGATCAGATGTTTCGGACTGAAGTACATGCATACGTTGTTTTTCCATGTCACCACCAGAGGCGGCAAAGTAGATATACCATTTCCCATCAATAAAATGGATTTCCGGTGCCCAAATGTGTGCACTATTAGGAGCGCCTTGTTCAGGTGTCCAAACAACTTTACTTTCTGCATTTTGTAAGCCTGAAATTGTTTTCGATTTCCAAATGGTTACGTTGTTCCCAGTTGTATTTGTATAGTAGTAATAGCCATCTGTATGTCTAACAATCCATGGGTCTGCCCCATTACCTATCACTGGATTTTCAAATAGTTGTGCTGGTTCTTCTTCGTAATAAAATGTAATATGACCAATGTCTGGTTGTTGTCCAGCTTTATTTTTCGGAGCGTTTAATTCATTATCCATAGTATCCTCCTGATTATAGCTATAAAGATTACCTGCATTGCCACCTTTAACAAATACATACTTGATGCCAATGTTAGCCTGCCAATCAAATGTTTTACTGTCATGGAAGTCGATATCAATGGTTCCATCATGATAGGAGCCACTTTCAAACGAACTATCATCCAATTCCAACTTGAATTGCTTCAGTTCCTTCAATTCATCTGGTAATTGCTCATTTCCGGGTTTGTCGTTCCCATCTATTTTGATAGGGTCCGATGAAGCTAGCATATTAGAATTACTACTTAATACAATAAAAGTTATCACTAACACAGCCATAAACAGCAAACTAAAAATTCTTTTCAATCAAGCCACTCCTTTAGTAAGTATTCGTTTTATCGAGCTTTGCTGAATCAATGAATGAATCACCCCCTTTAGTTAGAGGCGTACTAGATTGTTATTCTTTTGGCTGACTGCTCTGGTTCAGCCTTATTTCGCATCATCTTTAACGATGAATGGTTTTTCGGAACTCTACTCGTTAGCTTAATCAAATACGTAATCACTAATAAGAGCATGAGACTAAAGAAGAATCCCTGCCACGGTCCTACAAAAAAGCTATCCAATGAAAAAATAAACATATTACTTAGCAGTAAATAGACAAGTACGTTTTCTCCCATCATCCTTAGAAAGCCTAACCCCTTTTGCCAACGATCCAATACTTTTGAAAAAAGATAATAGATATAAAGGATCAAAGTTGGTCCGATAATCCAAAAGATGCTCGGTGGAAACCTGTCAGGCAATTGCATATCCCTTGTTAGGAGATAATAGATAAATAGAATCGTACCAACTGAAGAAATCCATAAATATTTCCACCTGAAACCGATTCGGTATTTCGCAAAATAGATACCAATTAAATAAAATGGCAAATACTGTACAACCGGAAAAGTTATAGTCTCCGTTGTCCCTATCAATAATCCTAGCTGCGGAATCGTCACCTTACTATAATCAATCCAAGTCGTTAACAAAAGAAGGGAGCATACTACCCAAAATAGAATCGGTCGGTTAGACATCCATCTGAAACTGTGAAATAAGGCTAGTCCCAACAAGATGATCAAAGAAAAGGAAACTAAAAATTCCGACCATCCCGGAATAACTTGTAAGACTAAAATCGGCATAATAGTGTTAATATCTAGTGGTTGATTGCCTACATATACTTGAAAAGCGATACCAGATAAGTAAAATGCCAGAAGTGTCTTCAAACCTGTCATAAACATTTTTTTATAAACGGAACGAAAGGGCTTACAATAATAGGCTAGTTGACATACATATCCAAAACAAAATACAAATCCTGAAAAGGTAATGAGATTAAAAAATTGGGTGATATATGGAATCGATAAAAAAATAGATGCATCACTAAAAAATTGCAGCACGTGTGTGTATACCATACCAATGACTAGAAGTCCTTTAAAATAATCAACAGAGTGGTCGCGCCCATTTATGACAATCACTTCCCGACACATTAATTTTTAAATAGGGATTGTTCTTTTCACTCAGAACAATCCCTTAGAAGTTTTTTAATCATTGATTTCTTTTATTTTTTCTAGTGCAATTTTTGGAGTTCGATCTTCTTTTAATAAACCATTAATTTCTTGTTGAACATCTGTTATTTGTGTATAACAATAACCAGATATATACGGAATTTCTTTGATAGCGTTCGTAATACTGCGGTAGCGGCTTATAAATTGTTCCTCTGTTTCCACTTGATTACCATATCCCCAGCCACTTCCTTCATTAAAAGCAATGCCACCATATTCGGAAATTATGATTGGTTGCCCTTTATAGGTATAATCATTAGCAAATGGATACTTATGATTATTGTGGGCTATTTCATTATTGACAATCGCTTCTTTATCTTGATATCGATCTAAAAATCTTTCACCAAACTCCTCATAATCATGTAAGGTAATAATGTCTGATATCGTATGTTCCCACCCATCATTAACAATAACAGGCCGTTCAGCGTCAATAGATTTAGATAAATAATATATCGACTCTGTGAAAGCTTGTTCTTTTTTATTGGTTGCGATATGAGGTACGCCCCAAGATTCATTAAACGGAACCCAAGTGATGATCGATGGATGGTTATAATGTTGCTGCATAATGTCTAACCACTCTTTGGTAAAGTTCTCAACCGCTTGATCTGAAAACTCATACGCTGCAGCCATCTCTGACCAAACCAATAACCCTTTACGATCACACCAATACAAAAAGCGTTCATCTTCTATTTTTTGGTGTTTTCGCACACCGTTAAAGCCCATTTCCAATGTTTTTTCGATGTCTTCGATCATCGCTTCATCAGACGGTGGTGTCAGCATCGTGTCTAGCCAATACCCTTGGTCTAATAACAATTTCTGATAGATTGGACGGTTGTTTAGCAGCACCTGACCATCTTTTATCGATACTTTTCGCATACCGAAGTAGGATTGCACTTCATCTAGTAATCGGTCTCCTTCATATAAACAAAAGGTCACGTCATATAAATTAGGATGTTCAGGTGTCCAGTGCATCACCTTCCACTCATGTATCTCAGCTAATAGATCTACTTCGAAGTGCATTGTAGAACGGTTTGGAGTAAAAGAAAATTGTTTTACTGTATCCCCTTTAAAACGAATCGTTGTTTCAACCCTAAGCTGGTCATCCATGTTACCTGCTAGCGAGTAATCAAACGCTACCGAATTCGTATCAATATTTGGTGTCATCTTGACATGTTCGATATTTCTTTTTTCCAAAAATTCTAACCAAACTGTTTGCCAAATTCCTGTTGTCTGCACATACCAACAACCGAAATTATCTTCTTTCCATCTCTGTTTCCCTCTTGGTTGATAACAGCTGTTGCTATCCTCGACTTTCACAACTAATTCATTTTTGGCGTTAGTTGTCACTGCGTTAGAAATATCGAAGGAAAATTGAGCATTTCCACCTGTATGACTGCCAACATATACACCATTCACCCATACTTTGGTTAGATAATCTGATGCTTGGAATCGCAGCATCACTTTTTTTCCAATTTGATCAGCTGGTATTTCGAATGACCGTTGATACCATACATAGGGATGAAACTTTTCATCACCGATACCGCTTGCTTTAGTTTCATACGTAAATGGAACTTGTATATCCTTTGTTTCCGTCAAGTTTTGATGCCAATGATCACTTTCTCCGATATTTTGATCATCAAATGCGAACTTCCATGTTCCATTTAGATTCACCCAACTATCACGTTGAAATTGTGGTCGTGGGTATTCTGTTCTTTGATATGTGATTGTATTTTCCATTGTGTAAATTCTCCTTTGTTATCCTTTTATTCCTGTAAAGCTAATACCTTTTACAATTTGTTTTTCAAAAATTAAAAATGCGATAATTACCGGGATAGATGCAATGGCATTTGCTGTCATTGGTTGGACATATGCTTGTGAATAGGTAGAATTAAATACTGGTAAACCTACTGGTAAAGTGTACAGTGTCTCAGATAGTACTGATAGATATGGCCATAAAAAGTTATTCCATGAACCGATAAACGTAAAAATACCTATCGCCGATAAAGCTGGTTTCGCTAATGGTAAAACGATTTTGTAAAATAATTTAAAATAGGAACAGCCATCGATAATCGCACTCTCGATTACTTCTTTTGGTACATTGTCAAAAAAGCTTTTTAATATAATGACACCTAATGGTGATGCTATCATCGGTAAGATTAAACCCGCATACGTATCAATTAACCCAAAGCTCTTAGCAACCTCATAAAGTGGGATAATCGTTGCTTCACCAGGAATCATTAATCCTAGCAGAAAGAAAATAAAGATAAAATTTTTGAAGCGAAATTTCATTTGTGAAATAGCAAATGCAGCTAATGACGTTATAATCAATGTTAAAATAGTTGTAATTACCGCTACAATTAAACTATTAAACAACCAACGAAAGATTAAACTACCAAACATAATATCTACATAGTTATAGAACGTATACGGTGGCAGAAACCATTCTAATGGTTCTGTTGTAGAAAAACCATTCGGCTTAATCGAAACAAACAACATCCAAATGATAGGTAAAATAAAGATTAACGCTACAATAAATCCCAACGTTACCTTCAGTCCTAATTTAGGATCTCGATTTCGCTGTAATACCGTACTTTTACTTTTCTTAACTCGAACAGCAGCCTCATTACTAAATTGTGGATCACTCATTTAGTTCTCCCCCGATCTTTGACTCTTTAATTGAATAATAGAGAGAATTAATAATATAAAGAATAACGCATACGACATCGTTGCAGCATAACCTAGGTTGTTTTGATTAAACCCAACTTCATAAATATATTGAATTAACGGCCTTGTTGCTCCACCAGGTCCACCTCCAGTAATTAAGAGAATCTGCGCAAACACTTTATAGGAGGCAAGTATTTGTAATAGAAGAACGACGCGACCAATCGGAATAAGCTGTGGTAAGGTAATATACTTAAACATATCCCAGCGTGAAGCACCATCTATTTCGCTAGCTTCATATAACGACTCAGGTATATCCTGTAATGCGGCTAGGAATAAAATCATATTGAAACCAACCGTCCACCATAAAGTAACGACAACAATGGTCACCCATGCTAATCCTTGATCTGCCATCCACTTTGGCTCCGCATCAATGCCGATCATTTGAATAAGATTGTTAACCAATCCGTTATATGGTTGAAGCATAAAAATCATAAGAAACGAAATAACTGAAACAGATAAAATACTCGGTAAAAAAAAGGAGCCACGGAAAAATGTTTTTAGTCTCGTATTCAGGTTAGATAATAGCGCCAGCCCTAATGCCAATAAGACCATCGTTGGTGTTGTCAATATTACAAAGAAAGTTGTGTTCCATAACGTTCGCCAAAAATGAGGATCTGTAAACATTTTTGTATAATTTTCTAATCCGACAAACTCTAACTTACGAACTAATGTCCAATCATACAAACTCATTTCTAAACCTTTGAAAATTGGAAATATCGTAAAGATCATATAGGCAATAAAGAATGGTAATAAAAAAGGAATCGCTTTTAAATCTTGGATCCATTGTTTCTTTATCATATTTTGACCTCCTCGTATAAGGATGGAAAAAGAAATAGAGTCTGATCCTAGTAATCTGATATTCTAGTTGAACGAAGAATTGCTAGGACCAGGCTACTAAGCAATCTTTTAACTTTGCTACTTATTCTGCTATTAGATCCGTTACTTCCTGCTCAATTGTAGAGAAAACCTCTTCAGCAGTAGCATCTCCTGCCCAGTACTTATCTAAGTTACGTACTACAATATCTTGAATTCCACGTGCATGAACAGTACGGTCTACATATTTCACATAATTGGCAACCTCAGCGTACTCGCTACGATATGGCATTTCCTTAAATTCAGCTGATTCTAAAACAGTATCTTTAGCAGGAATATGTCCAGCTTTAGCCCACATCGCACCATTGTCAGTAGCAAATTTCATGAATTCAACTGCACCTTTTTGCACGTCTTCATCAGCGTCTTCATAATACGGTAATACGAATGTATGGGAGCTTGCCCATGCAGCATCTTGGCCAAACATATTAGGAAAAGGCATTGGTGTAAAGTTAAGATCTTCCGTTGATTCCCAAATTCCAGTTGCCCAAACCCCAGTAGACATTACAGCTGCATTCCCGGATTGAAAGTCACTATAAAAATCAGCTAAATCTAAAGGTGTAACTTTATGTGTATGGTATAAGTCATAAATATACTTAGCTGCTTTAATCGCTTTTTCTTTATCTAACGCATAAGTTGGATTTTCCAAATCTCCGGAAACTATGTGTTCTCCACCCATTTGGTTATATAACGCCCACCAGATGCGGTATGGATCTTCACCAGTACTTGAGAACGCAAAGGCCATTTTATCTTCTGGCAATGATTCTTTAAGAGAAGTTAAGAAATTAACAAATCCTTCTGGTGTTTCTTCGAATTTTGGTGTACCGTCTTCATTGAGAAGACCAGCTTCCTTAACAAGATCATTGTTAATATACATAATTTCTGGATGGGTATCGATTGGCACTGCATAATTTTTTCCGTCATAGACTGTGACGTCTAACACATTTTGGTTAAACTCATCCCAGTTAAGTCCTACAGTCTCAGCATAATCATTAATATTGGTTACAAGTCCTTGGCTAACTAATTCAGGTAATACATGACTGTGGGCAATACCTATATCAGGCCCTTTTCCAGACCCAACACTTGTAAGTAATTTTGTGTAGTATTCGTCATACTCTTGCTGTACATTGTTAACAAAATACTCATCTTGACTCTCATTAAACTTCGTTACGATATCATTCATGTACTCCGCATCACCACCACCGAACAAGTTCCACATAACCACTTCGGTAGCACCTTCTGGAATTTCTACATCATTTCCTGCTGAGCCAGAATTATCAGAACACGCGGCCAAAAACATTGCAACAAGCAACAAACCAATAAGTCCACTAAAGCCCTTCTTCATATTGACTCCTCCTTTTATTAGGTATAACTAAGTTACAAATAAAATGTTTAATTACAATTTTTCTGTAACTTTAAATATAGAATACGCTTTCATTTTGTAAAAGTCAATACTTGTTTTGTTTATAAAATTAACTTTTTCATATCTTTATTTTAGTCATAAAGTTAATGAATTAGGTCAGTTGAACTAATTAGTTATGCTAATTTCTACAAAACCCCATTGTTACAGTATTTCTTTAATCCAACCTTTAAAAGTTGGATTTTTGTATTGCATAAATATTATACTGTATTAATACATTTTTTTTGTTTTAATTACAAATTTCGACTTTTTTTGTGTTAGGGCCTTGATATATTTCTAATCCAATAACAAAAATAAAAATAAACTGTGCAGTAAGAGTCATTTGCATCTCACTACCCAGTTTATTATTTTCGACTATGCTTGGACTTACCGAATACTTGCTATTGGGTTGTTCTAGGCTTTACTGACAACCTTTTGACTTAAATGGTAATTAACAATTCCCTTTTGATCTATCATGATTCCACTGCTGGTTCCAATGGGTTTGTTTCTTGCTTCTCAATTTCTTGTACCGCTTTATCGCTCGTATCCACGCGTTTCATAAACAAGGATAGTACTAGCGCGACAATATTGATTCCTAGCGCCACAAAGAAAGAATACTGAATTCCACTTAGCAAAGCTTGCTGTGTCATGGAAGCTGTTGAAGCCTCTGTTAATGTGGTTGGATCCACTCCACTCATTAATTTTTCACCTTCTGATGTTGCCACAGAATTCATAATCGTAACCATTATTGCCGTACCGATTGAGCCTGATACTTGCTGTGCTGTATTGTTGATCGCTGTACCATGTGGATTCAACGATGTTGGCAGTTGATTTAAACCATTCGTCATGATTGGCATCATTACCATCGCCATACCAAACATACGTAAAGAATAAACTAATACGATATACGTATACGTGGAATCGATTTGTACATGTGCTAGCATATAGGTTGAAACCCCAGTAACAGTAAGTCCGACAACCGCCAAAATCCGCGGACCGAATTTATCAAACAGTCTTCCTGTAATAGGTGACATGATTCCCATAATAATTGCACCTGGTAGTAACATTAATCCTGAATGAAGTGGTGAAATACCTCGAACATCCTGGACATAAGCAGGTGTTAAGATCATACCTGAGAACATCGCAACTGCATTAACAATCATAATGACAGATGCAAGTGCAAACATAGGATATTTATAAGGACGTAAATCTAATAATGGTTCCTTCATGTTTAATTGACGAACCACAAATAGAATTAAAGCAATGCCACCGACTATTAATGTGGTTAACACTACTTGATCATCCCAGCCTTGTGAACTTGCGTTACTTACTCCGTATAAAACCCCACCAAAACCGACACTTGATAAAACAAGAGATAAATAATCCAGTGTGGCTTCTTTATTTTGTTCCATTACATTTTGGAACTTCCAAATCGCTAGACCTAAACTGAAAATAGCTAATGGTAAAATCATTTCAAAAAGCAAACGCCAATCATGGTATTCCACAATATATCCTGATAATGTAGGCCCAATAGCTGGTGCTGCAATCATTACCATACCAAATACACCCATAGCCGCACCACGTTTTTCACGCGGGAAACTTACTAACATGATGTTCATTAATAAAGGCCCCATTACAGAAGAACCCATTGCTTGAACCATACGTCCGGTCAATAACACACCAAAATTAGGTGCAAAAGCTGCGAGTGCAGTACCTAATGAAAATATCGCCATAGCTGTAACAAACAAGCTGCGGTTAGAGAAACGTGTGATTAAAAATGCCGATGCAGGAATTAATATTCCACTGACAAGCATGTATCCTGTCGCAAGCCATTGTACCGTAGAGTAATCTTTAATTCCTAAATCAACCATAATTGAAGGAAGTGCTACGTTTAACAATGAATTATTCAGAAATGAGACGAAAGCTCCGATAAACAAAATACTGATCATTAAATATGGTGTCTTATTCACTTGTGTATTCATAATTTTCCCTCTTATCTTTACTTAATATATTTAGTACTTGAATATTTTATACCTATAGTTCAATTTTTTCAACATTTTTATACCTAAAGTATAAAAATGTTGTTTTTCCAGATTAAGAAACGTATAATATTTCATGTAGAGGACAGGAGGATACTATGAACGAGCGTAAAAGAAAGGTAGCCGATATTGCTCTAAACCTGTTTATCGAAAAGGGTTTTCAGCAAACATCCATCCAGGAAATTATCGACAAAGCGGACATTTCTAAAGGGACATTTTACAATTACTTTTCTTCTAAAAATGATTGTATTGCCGAAATATTAGAAAACATTCGTTATGATGCAAGTCAGCAACGAGTTGCCATCCAAATCGGCAAGGACCCACAAGATCGTGAAGTTTTAATTGAACAGATTACCATTTTAATGAAGCTAAATGAAGAAAAAAATTTACGAGCTCTATTTGAAAATATTCTATCTTCCAATCAAGCAGATCTAAAAAAACTAGTGTTACAGCATAGAGTTATAGAAATGGAATGGCTAGCTAATCGTCTGGTTGATGTTATGGGAGAAGACATTCGAGAGTATGCAACAGAGGCAACCGTATTGTACTTTGGCATGCTGCAGTATATGTTATTCACCCTAAACCTAACTAATAGCCATTATGCATTACATGAATTAATCGAAACCATTTTGTCTTACGTAGAACTGCTTATACCACAGATGAAGAAAAAAGGCAGCACCATGCTAAGTGATTCTGCGATCAACATACTTCAGACAAACGTCCATAAAAAAGTGGTAACGAAATCTGAGTTAATGGAAATGGTAGATCAATTACAAGTTCAATGTGACTTTAATGAGGAACAACAGGATTTATTCGATGTCATTTTAAGCGAGTTAGAACGTGATCGTGTACGTAAAATAGTTGTTAAAAAGCTGTTGAGACCATTTCTCCAATTGTTTGAGGGAGCGCCTATTGAACCACAGGTACAACTATTTACAAATGCAGTATGGAACTATTTAAAAACAAGTTGATTGTAAGACACGAATTATTTGATGGTGTGAATTAGTTAAAAGTTAGCTAACTGGACACTTGTAATATATCTTTTTAGCAATTTTTTATTTTAAACTCCCTTTACTTTTCAAGTATTATTCAATAAGATATTTAATTGTATCAAGGGAGTTCCATTACCTATGTCGCAGTGATTCCTTAATGTAAATTATTTAAAATTCAAACAACAAAGCAGGAGAAAAAGGAAAAACCTCTTCGGCGTCCTATAATACTCGCTTGATGAAATAACTAATTACAAATGAGACTAAATGACCTATAACTCTATAGCGCCTCCTTTGATCCGTTTAAAACCTCGTATTTTACTTAAATCTTCCACTAGCTTTAAAGCTGCCTTATCTTTTGCTTTTGCTTCAATCATAATATCAGCTGATTTTCCATAAGTTTGTAACGCTTTGATAAAGGGTATAGCAAAGTCAAGATCCACATAATCCGCATGTGCTCGAAAAAGTTTTTCTGACTTAGGAGATGATAAGTGGAATTTAGGAACCTTTTCAGTGCCCTTCCATGTTGCAAAGATTCTTGGTAACAAATCCTCAAAAACTTCATCCCTAGAATTTGCCCGATAATGATGATAATCAAATACAAATGGAATACCGTGTTGTTCACAAACTTGCAAGGTTTCTTCTACAGTATATGTTTTATCATCATTCTCAAGCGTTGTTTGCATTTGGATTTCTTGGTCAAGCTTTGCGAAATTTCTGTTGAATCTTTTGATAGCTTCTTGTTTATTTCCGTAAGCTCCTCCAATATGGATATTTATAGTTGCATCCTTATGTAATCCCATAGCCTCCAACATTTGGAAGTGATAAACCATACTCGTAATTGCATTAGTTGTAACATGATCTTGAGGACTCGTAAATAGTGTAAATTGATTCGGATGGAAAGTGACTCGAAGATTATATTTTTTTACCAACCTTCCTATCTCTTTGAATTGCGTTCGGAAGACTGTTAAATAATCCCACTTAACCTCTGGATGAGTAGCAAGAGGAACAAGCGAGGAGGACATCCGATAAACATCAATACCATGTGCAATATTGTAATGGATAATACGGATAGTATTTTTTAAATTTTGTTCTGTAAGGTAGTGTAACTTTTCCTTGCGACTTCTTTCATCAAGCTTACTCCAATTCGTAAAGGTTAATGTTCGAGATGGTGAGGCTTCCCACAAAGATAGTGCGATTGAGACGTATCCTAATCTAAGTATCATCGTTTCACTCCAGATATGAATAAATATGTAGATAGTGTTTGTTATTTACATTAGATTCATACAATACAATTAACGATTCTAACTTAATAACCAACAATACTTTAACAACAACTCTCACCATACTTTCAAATGTAGTACACATCTCACAATACATATTCTTCGTACCGTTTATAATTTCATCCAACATCTCTTTTTATTATTCAATGATTCATAGAATAATGGCCTCTGTTATCCCTAAACTTATCCTTGTGTTACTTGAAGCTTGAAGTGGGTTTCTTACAGACGGTTAGCACCGTGATAAAAAATACAAATGATCTACCTTATTTTATTTTCTACATTTTTATGTTATTTCTGGTTATACATTTTGTTTTTCGAGTACTTTCTTGATAGTATAAAAAGTATTATTCGCTATTTATTTATGGGTAAAACTAATCCTCACATAATCTCCTTCTATCATCATAAACTCGTACCGTACTTATTTAGATAGTCCCAATCATTCAAGTGTAGTTAATTTTCATCCCCTATATATCAACTATGACAATCCTAATACATTCATTTCATGTCTTGTTGATTCTTGTATCATAAGAATATCAGCATATACTTTATTGGGTTTAGAAACTATTCTAATGATTAGGTATAAAATTATTGACTATACCTACTTTTGACTTGCAACAATACTCACAAAATTCTATACAATATTTTTATATTCTATTAATTAGCGCTTCATATTGTCTATTTATAATAGAGTTATCAAATTGATAGGAGTGATAACATGAAGCGTTTCTTTTTTATTTTCTTTATCATGAGTATTTTAATGACTAGTTTCGCAGTTCCAGCATTTGCGAATGGAAAGGAAGGCACAATCACCACGAAAGAACAGCAACAGATGATTAATGTGGCTCACCGTGGAGCATCAGCACATGCACCGGAAAACACTATGGCAGCTTTCCAAAAAGGTGTAGAAATGAAGGCAGACTACATTGAAATTGATGTACAAATGACGGCAGACGGAAAATTAGTAGTTATTCACGACACCACAGTAAACCGAACAACAAACGGTACTGGTGCAGTTGGTGAATGGACACTAGAAGAAATTCGTACATTGGATGCCGGTAGCTGGTTTAGCGAAGAATTTACTGGAGAAAAAATCCCCACGTTTGAAGAAGTACTAGATGCCTTTCGTGGAAAAGTAGGCATTTTAATCGAACTAAAATCACCAGCGCTTTATCCTGGCATCGAGAAAAAAGTGGCAGACGCTTTAAAAGAACGCAATATGGATCTGGCCAATAATGAAAAGATTATTATCCAATCCTTTAATCATGAATCCATGCAACGTTCCAAAAAGCTTTTACCAGCAATTCCTCATGGTGTATTAGCAGGTATGAGTTGGCGAGATGTGACAGATGAGCAATTAGCAGAGTTTGCAACGTATGCTGATTATTTCAATCCTAATCAGAACATTGTAACACCAGAGTTAGTAGATCGTGTTCATACTATAGAAATGCAGATGATGCCATATACATCTAGATCACAAGGACAAGCAGATCGTTTGTTTCAATTAGGTGTAGATGGAATTATCACGGACTATCCAGAGCACGTATATGATCATCCGGTTAAAAACAACTAATGAAATAGGGAAAGGAGAATAAATCATGTTTCATAAAAAAGGACTTTTCACTAAATTAACTAGTTTTATAGTCACTGTTGGAATTGCTGTAATACTGGTTTCCATTTCTCCAACAGCATCCGTATATGCCAATGGTAAGGAACAGCCAAAATTGGAGTTTGGGGTTGTCCCGGATGTACAGTATTGTGATTGTGAAGTTAATGGTACGCGCTATTATCGTAATTCAGTGACAAAACTGATTGACGCATCTCAAACATTAAATCAAGAGAATGTCGATTTTACTGTCCAACTAGGCGACCTTATCGATCGAGATGTAGAGAGTTTCTCTACGATTCTACCAATCTTTAATATGATAGAAGGTCCAAAATATCATGTACTCGGCAACCACGATTTTGCTGTAAAGACGGACGAAGCGATTGACATTCTTGGGATGCAAAACCAATATTATGATTTTAAATACAAGAATTGGCGCTTTGTTGTCTTGGACACCAATGACCTAAGTTTCTATGCAAATCCAGAAGGTTCTGAGAAATACGAAGAAGCCGAGAAAATGTATAATAATTTAGTAGAAAATGGTGCTATCAATGCAAAAACATGGAACGGTGGCATAAGTGCCGAACAGTTAACTTGGCTTCAGGATGTACTAGACACTGCAGCAAAACGAAATGAAAAAGTTGTCGTTTTTGGACATATGCCAGTCTACCCAGAAAATGTCCACAATATCTGGAATGCAGAAGAAGTGAAGGAGGTACTGGAGGATAACGACAATGTAGTTGCCTTTTTTAACGGACATAACCATGCTGGTAACTATGGTGTACAAAATGGTATTCACTATGTCAATCTTCAAGGTATGGTGGAAACCGAGGACACCACTGCCTATTCTATCATTCGCATCTACAAAGATCGCTTAGAAATCGATGGCTACGGCCGCGAATCCGATCGTGTCTTGGAAATTCAAGAGTAAAGGAACAAAAGTGTAAGCGCCCGATCAGAAACGTAGCGACTGGAGCGAATCAACTGAGATAAAGGAATCACGGTGAGCTTGCGAGCCGATAATGACTTATCGTAGGGCGATTCGTGAAGTCGCCTAGTTTCTGGGCGTTGAAACTGGACGCGGCTCATCATGTCCATATTTATCCACATAGCCAAATTTTAGAATTTCCCAGCTGAGAAAGGTAAAGGGAACCACCCTTTACCTTTCTACTCTATTTCTCACCGAGTATACCTAATCATTTAATCCCTTTCCATCGAGAATCTTCTGGATATACTTTTCAACCCTTGACTCTCGAGTTTTGGATTGTTTGGCTTTAGAAATATAAAGGGCGTATGCTCTTTGCCGACCAGGCGTTAATTCCTCAAAAGCAGTTTTCAAGGCAGGAATTTCATCGAATTTATGTTGAAGCTCATCAGGAATGACGAATTCTGTGTTCTTTTTTACTTTCAAACCGGCTTTTTCCACTTCAATCGCTGCGTAAATATATTCTTTCAAGATGTCTTCCTTTTCAACTATTTCTTGAACATTGGTGAACCGAATCTGACGGGCCGCCTGCACATTCTCTGTTTGTTGGACTAGTATTCCATGTGTATCTTTTAATAAGGATCCTTTGTGAAACAGAAATGCAATATACTCTTTAAACCCATGGATTAGAACGATGTTTTTATTCTCATACGTGTAACAAGGATGCATCCACTTAAAATCTTCGGTCAACTCACAGTCAAGAACGATATTTCTTAATATCTCATATTCTTCTTTCCACTTTGAAGTTTTACTTAAAAATTCATCAACCTTTGGATTCATTCTTTCCGCTTTCTTTGTCACGTTAGCCCTCCTTTTGGTTTATGGATTAGATAACACTAATAACCAAAAAAGACATCTTTTTTGATATTTCGTTTTGATATATTTTTATTTTGTAAGTGAGTCGAAATGGAGTCTACCATTGACTTGGATCCAGCTATAAAGTATTTACCATTATCCGGATAAGAGGTGGTAAACGCATCTATTTCCTTATGTAAATCATCCCTTGAATTAAGATAAGTTACATTTATAGAAGTGCTATTTGCGATGTGATCAAGCTCATCTTTAAATAGATAGGACGTTTCACTATCCATGTAAAGTAGGTTAATTGGTTGATCGGCTCTATTTCCCTCTTCCTCTACTTGTTTTAAAATCGATCGAAATGGTGTAATTCCCATTCCACCTGCAATCAAAAGGGTAGGGCTATTATCTTTTAAATAAAAAGAACCAACAGGTCCACTCATCTTAACCTTCATACCCTTTTCTAATTCGAGCAAAGCTTGCTTAAAGTCACTTGGTGTATCACTGATACTCGTTGTTATTTTAATAGTATTCTCTGCCGGAGCAGTTGCCATACTGAATGGTCGTACAGGTTTTTTAATAGATTTATGAGTAATATTAAACAACCCATGCTGTCCTGCTTTCCATGCTACATCATTACCTTTTTCAAAAACAAAGGTATAAACATTTTCCGATTCTTGGTAGGTTTCTAAAAATAATAAATCTCTTTTTTTGAATATTCCAAATACATCTTTTACAAAACTCATCTTCTTCACCTCCATTTTTAATTACCGAATGGGATTATTGATTCAACACTTGTTCAAGCTGCTCGCCCATTTGCGTCCATGAATGTTTCGCTCCTTCGATGGCTCCCTTACGTGCTTTTGTTTCTTCACTGAATCCAGTTTGATCGAGATGTAAATGGGTAGTTCCATCTGAATTTTGTTTTAAAGTCCAGGTTATGGTGGTGCTTTCTCCAGCGCTTTCCCAAGTGTAAGATAATTTATGTGGCTCCTCTACTTCGAGTACTTCCCCATCTACAATTCCATTCCACCATTTATTTGGCTCAGCTCGAAATTGAAATTTATGTCCAACAACTGGTTTAAAGTCATTTTCCCATATCCATTTTGCAAGAATATCTGAATCTGTTAATGCCTTCCACACTTCCTCAATTGAACTTGTATATTGAAAATCTAATGATACATCTGCTTTCATTTTTTGTTCCTCCAATATAAGATTTAATTTATTCATTCTTTCTTGCCAGAAACCTTCGTAATAAGATATCCAATCTTGAACTTCTTTCAACGGAGCTGCATCCAACTGATACCTTGTTTCTCTACCTACTTTTCTGCTTGTCACAAGTCCTGCCTCTTTTAGGATTGCCAAATGCTTGGAAACTGCAGTACGACCCATTTCGAAGTGAACGGTTATTTCATAAAGCGGTAATTCATCCACATCCGCCAACAAATGGATCAGTTTCCGCCGATTTAAATCGGCAATTGCCTCATAAACATCCCTTTCCATTCTCTTTTCGCTCAACACCCTCCACCTTCACATTTTAAAATGACACTTATTGGTGTCTTATTTAACATTTATAATACGACACTGTTTGGTGACATGTCAAGTATTCCCCTGATGCTTCACAAAAAATCCTCACAAATGTTGTTCTCCATCTGTGAGGACTCTATCCTGCTTATTAGTTTTTTACTTTTTATTTACAGATGCGTCATAAATAGAATCAACCGCTTCTTTTAATGTTGCATGAAATTCTTCATCGGTTTGGCTGACATTTAGATCTTCACTTAAAGCTCTGGAGAAGCTTGCAATTAGTCCTTCATTATTTTTCAGTTTGGCGTTTGCTTCTTCTCTAGAATATCCACCAGATAACGCTACTACACGAACTACTTGTGGATGATCGATAAGCTCTTTATAATGATTGGCATTTGTCGGAATCGAAAGCTTCAACATTACCAGTTCATTCTCATTTAATTGATCAAGATGTTTTTTGATTTCTTGCTTTAATATTTCCTCGGATTGCTCCTTATCTGCACTATGAATATCTACTTCAGGCTCAATGATAGGAACAAGCCCTGCTTTAATAATCTTTTTACCGATTTCAAATTGCTGATTAACGACCTCTTTAATTCCCTCTTCATTTGCCTCTTTAATTACGGAACGCATTTTTGTTCCGAAGATGTTACGCTTGTTCGCTCTTTCCAATGTTTCATCAAGGTCATGAATTGGCTTCATCTTCTGAACACCATTAACAAGTTCAGCAAGTCCTTTATCTACTTTTAGGAATGGTACAATTCCTTTTTCCTCTGTTAAGTAATCTCCCGTATACTTACCTTCAATTTCACGGTCCATCGTTTGTTCAAATAGAATAGCACCAAGAATTTGCTCTGAGTTAAATGCCGGATCAGTAATTATTCGCGTTCTCATCTGATGTACAAGATCAAACATTTCATCTTCATTAGAATATTCGTTTTCCGATACTCCATATGCAGCAAGTGCCTTTGGAGTACTACCGCCACTTTGGTCAAGTGCTGCGATAAAGCCTTGTCCATTTTTCATTTGCTCTAATTGTTTTTCCTGCATTCATCTCACTCCTCATTCTTTTAATTTAGTACATATCCATTGTAACATTTAATGGGGGCTGCCTGTTACATACCGAAAATACTGTCCAAAAAAAGTCTTACCTGTGAATGCAAAACGTTTGTGAGCCAATCTAATGACTCACAAACAAAACAATCTACCTATTAAGCTCTTTTGCATATTTCTTCCTTAGCGCCTGAGCACCTTCTTTTCTTCCTGTCTTCTCCAAATGTCCTAAATATCTTTTTAGATTCTTTATTTGTGCATGATATGGTCCGCCTTCTTTGATCACCGTCCACATCGGATCAACATCATGATCCATTGTCATCATCATTTCTTCGTGCCATTCATTAAGGTAATATACTGCTTGCATGCAAATATCATGACGTTGTTTCGCTACATTATGTTGTTCATATGGATCTTCTTTAAGATTGAATAACATTTCTTTGTCAAAAAGATGAAATCCATCATGATAAGTACGAATATACAACCAATCATCAAACCTTACACTACGTTGACATACATGTGCATTTTGAGACACAACCAAATAATTTCTACCACAACTTTCTCCTTTTAACAGTACCGGAGCATAGCTTTCTCCATCCCAACTCTCTCTAGGTTTCTGGTTTAATAATTCAGCTACAGTTGGGGCAAAATCTAAATGGTAATGCAAATCATGGTCGACATGTCCTTCTTCCATACCAGGCCAACGAACAATCATCGGGATTCGACATGTCATTTGATCTGCTGTACCATGTTCCGCATAAATGCCTAATTCCCCTAAATTTTCTCCATGATCAGCCGTCACGATGATAACAGTATCTTCCATGAGCCCCTGTCTTTCCATCTCTGCAAATATCATGCCAATATTGTCATCCATAAACCGAAGACCAGTATCATATCCATCTATTACTTTTCTTAACCCTTCTCGATCTGTTATTTCACCTGGGTGTCGTGGGAAGTTTGGGTTAGTATTATTATCATACATATTGATTTCTCTTGCAGAATGTGGACCAATACTTTGCAAATGCTCTTGGAGGACATCATCTGTAATCCATTCTGGCAAAGGTTCATCCTTAAACGGATCACCGTAACTTTCTGGTGCTCGATATGGTGTATGCGGATCCCAGTAATTCACATATAAAAACCAATCATCCTTCTGTCCATTACGCTGTATCCAATCCAATACCGTTGGCGTCACTTCTTCTGCTGATTCATCTCCTGTTTTGCCTGTGTTGTATATTTCATTAAAACCAGCATAAAATTGCCATGATGAATGTCTTTCAGCAAACGGACTTATTAATGCAGTTTTCATTCCTTCTTGGCGGAAAACATTCGGAAAACTATCCGTTTTTAATTGATCGTGAAATTCACGACTAGGCCCCTCGTTTCGCATATCTCCAGCTGTGCCACCATGCCCTATATTGCCTGTATGAATACCAAATTGGCCTGTCATAAATGCGTTCCTTGAAGGAGCACAAGGAGCGTCTGTTGTGTAATAATTGGTAAACCGAACTCCCTCTTTTGCAATTCGATCTATATTTGGCGTCGTGTTTCGATGATATCCATAGCAACCTAAGTGATCTGGTCTTGTAGAGTCTAGATCTAATAGTAATACTCGCATTGTTATTCCTCCTATTAAACTGATTCATCATTTATTTTCACTTCATATATTTCTAAAGTTCTAGGTTTACAATAATAGGGTAATGATCAGAAGCGTAGTTTCCATTAATTTTACTTCTATCAACATCTGCACTTAACACCTTACATCCTGGTGTGCAAAAAATATAATCAATCGGCTCCCCATTTATCCCCCCTAAAAAATCGTGGAAGGTCTGACCTGGTTTACTATTCACTACTTTGAATGTATCTTGTAAATTAGCAGTAAACTCCTGGATGGTTTCCTCTCCGCGTAGAAAACGAATGACTAAATCATCTGGTTCACTATTCAAATCCCCAGTTAAAATAAAGGGAACACTGCAATCTTCAGTATGCTTTTGAATCCTTTCTAAAATTAAAGCGATTCCATTTTCCCTAGCTAATTGGCTGATATGATCGAGATGTGTGTTATAAATGATAAACTCTCTATTAGAGTCATGTTTACTACGAAAATGGCCCCAAGTACATATTCTTGGAAAATCACTTTCCCAACTAATACTATTTGGTACATCAGGTGTATCTGATAACCAAAACTGTCCTTTATCTATACATTCTAGCTTTTGATGATAGAAGATAGCACAATATTCATCATCGTTACCACCTCTTCTGCCATCACCAATCCACCGATATTCCGGCAAATTGTTTTCTAAATCTTTGATCATGCTTAGTAACCCTTCTTGAATACCGAAAACACAAGGCTGGTGTTTTTGTATAATATTGGAAACTATCGCTTTTCTATACTCCCATGCATTCATTCCGTCGTCTGGAATATCTACTCTTAGATTAAAGCTCATCACTTTCAGCTGCATTTTCCACTTTCCTTTCTCTATAAGATGTCGAAATTCATGCCAATTTGATTTATCTCAAAATTTGTCTCCTTAAAATGACTTACAGCAAAAAATGCTCCTTAATTACGTTTGTTATAGATTTTTTGAAATTTTTGATGACGTTTTGCTAGTATTTCTGCGGCATCTTCTCGACCTTCATTTCTTAACTTCTTTACATAATTGTTAAAATCACCTCTTGTATGGAAAGGTCCACCTTCTTGAATAACGTTCCACATCGGATCTGTTGGTGACTCGGATGTAATCATTTGTTCCGCCACCCATTCATCCAATAATCTTAAACCTTTTGCTACAACTTCTGGCTTTTTCTCTACTAAATTGGTTGTCTCATGTGGATCATTCTCAATATCAAATAACATTAAATCAGGAAAATCCTTTAACCCATCATGATAGGTCCGAATTAACATCCAGTTTTCATAACGAACACCTCTTTGGCAACTCCATGCAGCTTGACTAACTACTAAATAGTCACGACCTGTTGTTTCTCCTTTTGTAATGGTAGGGAGAAAACTTGCCCCATCCCATCTTTCACGTGGTTCTGCACCAACTAGTTCAACTAATGTTGGTCCCAGGTCAATTTGATAGTGGAATTCTTCATCAATATGTCCGTGTTTTATATCTGGACCAGCCATGATTAACGGGATACGACTTGTAATATGATCGGCTGTCTGATGATCCCCGTATATATTTAACTCACCTTGGTTTTCACCATGGTCTGCAGATATAATGATCGTTGTTTCTTCTGATATTCCTTCCTCTTCTAATGCTTGAAGAAGTTGACCTACATGATCATCCACATATTTTATCGCTGTATCATAACCGTCAATCCAACGTTTAAAATCTTCACGACAAGAGATTTCTTCGGGCAAATTAGGCCAATGATTTCTTGCTGGTAACTCTCGAGCACTCATTGGACCAAAACTTTCTCTCTGTGTTGCGATGATATCATCTGTCAACCAATCAGCGGCTGGGGAATGTTCAAAAGGATTTCCATATTCCGTAGGTGTACGGTAAGGGGTATGCGGGTCCCAGAAATTCAGATATAAGAACCAGTCTTCTTTTTCTGTTCCTCGCCCTTTAATCCAATTCAATGCTTCTTTCGCTACATCCCCTGCTGTTTCACCGGCGTGTTTTCCCGTATCATGCATTTCTAGAAATCCTTCCAGTACATTCCACTTTGCATGTCGACCAGGAAATGGACTAATCATTGCAGTATGGTGATCCTTAAATCGAAGATCTTCTACCCATGCTTGATAAGGAGTATGATGATGGTTAAATGGTCTGTCAGCACCTATTGGTCTAACATCTGCATCTAATCCACCGTGATTAATTGACCCCGTATGAATACCAAACCTTGAACTAAACATTGCATTACGTGATGGCGCACATGGCGCGTCTGATGCATAATAATTTGTAAAGGTCACCCCCTTTTCAGCAATTCGATCAATGTTTGGCGACGTGTTTCGATGGTACCCATATGCTCCAAGGTGGTCAGGACGTAGCGAATCAATGTCAATATACAAAATTTTAATAAAAATCTCCTCACTTTCATTTTTGTATTGGATAATTCATCATCTCGTAACTAGAACTATAGATCATTTATCGGAATGGATAAACATTCAATGCGAATTGTTAACTTTATAGATATCATAATAGGATTGCGTTATAATTAAAATAAACAAAATCACAATATTTGTACAATTCATCAATTTTTCTTAAATAGGAGTATGACTTATGTTGAACATAGAAGGGGTATATCATGATATCGATCCATATTGGAGCACGGAAAAAGCACGTGGCTTATATACACTTGTTTATGTTACGGAAGGAAAAGTGGTTTATTACATCGAAAATAAGCAATTAGAGTTAGAAAAGGGAGAGTTTTTATGGATACCCGATAATTTATACCGTGCCTGGAAAAATCATCAATTTAAATCTCATCGAAAATATACCGTTTTATTTTCTACTGAAACCAAAACGCTTGATTTTCCTTTACCCTTTCCAGAAAAAGATCAATTATTTCGGTATAAGCCGAGAAATTCCGCTTATTTTGAGCAACGTTTTGCCTTTTTATATGTACAATGGCTTGGCCAAAGAACATATTACGAGCACTTATCACGTAATATATTGTCGGAATTATTATTGTTAATTTCCCAAGAAAGGTTTGAACAAAGTGCTTCACCTGGAAAGGAAACTGTGGTACGAAAAGTACAAGAGTATATCCTTTATAATTTCCGCAATCATATTACCATTGATGAATTATCCAAAATAGCAAATGTATCACCTAACTATGTTACGGTATTATTTAAAGAAGTAATTGGCGTGACACCCATTCAATATTTACACCAGACACGTGTAAACATGGCATGGAATCTATTAACTACTACTCAAATGTCTGTTAAGGAAGCAGCCGAATATCTAGGTTATTGTGATCAATCTTATTTTAATCGCATGTTCAAAAAATGGATGGGGATGCCTCCATCTCAAGTTAACTCATAGTATTCACCGCATTAAAGAAAATAGTTTAAATTTGCACTTCTTATTTTGTTTAGATCAGATTGACGGTATTAAACCCATAATATTACAACCATTGGCTGGAGATAATTAGAATAAAAACTAGACTTTAGTTTAACCATATAATATTGTGTCAATGATTTAAAAAGTTCATTAAAAGGGATGATTAAAATGATTATTCCAGAAGAAGTGGCAAAAAAAATAGATGATGTTTATAAAATTTTAGTCAAAGCAAATCAAAAGGATCATAATATTTGGATGGAATATGTGTTTTTATCTTGGCAATGGTGGTTTTGTTTCATATTAACTATTATTCCATGGTTTTTATGGTGGAAATATAGAAAAAAGGAGTCCACTAGCCGTTTACTACTCGGGGCTTTTTTTATCATGTTTATCTCGATTCTCCTAGATTCCTTTGGAACAGAATTGGGTTATTGGGATTACAGATATGAACTTATACCATTTTTGCCATCTTTCTTCCCATGGGATTTAAGTCTTCTTCCTGTTGCTTTTCTGTTACTTGTACAAATAAAACCAAATATTTCACCTATTTTAAAAGCTATTTTTTATGCATTTCTTAGCTCATTAATAGGTGAACCGTTTTTCGAATGGTTAGGATTATATAAGTCAATCAATTGGAATCACCTTTATTCATTACCGATACAGTTTACAATATTTCTCATAGGATTCTCCCTTGTTACAAGTACGAGTTTTGAAGAGGTAAAACGAAGATGATATGCTTTATTAGTCGATGCAGAAAAATTAAACGAGAATGAAGGGGATAAAGCCTAAGCTAGATAATCTAGACCAACACCATAAAATATAAATCCATTTATTGTTTTTTAAAGCCCTCTCTAAATCCAAAAGTCATTACTTGTTCGCCATTAATGACTATACTTTGATCCTTGACTTCCATCATTCTCGAACACTCCTTAAAAACATGTAGTATAGAAAAAAAGGGTGCAAATTAACACACCCGTTTTTCCCTATGTTTTTATTTTCTTAAATCAAATGACTGCTCCAAGAATTCTTTGCTATTAGGTCCAACAAATACTTTAAACTTTCCTATATCACTTTTGAAAGACAGATCTTCATGATAATAACGTAATTGTTCCTCTGTTAAGCTGAAAGTAATTTCTCGTTCTTCCCCAGGATTCAGTGTAATTTTTTGAAATGCTTTTAATTCTTTTAATGGTCGTACAACCTCACCTACAAGATCTCGCACATATAATTGAACAACCTCTTCACCTTTGGTAGAGCCAACGTTTTTAACCTTTACCGAGACTTCGATTTCACCATTTGCCGTTAAGCGGTCCGTCGATAAAGATAGATCACTATATTGATATTTTGTATAACTCAATCCGAAACCGAACGGAAAAAGAGGTTCGTTTGGAATATCTAAATATTGCGACACATAGCGTTCCTGTGCATCAGGAGCATCCTTTGGACGGCCTGTATTGTAGTGATTATAATAAACGGGTACTTGCCCTACATTATAAGGAAAAGACATTGTCAGACGACCAGAAGGATTAACATCACCATAAAGTAAGTCAGCTATAGCTCTTCCACCTTCTGTACCAGGGAACCACGCCTCTAAAATACCATCAGATTCTTCATATACACCATGTAAGTCAAGTGGACGGCCATTAATCAATACAGAAACGATTGGTTTATTCAATTCTTTTATCTCTTCTATTAGCTTTAATTGCACATCAGGTAAGCGTATATTGGAACGACTCCCTGCTTCACCACTCATTTCTGACTTTTCTCCTAAAGCCAACACAATTACGTCTGCTTCCTTTGCAACTTTAACTGCTTCAGCAAATTGATCCTCTGTAGCAGACTCAATTCCACTACCTTGAGCGATAAGAACATTGTCCGTTCCTACCTTATTAGTCATTCCATCATAAATCTTTACAGCATCTTCTTTTGAGCCTTGCCAAGACCATTGCCCAAGAATGTCACCATTATTTGCAAATGGTCCAATAAGTGCTATTTTCTTTTCTTTATGAAGTGGAAGAATTTCTTCGTTCTTTAATAAAACGCATGACTTAGTAGCAAGATCATACGCTACTTCACGATGCTCTGTACTCATAATCACTTCTTTTTCTAATTGTTCATCAGCTCCTCTATAAGGATTTTCAAACAAGCCTAATTTTTGTTTTAGTTTAAGTATACGGATTACAGCTTCATCGATAAGTTCTTCCTTTACTGCTCCTAATTCCACCAAATCCTTTAAGTTCTTCACATAACAAGCTGTCATCATTTCAATATCTACACCAGCTTTAATCGCTTTCAATGCTGCTTCACTTTCATCTGCTGCTACACCGTGAGGTATTAATTCTTTAACAGCACCCCAATCAGAGATCATAACACCATTAAAATCCCATTCTTCTCTTAATAAATCTCTCATTAGCCTTTTGTTACCTGTTGCAGGTATACCGTCAACTGTGTTAAAGGCTGTCATTACCATTTCACAACCTTCATCAAGCGCTGCTTTGTAAGCTGGCAAATAATATTCTCTCAGCTCTCTTTCTGACATATTAACTGTGTTATAGTCACGGCCGCCCTCAGGTGCACCATAAGCCGCAAAGTGCTTAACACATGCAGCAACTCGATCCTTTTCATTGGTCAAATCATTCCCTTGAAAACCACGTACAAAAGCTTTTGCAAAGACACTATTTAAATAAGGATCTTCACCAGTGGTTTCCATCACTCTGCCCCAACGTGGGTCCCTTGCTAAATCAACCATTGGCGCAAAGGTAACATGCACGCCTGATACAGCAGCTTCTTTCGCTGCAATTTCCGCGCTGCGCTCTGCAAGCTCTTCGTCCCACGAACAACCAATTGCTAATGGGACTGGGAAGATCGTTTTAAAACCGTGAACAATATCAGCCATCATAAGCAAAGGTATACCTAATCTATTATTTTCTAAGTGAACCTTTTGGATATTTTTAACTTCTTTTGCACCTGATGCACCAAGTACAGAACCACTATTACGAATAATTTCTTTCGATATTCCCATATCCTCCATTGGCCCTGTAATTTCACCTTGGGTTTCTGCACCAGCATAAAAGAAAGTCGCCAATTGAATTAACTGATCTATTTTTTCATCTAAAGTCATGTCATTTAGTAATTGTGTTAGATTCATTGTGTGCCCCCTCATAAAACATTAACTTTTAACATTTCACTTTATTCCTGATACGTTAAAACCTTCTACTAGATATTTTTGGAAAATCATAAAAATGATAAGAATTGGTATTACCATAATGGCCGAACCAGCCATTTGCAATCCATAGTTTGTTGCATATTGATCTTGTAATAACGATAGCCCTACAGACAATGTGTATAACCTTTGATCATTTGCAATAATTAATGGCCACAAGAAGCTGTTCCATGATGCGATAAATGTTAGGATTACTTGCACAGATAAAATTGGTTTCGCTAAAGGAATAATCAATTTAAAGAAAATATATATTTCCCCCGCACCATCGAGTCGAGCTGCCTCAATCAAATCATCAGGTACTGTTACCATAAATTGCCTAATTAAAAATATATTAAAGGCAACGATTAATCCCGGTAATACGATACCAGTCATCGTATTCGTTAAACTCATTTCGTTAAGAATTAAATAGGTTGGGATCATAGTTATTTGTCCTGGCAACATCATTGTAACAAGCACTACCATAAACCAAATTTCTTTTCCTCTAAATTCGAACTTACCAAAACCATATCCAGCCATTGTATTTAGCAACAAGCCTACCATCGAGAAAAATACGATAATTAATGTATTTACCAAATATACATCAAAATTTAGACTTTGGAATAACTCCAAATAATTTTGAAAAGTTGGATTTCGAGGAAATAATGTTGGCGGTATCTGTAAAACTTCTCTCTCGGTTTTAAAAGAACTTAATATCATCCATATAAATGGTAAAGAAACGGAAATACCACCTAAGACGAGTAAAAGTGTAACAATAAACTTTTCTAATTTACCTTTAGCTTCCATTAATCACACCTCACAATGTCTGGTCTTTTTTTCTAAATCTAAATTGAATAATAGTCGCAACAATGATAATGATAAACAGCACAAAAGATGCCGCAGCTGCATAACCAAAATCGTTATATTCAAAACCTCTTTGATAGATATATAACGCCATGGAGTTTGTACCATTTAATGGACCGCCTTCCGTCATTACAAACGGTTCTTCGAAGAACTGAAGCCAACCAATTACTGTTGTTACAGTGACAAAAAAAGTAGCAAAGCTCATCGATGGTAATGTTATTTTGAAGAACTTCTGCCAACGATTTGCCCCATCAATATCTGCTGCCTCATAGTACACTTTGGGGATGGATTGTAAGGCAGCTAAAAAAATCAGCATGCTTACACCGTTACTTTTCCATACCGCTAAAATAATTAATGAGAATTTTGCGATTAAAGGGTCTTCCAACCACGGTATGGACTGAATATTGATTAGCGATAACAAATAATTAAACAAGCCATATTGCTGGTTGTACAAAAAGCCCCAAACTACTGCAATTGCTACTATATTTGTTACAGAAGGCATGTAGTAAATCAATCTAAAAGTCGAAGATACCCACTTTCCTACCATTGATAATAGTAAAGCAATAACTAATGAACTAGAAACAGCCAGCGGAACACCTATAATGACATAGAAAAAAGTATTAAATATGGATTCAAGAAATACTTTATCTTTAAATAATTTCACGAAATTTTCAATACCAATAAAGTTTATTTTAGACCAATCAGCTAAACCAATTAAGGTTAGATCGGTAAAACTAATTCCTAACGAAAGAAATATAGGTGCAAAAGAAAATACCATTAGCAACAAAACTGCTGGACCTATAAAAAATAGTGGCATTAATTTATATTTCCATCTAGTCATTTTTTCACCCGCCTTTAAGCAATGTAGGGTGCAAACTTATTCAAGTGCACCCTACTCTTATTTGTTTTTATTCAGATAGAATTTCAGTTACTTTAGTGCGATATTCTTCTAAAGTGGACTCTAAATCTGCACCACCTCGATATACCTCTTCCAAATATTTAAGTAATTCTTCACTCATTTCTGTATATTCCGTTATCATCGGTAATAATTCTGTTGACTGAAGTTGTTCACCAAACACACTAAATTTAGGGTCATCTGCTAGAATTGGGTCTTCCCAAGCTTCTAAATTAGCTGGTAACTCATTCACTTCTTTATACCACTCTAACTGTGTATCTGCATCAGCTAACCAGTTAATAAAATCTAGGGATTGCTCTACTTTTTCTGAGTTATGAAACACTCCAAAGTGAGAACCACCAATCATAGAACGATTCGTTTCCTTCTCTGGCATAACCCGAACATCCCATTTACCTTCAATTTCTGGGGCGCCTTCACTGATTGTTTTAATATCCCATGGACCACTAAAAAACATTGGTTTAGAACCGTCACTAAAGGATTGAACTAATTCTTTACCTTCTTCTAACTGCGACAACCCTTCTTGATAAAATGTTTCATATTTTGACATGGCTTCAATAAATTTAGGATCTTCGAAATTACTAGCACCTTCACCCTTCTTATAGTTCCATCCATGTTGCCATGCGAGCATAAATGGATATTGAGGATCATCTCTAGGAAGATCAATCGCGTACTGATCATCCCCTCGTTCCGCTAATTTCCTAGAAGCATCTACCATATCATCCCATGTTTTTGGTCCCTCTGGATAACCTACATCTGCTAATATATCCGTTCTATAGAATAAGACTCTAGTATCTACATGAAATGGAATCCCTATCGTTTCTCCTTCAAATTGTGTTGTACCAATTGCACCTTCATAAAAGTTGTCAGGATTAAAATTTTCATATTCACTTATATAGTCTGATAAATCCTTAAACATGCCAGCACTTGCATATTCCGGTACACCTGTTGTACCTACTTGTACTACATCGGGGCCTTCACCAGACGCAATTGCTGTTAAAAACTTATCTCGTACTTCTCCCCAAGGAATAACTTGTACATCCACAGATACATCATTTTTTTCCTCATACTTTTTCACAAAATCTTTCATCGAATTATTCATTGTCCAAACCTTGATAGCGTTTTCATTATCTTCACTTGACGAACATCCAGCCAGTAATAACATAACTGCAGCAGTCAAACCTATAATTAAAGTCACTTTATTTTTCATTCTTTACACCCCTTTTAAGATTTAGATCTTGATAAAGAATAAGAGAATAATGATACTTTTCCACACCTCCTTTTATGAAGTAAAGCTTTAATGTTTTTTAACAGATTCTCTAATGATTAATTCAGTATGCAACTCCAAAGTTGGATTAACTTCCTCATTTTTAAGCATTTGAAAAATCATGTGCGTCGCTGATACTCCCATTTCATACTTAGGTTGTCGGATTGTTGTTAACTTTGGATATACATATTTCGCCTCTAAAATATCATCAAAGCCGATAATGGAAATGTCATTCGGTATACTAATCCCCCGTTTTTGAAAAGCTTCCATTCCTCCTAGAGCCATCTCATCATTTGCAAAGAAAACAGCTGTAGGAACTTGATCTTGTGCAGCTAATATATTTGCAGCGCTTTCTCCACCCTCTCTTGTGAAATTACCAGACACCATCCATTTATTTTGAAGTTCTATGTTATATGCTTGTAACGCTTCTTGGTATCCCGCCAAACGCATTTTGTTGTCATATGAACTAGATGGACCACTAACAAAAGCAATCTCAGTATGACCGTTTTGAATTAAGTATTCAGTTGCTTTGAAGCCACCTTTTCTATTGTTCACCCTTACATGCACTGTCGAATCTACTTCTATTTCTCTATCCAACAAAATAATGGGAAAATTATGATGTGCCACATTTTTTAACATCTCATCTGTAATATTATTTGCAAGTACGATACAGCCATCGACACGATGTTCTGTTAAAAACTTTGCAGCTGTTGAATTTTCACCACCGATAGCACTGCATGCGATTAAATCATACCCATGATCTGTTGCTACATCTTGCACTCCTCTAATTAACTCTGAATAGAAAGGACCTGACAAGTCACTTAATATCAAAGCTAATGTTTTAGTAGAAGTTCTTTTAAGATCACTAGCAAACCCATTTTTTCTATAATTAAGCTCTCTAGCAGCTTGTAAAACTTTTTCCTTTGTTTCTGGACTAACTTTTTTTATCCCATTTAAAGCATATGATGCTGTCGATACTGCAACATTTGCCTTTTTTGCCACTTCTTTAATGGTTACCATAATATTCACTCCTGCATCCATTTGGTGAAACGTTTCGATAAAATTGGTTAAAAAATAGATGTAATAATCAAACATCTTTAAGTTAGTAGTTATAATTTAGTGAAACGTTTCGATAACGTGATTATAATATAAAATGTATTCGTTTTCAATATTTTTGAGGATGATTTTTTTAATTTAATTCCTTATCCCTATATTTGTCATACAGATAATTTAAATAGATGTTACTGAAACAACGGACTTTATCTTGAAGCAGGGGGGAGTTTCGCCTTTCCCCCTCAAACAGTGAGTGATACAATCGGTTGGATTGCTTTATACTCAGTACCTGTTTGATCTTTAGATACTAAATGAAATCATCTAACGTTTGTTGTATATGCATATCAAAATTACTCTATTTTATTCTTTTTCGGCCCTAAAAGGGTTGCCACCATGCCGATTATTCCATAAAGCATAAACGCAGTAGCATAGTCCCATGTTCCAATTAACAATCCTGCTAGTAATGAACCTAATACTTGCCCTACTGCCAAGAGCAAAAATGGAATACCAATACCTAATGATGCATTCGTAATAAATACACGAGTCCCCCACACAAGAAGTACTCCGGTTAAAAATATATAAAAGCAACCGAAGACTCCAGCCGATAAGTATGGTACTAACCAATTTTCAGATGTGAAAGATAGCATAATCGATGCTGAAGCAATCGACAAACTCCCCAATTTATAACCAACAGACAGTCCCCATCTTTCCACAAGAGAACCAGAAAAACCACCTAGCACACCAAAAATCCCAATGATGACCCAAAATCCCGAAAGCTGCCAATCGCTATAATCACCAGCTTCTTCAATAAAAGATCTGGAAAAAGTCCAAAAGGCTGCTGTGGATATACCCAGGATAAGAGATGCAAAAATCAAAGGAATAGCTCCTTTTACTCCTCGTATAGAGAGGTTCCCTTTTTGTAACATCAAACTCGAACTAGTCCCGACTTTTGGAATCACTCGGAAATTCCATAACAATATTAGAAATGTCAAGATAGCATAAATCAAATACGTTAACCGCCAATTAGGTGTTAGAAAAATTGCTCCTAATCCAGATAGAACGATGCCAAAACTTGTTCCTGAATTAATCCATGTATTTGCTTTCCCTTGTTGATCAGTCTTAATCCATAGTGATATCGCCGCACCATAAGGTGGAGATGCTAAACCTGTACTTGCTCCAGCAAGTAAAACACCCAACGCAAGGACCCATACATTTGGTGTTACAGCTATTAACACCAATCCAGCAAATGCCGATAAACCAGCTGAAATAATCATTCTTCTAGGTCCTTCGTTTGTCGTAATCACAGTCGACAAGATAATCGTACAACAATAAGCTAAATAAAATAACGAAGAGACCATCCCTGATACAAACTCAGACATTTCTAATGATTCATTCATATCGGGAAGAAGTAATCCAAAGCTAAATCTCGCTAATCCATAGGTAGCAGCAATCATGGTAGCCCCTGGTAAAACTAATCTTGAAAATTTCATGATATTCATTCACCCTAACTATTTTTATATAGAACGACCTTTCTACTTTTTCTATAAAAAAATTACGATGTGTGTTGGACAAGTGTCCTCGCCATCGCAATAGAATATTCTGTTGCTTGCTCAGCACCAATCAAAGTTGTCATGGATGTTGTTCCTTCAAGCAACAATGTAAATTGATTAGCTAAATTTCGTTCGTTTTCTATCCCCTTCTTTTGAGCCAATTGCTGAAAATATTTAAGCAATTTGGATTTATGCCCTCTTGCAATACTTTCGATCTCGTTATCCGTTCCGGCATAATCTTCTATCGCTCTTAAAAACATACATCCTTTGTAGGATTGTTCTTTTAGCCAACGACCATGAGCTTCAACAACAAGAATGAAAGGAGAGTCGGAATCCATTTCTACATGTGCATCTAAATAAGACCAATAGCGTTCTTCCCGTTGTTTTAATACTTCTTCTACCAAATTATCCTTGGAACCAAAATGGTTATAAAGCGTCATCGATGCTACATTTGCTTCATTAATGATTTGTTTCAAACCAACGCCTCGAAATCCATATTCGTAAAATAAACGTTCAGCTACTTTAAGTAATGTATCTTTCTTTGCAGATCGCCTCATATGCTTAACTTCTCCTTTAATTAGATAGAACAGTCATTCTATTTATACACTATCAAATTACTACTTTTATAGTCAAAAGAAAAGTATTTTATTTTTATATAGAACGACCTTTTTATTTATAACATATGGCGATGAAATCTTCACACCAGTCTGTAATCATATGTATAAAAATCTTGGATAAAATCCACTGATTTTCCTACTATATCCAAACACTAATATGCTATACTCTTATAGATGAGATGAAATAATAATAAAGGTGTGATGTTGCATGACTATATATGCGGTAGAAGCAACCGATTTAGTGAAAATTTTCGGTAAGCACCGTGCTGTTGATGGGATTAGCCTTAAAGTTCCCAAGGGCATTGTCTATGGATTCCTTGGGCCAAATGGGGCGGGCAAGACAACAATGATTCGCATGCTAGCGACCTTGTTGAAACCAAATGAGGGGCATGCCAAAGTAATGGGGTATGACCTTGGACAAGAAGCTGATAAAGTAAGGCATTCAATTAGTTTAACCGGACAATTTGCATCAGTTGATGAGGAACTGTCAGGTAGAGAAAATCTTATTTTTATCGGTAGATTAGTAGGTTATAGCAGAAAAGAAGCAAAACAAAGAGCAGACGAATTACTACAGGCCTTTCAGTTAGAAGAAGCTGCCAAACGCCAAGTAAAAAAATACTCCGGCGGCATGCGTAGACGTATCGACATTGCAGCAAGTATTGTTACTTCCCCAGAATTACTTTTCCTTGATGAACCTACCACAGGACTAGACCCAAGAAGCAGAAACCAAGTATGGGACATCGTCAAAGCACTCGTCAAAAATGGAACCACCGTCTTTTTAACCACACAGTATTTAGAAGAAGCAGATCAATTAGCGGATTTAATTGGTGTAATCGACCGTGGAAAGCTGATTGCTGAAGGTACAAGTAAAGAATTGAAATCCTCTATTGGTGCTGGTAGCTTAACCGTTCATTTTGATGATAGCGAAGAATTGGAGAAAGCACAGCACATTTTCGTTTCACAATTTGAACAGGAGCCTGACATAAACGAACAAGATATTTCCTTAACTGTTATGATTAAGGAACATGCAAAGGCAGCCAAAGCAATTGGTGAATTAGCGAATACTAATGTCCAAATCAAAGACTTTTCCATGAGTCAGCCGAGCCTTGATGAAGTGTTCTTAACCTTAACTGGTAATGTACTAGATCAAGAAGGAGGCGACTCTACAAATGAATAAGCCATCTGCAATCGAGGAAGTATTAACGAATCGAACCCGACCAAAAAGTCCCACAGCAATCCAAGCATCTGTTACCTTCGCATGGCGAGCGTTGTTACGAATTCGTTATGTACCTGAACAGCTTTTTGACGTCACTATCTTTCCGATTATCTTTTTATTAATGTTTACTTATTTGTTTGGTGGGGCGATTTCCGGTTCTACGGGGGAATATTTAAATTTCGTTTTACCAGGTATTTTAGTTATGACCGTTTCCATGATAACGATGTACACGGGACTAGATTTAAATAAAGATATCGAAAAAGGCGTATTTGATCGTTTTCGCTCCTTACCAATATGGCAACCATCAGTATTGGTTGGTGCATTACTCGTAGACACGCTAAGATATTTAATTGCCTCGACGATTATGGTGACTCTTGGATATATATTAGGATTTAGACCAGAAGCTGGATTTAGCGGTGTCATCATGGGGGTTGTCATTCTACTCTTGTTCTCATTTAGTTTATCATGGATTTGGACGATGCTAGGTATTATCGTCCGTTCTGAAAAGGCACTGATGGGAATTAGTATGATGTTTTTATTCCCGCTCACTTTTTTAAGTAGTGTATTTGTTGACCCTTCGACAATGCCTAACTGGTTACAAAAGTTTGTTGATATTAATCCAATTACATTTGTAGTCGATGCCGTTCGTACACTTATCCACGGCACAGGAACGAATGGCGATGTCATGATTGTCATCTATATATCGATTGCTTTAATTGCGATATTTGGCCCTTTTACGATGTACTTTTTTAAAAATAAATAAATGTGAGCCTGCAGCTTTATGTTAAAAATAATTGGATATTATTCAAAGTAAAACCGCATGAAACATTTATTTCATGCGGTTCATTCAATTGAAACCAGTTTGATTTATACTTTTGCATCTGAAATAACGAAACCACCGCCTTCTGTTGTATTACTTTTAACCTTTGACGAGGTTTGTTTCTCTTTTAGATGATCTGAATCCCCTCTATTTACAGACTCGTTAGTTAAAGTAAGCAAACCATTGCCTTCCACTCTTGTTCTATACCCTAAGAGAGACGTTGATTTAATAAGTTGCGCATATACTTCAGGTTCTGTTATGGTTCTGCCAAATTCCTTTTGCATTTGCTCAATTAGAAGCGCAGCAGCTCCGGAAACATGAGGAGTTGCCATGGAAGTTCCCGACAGCTTCGCATATTTCCCGTTTAAATAAGTCGACATCACGTCAACACCAGGTGCCACTAAGTCTACCTCATTATTTGTATTCGTGAAATCTGCCATATTACCCTCATTATCTACAGCACCCACTTGCACTACTTCTTTATAATACCCGGGATAAAGTCGTTCTGTTGTACGTACGTTTCCATCACCTTCATTTCCAGCGGCACACACAACTAAAATGTCATTGGCAACGGCTTTTCGAATCGCTTGATGAAGCTCTGGTACATCCCATTTTGCACCAAAGGACATCGAAATAACTTGAACCTTTTCCCCATTGTTACCACGCCATTTAATAGCATGTTGGATCGCTTGTATAATACTACTAAAGTCTCCAGAACCTTTGGCATCAAAAGCTTTTAATATTAATAATTTTGCTTCAGGAGCTACTCCGACTACACCTCGACCATTGAGCGTAGCTGCAATCGTTCCGGCAACATGTGTACCGTGTCCGTTTTGGTCGGAAAAATTTCGAGGATTGCTATAATTTTCAGTAGTAAAATTTCTCCCATCAATGATTGAGTTTCTTAAATCAGGATGGTTTCGATCACATCCTGTATCAATTACAGCAACAACAACACCTCTACCTTTATAACCTTCTTCCCACTTTTTTGGTGCTTGAATCATCTCTATACCAACAGGAATTTCACTCGTGTCATTAATCTGTTGTTCTATTTTATATGGAATTAAGCGTACCCGTGCCATACTTCTCCTCCTTGCTACAATCCACTAATACTAGTAAATTCATCAAGGAGGAAAAGTGTACTAGGCGTTCATAAATACTTTTCACTCAATACAGTGTTGTATCTTATGATTCAACGTTCATTGCTCGATGATTGGCAAAATTTTTGTATGATTTGTGTTTTGATTTCTTCAACTGGAAATGTCTGAGGATAAGTTGAAATCATCAACATCACCCCTTGCAAGGTAGAAGAAAAATATAAAGATTTTTTTCGAGAATTTTCCACTCCTAAGTTTTCAAACATTTCACATTGTAGCTCAAATTGTCTTGCGTTTTCCTCGACGATCCGTTTACTATATTTAATTAACTCTTCATCTGCTTCAGGTTGTGTCTGTAAGTGTAGAAAAAAACGATGCACATGAGGATCTGTGTAAACATTATCTATTGCATGATTTACAATATATTTTAACTGGTCACTTGGGGTATTAAGTGACAAAGCACCCTCCATCACTTCCATTAATTTTCCAATTTGTTCTTCAACCATTGTCGCAAGAAGGTCTTCTTTTCCTTTGAAGTAATTGTAAAGTAAGCCTTTAGAGATTTCTGCTTCTTTCGCTATATCACTTATAGAAGTCGCATGATACCCTTGTTTAATAAACAGCTTCATCGCTTTGTGTCGTATATTTTCTTTTGCTTTTTGACGAATTCGTTCATTCTCTTCGTGAGTTCTTGGCATAGGTACAAATCATTCCTTCATAAAATTATCAATCTTCGCAAATAACTCATCTGGATGAGTAAGTGTTACCATATGGTCTGCATTTGCTATTTCAAAGAAACGGACATTCGGAACTTTATTAAAATGTTCTGCTACACGATGATTATCTTGAAAATCTTTTTCACCTATAATAAACAATGTGTTCATCGATAATTCATCTAATCTCTCAATAGCAGGTGGTTGTGGCCAGATGATTTCAAATTTAGGCCATGTTAAAACCCGATGAAAGTAGTCTCGATGCATTTGAATCATTATATCTCGATGTGGGCTTGACATGACAACTTGATACAACGAACCACTCAAAGAGACATCAAGCATTTGATCGATGTCTGGAGCAACCTGGTTTATGCTGTTAATATACTCATTAAATGCTTGAGAATAATTAAAACCTGATAATGATGGTGCAATTAAAATCAGGTTCTTTACTTTTTCCGGGTAATTCAACGCAAACTCTGTTGCAATTTGCCCTCCTATTGAATGACCAACAAGTGTTGCCGTCTCTAGCTCTAGATGATCAATAAGTAATAATAAATCTTCAACATAATTGGCTTTTTCAATTGGTGATGGTGATTTTCCAATTCCACGCACGTCAAATGTAACAACTTTATAATCTTTAGCTAAGAGTGGAGCTAAAAATGTCCAGTCTCTCAAATCCGTCCCTCCACTATGGAGAAGTACTATAGGATGTCCTTCTCCATTTATCTGATAATGCAAATCCATGGTAAACCCTCCATCCAATTTATATTTCAATTATGTACTCAATTTTATGATTGACTGAACGTTTAGTCAATCATAAAATGTAAAAAAAAAAAGAAAAACTTAATGGTCTTTCTAATGATCGAGTAAATGTTACAATCCATACAAATAAGGCATGCGCTCCTCTGTATTTATCTGTCACCTTACTCGCTTAACCTAGAGACATTCGCCAAACGAGAAAGTAGTTGGTTGTGGTGTGCACTGTTCCCGCTGACTGTCAATATTTTTCCGACACTTCATTTTCCTTATTTGATATGCTACTGCTCTGTACTTGCGATTCATATCGTTGATCTATTAAGCAGTTTTTCTATTCTCATCGGCCTCCTTCACATTATTTACATGTTGTCTTTTCACATCCCAGTAGTAAATGCGGGGTAGACCTGATAACAACCAATATTCATGCAATAATGAAGAACTAACAAACAATATCATAGTCCAATCTAATTGTCTCAAAAGAATCTCTCCCTTCTTAACTAATTTATGGCGAAGAGAGGTTGTCTAAGAACGTTTCATTCAGATGCACAAGCTGTTCCACTTTCGTATATACATTCTGAAAGTACAAAAATAAACCTTACTATTCGGATTGAGTTCCGAATAGTAAGGTGGTTTCTTGTCATGTGTTCTAATTGTTATTTACAACTCGTTTTGCATCGTCTACTTTAATTGGAGCTTTTCGGGCTAATACAAAATAAGATAAAAAGGCTAAAAAGCTTCCAAAGAAGATAACAATCCCCATTGGAATAGCTGTATGTTCCCCTCCTATTCCTGCAAGTGGAGCAGCTAATGAACCGAGTAAAAATGGCAATACACCTAGTAATGCAGATGCACTTCCTGCAATATGCCCCTTTGTTTCAATAGCCAAAGAAAAAGAAGATGTTGCAATAATACTGATAGAAGTTACGAGAAAGAAAATAGGAATAGCAACAGCTACTAATGGTGCTTTTAACAGAAGAGCTATAAGCAATAAAATAGCAGCCGAATTAGAAATAGCTAAACCTATCTTCAAATAAGTTTTCTCTGAAACAATCGATATTCGCCCAACAATTTGAGTACCAATAATTAATCCAATACCGTTCACACCAAATAATAAACTAAATACTTGAGGCGAAACGCCATAGATATTTTGATAGACAAAAGGAATACCGGATACATAAGCAAAAATTCCTGCAATAGTAAAACCTTGCGTAAAAGCATAACCAGTAAATTCCCTGTCCTTTAATAAGGAACCAAAATTACCGATGACTTGCTTAAAATTGCTTGGTATACGCCTTTCTGTTGATAATGTTTCTTCAAGTTTAAATGAAATTGTTAATGTTAAAATTAAACCAACGCACGCCAAGACAACGAAAACTACATTCCAATTTGCAAAGGAGAGAATAGCACCACCCATTACCGGTGCAACAATTGGACCAAGATTTCCAACTAACATCAACGTAGCAAAGAATTTAGTTAATTCCCTTCCACTGTAAAGATCTCTAACTATTGCCCTGGAAATAACAAGTCCACCTGCAGCTGCAAAGCCTTGGATGAAACGGGAAACGATCAAAACATAAATATTAGGTGCCACAGCACATGTTAAAGAAGATATGAAATATAAGCCGAGAAAAATAAGTAATGGTTTACGACGACCCAGTACATCGCTCATCGGCCCAATGATTAACTGCCCCAAGCCTAGTCCTAATAAGCAAGTTGTTAAGCTAATTTGTACTAAAGAAGCATTTGTTTGAAAGTCTTCTACAATAGTTGGAAATGACGGCAAATACATATCTATTGTAAAAGGACCAAGTATGGATAGTGATCCTAATAGAATAGCCAACTGTAACCGTTTTGTATTTGTTAACGTATTCAATTTTCATTCTCCTTCTGCTTTGGATTTTGATAAGAAGCTATTAAACTTTTATTCTTTTACCACTTTAAATAGTGTATTACTTTATTTAAAATTTTTCATTAATTATGTTCTATGTACAAGTATTTTACATAAAGTGAGTCTTCCATCATCGAGGGTTTTACGGACGATTAGCACCGTGATAATCAACAAACAAAAAATCAGGCATGTTAGGAACATTACCTGATCCTTTATTTCCATTTTTCTTTTTATGGGGAAATCTTTTATTCCCTTCCTAACTACCAAATTTATAATATTGGGTCTCATTTTTGGTACTTAAACCAGTTTTAAGTACCATTTTGACTTGTTCACTTTCTATTTTTGGTTCTTATGCGTCTTATTGTTACAAAGAGTCTGGGCAAATCAATTTTTTCCACTCCAAAGACGAATAGTGTAATGTTTGAACTGCTAAACATCCGCTCCGGCTGCCCGCTCACCTTTCCGTGGGGTTTTATCCTCAGCTAACTTTTGTAAAGTGATTTTTTTTACAAAAGTTAGCTGAAGACACGCCCCTCGGAAAGCAAGTGGGCAAGCCGTAGCGGTTTTCAAACATTTTATACATGTCAAAATTACCCCTGTTCCTATTACGCAATAGAAAATTCCGAATGATAACAATTTCTAATCGTAGAATTGATATAATCATCCGGATTTTTAATTTTTATCGAATCACTTTTGTTCCTGCCTCACACCTCAATGTATTCGCTTTCTCTATTTCAGGAAGTGTATGCTGTTTAACAGCTTATTCCTTATCAGACTTTATTTTTCTTGCTCTTCTTCAACTAACAATCGGCGCAAGGTTTTTCCTATTAATGACTTTGGCAGGCTTTCGCGGAATTCGTATATTCGTGGTATTTTGTATGCGGCAAGTCTTTCTCGACAAAAGGTTTCGAGCTCTTTTTCGTTTGTTGTCGCACCTTCTTTTAATACAATGTAAGCCTTCACCGTTTCACCTCGGTATTCATCAGGAACTCCTGCCGCAACTGCATCCATTATTGCTGGATGTTCAAACAAGACCTCCTCAATTTCTCGAGGGTATATATTAAATCCGCCGGCAATGATGAGGTCTTTTTTTCGATCGATAATATAAAAGAAGCCTTCATCATCCATTTTCGCCATATCACCTGTATATAGCCATCCATCCTTTAAGGCGTTACTCGTTTCCTCCGGTCGTTTCCAGTAGCCTTTCATAACCTGTGGTCCTTGAACGATCAGCTCACCCACTTCACCGTTTTCAAGTTCTTCACCAGTATCCGGATCGACAACCTTTGCGACTGTATCCGGAAAAGGAATCCCAATCGAGCCAAGCTTTCGTTTTTCCCAAATGTTATTCGCATGTGTTACGGGAGAAGCTTCGGTTAAACCGTAGCCTTCAATTAGCTTGCCCCCGGTTATCTTCTCGAACGTTGCCTGGACCCCGCCGGGAAGCGGGGCCGCACCACTAATACATATATTAATGGACGATAAATCATAGTTCTTTATTTTTGGATGATTGATTAATGACATATACATCGTTGGCGCTCCAGGAAATGTAGTCGGCTTTAATTTGTCAATTAGCTTCAATATCATGTCTGCATCAAACTTAGGAAGAAGAATGAGCGTTCCTCCTAATCTTATCGAAAGATTCATGAGTGTGGTCATTCCAAATACATGAAAAAATGGGAGCGCCGCCAAGTATCCTTCTTTCATTTCCTCACTACGGTATACCCAAGCTCTCGTCTGCAAAGTATTCGCGACAAGATTATAGTGGGTAAGCATGACACCTTTGGACACGCCAGTTGTACCGCCTGTGTACTGAAGCAGAGCCAAATCTTCTTCTGCATCGATTTGGACGGTCGTCGGATTAGCCGATGCTTTAGATAGAAGTTTCTTAAACGAATGCGTATTTTGTTCGAAGATGACCTCCATTGATAAACCATCTTTTTTTGCTTTTATCGGGTAAAGTATATTTTTAGGAAATGGTAAGTAGTCCTTAAATGAGGTGAAAATTGTATGTCTTACTTCTACTTTCGGCAATACGTTTTTAATACGCTTAAATAAATGATCCAAGGCGATAAGAACTGTCGCTCCAGAATCATTCAGCTGATGCTCCAATTCTCTTTCCACATAAAGTGGATTTGTTTGAACGACAATCGCACCAACCAATAATGTTCCGTAGTAAGCGATGACGGATTGAGGACAATTCGGGAGCATAATCGCTACCCGATCGTCCTTCTCAACCCCTAACTCTTTTAGGACATTGGCAAACTGGTATGTTTCCTTTAATAACTGCTTATATGTGAACTTTTTTCCATAGAAAAACAGCGCTTTATGTTGAGGATATTTTTCTGCTGTATCTATCATGAATTGAGCCAAATTTTGCTTTGGATATTCGTATGACGGTGCGACTTCTTTGGGGTAATACTTTAACCATACTTTTTCAGACATACCCAACTCTCCTTTTTGGCTATGGCATACAGTTGTTAAACGACATACTTCTCGGCTGAAATGACACGATCAACAATTTGTCTTTTCAGTAAAATCGTATTGATTGGCGTTCGGCGAGCTAGCTTTTTTAGGATAGATAGCTGAGTCTTGAGCATATCGCCTGATTCCATCGCAGCTAAAGAATCCTTAGCGAGAGATTCGATTGTTTCAAAGGATTCGTGGACAAATATTTGTGTCATTGCGATCGCATTGGCAGCTTTCTCTTCTCCCTGCTTTGCGATCAGCTTCTTCGTTCTAAGAAACGCACTTTCAGCTGCATAAACTTGGATCATGATGTCAGCTAGGTAACTTAGGATTTCTTGTTCATTTTCAAGCTTTTGCTGGTATTTTTGTACCGCTAGACCTCCAATCATGAGGAAGATTTTCTTCGCCATTTTAATCATGTATTGTTCTTGTTCCAAGAGCCCGTCAAACGTCCGTTGTGGAATAAATGTAAGTAGCTCTTCTTGCAATTTTTGTGCTTTCTGCATCAGCGGGAGTTCGCCCTTCATCGCTCGCTTAATAAGTGTACCTGGTATGAGTAAACGGTTGATTTCATTTGTTCCTTCAAATATTCGATTGATGCGCGAATCACGATAGATGCGCTCGATTTTGTATTCTTGTATAAACCCATAGCCACCGTGAATTTGGACTCCTTCATCAACAATAAAATCTAACGTCTCAGAGCCAAATACTTTATTGATCGAACACTCTAGCGCATACTCAGCAATTGCCTTAGCCGACGCCACCCCTGCGTCTGAGCTATTGAAATCAATATCATTCATACTCGAATCTATTAATCCTGCCGTCCGATAGACCATACTGTCAAGAACATACGCTCTAATATTCATTTCTGCTAATTTTTTACGAATGAGAGGAAAGGATGAGATTGGCTGCTTAAATTGAACTCTCTCATTCGCATAGGCCGATGCTAGTTCAATTGTATCCTTGGAGGCACCGAGACACCCAGCTGCAAGCTTAAATCGGCCGATGTTCAAAATGTTAAAGGCAATAAGATGACCTTTTCCAACCTCCCACAACAGATTCTCTACAGGAACCTTCACATCCTCCAAAATGAGCGGACAGGTCGAGGAGCCTTTGATCCCCATTTTCTTTTCTTCTGGTCCAACACTGACTCCTTCCATCGTTCTCTCAATAATAAATGTACTAAAATCCGTTCCATTCACTTTCGCATAAACAATGAAAATATCAGCAAAGGCTGCATTCGTAATAAACTGTTTTGTTCCGTTTAAAATATAGTGCGTACCATCCTCAGATAACGTGGCGGTTGTTTTTGCACCAAGCGCATCTGAACCAGAGGATGGTTCTGTCAGGCAATAGGCTGCAATTTTTTTACCGCTCGCTAATTGGGGCAGGTATTTTTCCTTTTGCTCTTCTGTTCCAAAGTAAACGATCGGCAAGGTACCAATACCGACATGTGCACCAAGGGATAAACCAAAAGATGATGCCTTAGATAATCGTTCACTTATCAACGTCGAGCTTACTTTATCTAGACCAAGACCTTCATATTGCTCTGGCACATCCGCACTAAGAAGCCCCAATCCTCCTGCCTTTTGTAGGAGTTTTACCGTAAGATCATAATTTAAGCTTTCAATCGCTTCGTCCTGCGGCAGAATCTCTCCTTCAATAAAATCCTTTGTAGTTTCGGCAATCATTCGTTGCTCTTGGGTAAAATCATCAGGTGTGACTACTGAATTATAATCGACATCATCAATAATAAAACTTCCACCAACTATTTTTTCATCCATCATGGAGTTCCCCTTTCTATCGTGGTGCTGGCATGGTGATTCAGCGCGCTTCACGCATCATTTTACCCTGAATGCACTTCAAACACGCTAGCGGCACCCATACCGCCTCCGATACACATTGAAACGACTCCGTACCCGCCGCCTCGACGTTTCAACTCATAAAGTAAGGTTGAGGTTAACTTGGCTCCTGTACAACCGAGAGGGTGGCCAAGTGCAATTGCTCCTCCATTCACGTTTACTTTCTCCTCATCAATATTCAGTTCACGAATGATTGGCAGACATTGTGCTGCGAATGCTTCGTTTATTTCAAAAAGCTTGATGTCATTCTGACTAACCCCTGCCATGTTGAGAGCCTTTGGAATCGCCTTAATCGGGCCAACCCCCATAATCTCAGGTTCAACGCCAGCAACTGCAAAGGATTTAAACGTAGCTAATGGTTTTAGGCCAAGTGCTTCCGCCTTCTCTTTACTCATCACTACGCACGCTGCTGCACCGTCGCTCATTTGCGACGAGTTTCCGGCAGTTACGGTCCCTCCCTGCTTAAATGCCGGCTTTAATCCTGCCAGTACGTCAACACTTGTATCCGGACGAACCCCTTCATCCGTGTCGACAACGCTTTGTTCTTCCCAACGGTTGCCGTTCTCGTCGACTCCTTTAAGCACTGTTTGCACCGGGACGATTTCTTCCTTAAATTTCCCTGCCCGGACTGCTGCTGCTGCTTTCTGATGGCTCGTTGCAGCAAAGCGATCCTGATCCTTTCGTGAAACATCAAATCGTTCTGCCACTTCTTCAGCCGTAAATCCCATCCCCATATAGATTTCCGGCATATCCTCGACAATTTGCGGATGTGGGGACATCTTAAACCCCGACATCGGGACATGACTCATACTCTCTACTCCTCCGCCAATGACAACATCTGCATGACCTAGCATGACACGCTCTGCGGCAAACGCAATTGACTGCAAGCCAGATGAGCAAAATCGATTAATCGTAATAGCTGGAGTGGCTGCTGGAAAACCAGCATAAAGGGAGATAATTCTTGCAACATTTAATCCCTGTTCCCCTTCTGGCATGGCACAGCCAATAATGATATCTTCCACATCTTCTTTCTTTAATCCAGGAGCCCGCTCCATGACCGCATTTAAAACCGTATTTCCTAAGTCCTCTATGCGTGTTTGGGCAAATCCGCCTTTCTTTGCCTTCCCCGCCGGTGTGCGTGCAATCGATACAATCACTGCTTCTCTCACACAATTCACCTCATTTCTAATTTAGTTACGCAATGGTTTCCCTTTGTTTAACATGTACTGCATACGCTGTTGAGTTTTCGACTCACCGCATAAGCTTAAAAAGGCTTCCCGTTCGAGATCAAGCATATATTGTTCACTCACTCGTGTCCCCGCAGGAACATCCCCCCCAGCTAATACATGAGCCAGTTTATTGGCAATCAATTGGTCATGGTCACTGATATAACCTGCCAATTTCATTTGGTAGGCACCTAACTTCAACACCGCCTTCCCTTCGCTTCCGACGACGCGAATGTCCTCCTTTAGCTTTGGAGCATATTCCTGCTCAACCAACCGTAGTGCGGCTTGCTTTGCTTCATAAATGCGATGATCCTGATGGACGACAACGGTATCCTCATCACGCAAATAGCCAAGTTTTTTTGCATCTAGAGCACTTGTCGATACCTTTGCCATGCCGATCGTTTCAAAAATTTTGTTGACATATGGTTGTAAATCAACCTCAGGATTGGTAACGGAGTTGCTAAGACGACAGATGAGTTCCTTGCACCCTCCGCCTGCTGGAATTAACCCGACGCCAACCTCGACCAATCCGTAGTACGTTTCTGCTGAGGCGACAACCTGATCGGCCGGCAGACAAACTTCAACACCGCCGCCTAAGGTCATCTGATGCGGAGCTGCAATGACAGGCTTCTCAAAATGCTTTAAGTGATACATTGTACTCTGGAACATGCGGATAATATGATCGACTTCATCCCATTCTTCATCTTGCGCTTCCATTAAGAGCATCATTAAGTTTGCGCCAACGCAGAAATTCCGGCCTTGATTGGCGATGACGAGGCCATCGTAATTACTACGGACTTCTTCGATGCTTTGCTCAATCATCATTAATATATCTGCACCGATCGCATTGTTAGGGGAATGGAATTCGAGACATGCGATTCCATCACCAAGATCAATCAGACTGGCTCCACTATTAGCGTTTATAACCTTATTTTGCTCTTTAAGCGTCCGTAGTGAAATCACTTCAGGCTTTTGCTCCATGTGTTTGAAGGCACCATCTAAAACGAAAAACGTCGTACCTTCTTGCTTCTTGTAAAATGATTTGTTCCCTGCTTCGAGCCAGTCTTTCACCCATTGTGGAACGCTCAGTCCTTCTGCTTCCATCCGCTTTACTGATGTTTCCAATCCAATTGCATCCCACGTTTCAAATGGACCAAGTTCCCAATTAAAGCCCCACTTCATTGCTTCATCAATTTCCAGAATCGAATCCGCAATTTCCCCGACTTTTTCCGCTGAATAAATGAGTACTTTTTTTAGTGTATTCCAGGCGAGTTCCGAGTAACGATCATGTGCACTTAGAAGCGCCTTCAGCTTCTGCTTTGCACCTTTTGCCATTTTTGCTGTTTCCAAAGATGCTCCGACTGCTTTCTTTTGCGACTCGTATTCCATCGTCTGAAGGTTAAGGGAGAGAATCTTCTTCCCTTTCTCGTTCTTCACCTTTTTATAAAAGCCCTGCCCTGCCTTCTCACCAATCCAGCCTTTTGCTACCATCTCCCGTAAAATCTCCGGAACCTTAAACACCTTTTTTTCCGCTTCATCTGTCACTTTTTCGTACATATTGTTAGCAATGTGTACGAACGTATCGAGTCCCACTAAGTCCAACGTTCGAAATGTCGCACTTTTCGGACGCCCCATTGCCGGACCGGTACAGGCATCAACTTCTTCGACTGTATAGCCTTTAGAAAGCATTTCGTTTAGTGTAACGTGCAGACTGTATGCTCCGATCCGGTTAGCGATAAAATTCGGCGTATCCTTGGCTATCACGACCCCTTTGCCGAGCTTTTTCTCACAAAATTGATTCATCACATCTACGATTTCAGGTAGTGTTTGCTTGCCTGGAATAATTTCTAATAGTTTCATATAACGGGGCGGATTAAAAAAGTGTGTGCCGAGAAAATGCTTTTTAAATTCCTCACTACGCCCGTCAGCCATTGCATTGATGGAAATGCCAGACGTGTTGGAGCTGACAATTGTCCCCTTCTCCCATACTGTTTCAATGCGTTCGAAAAGCTGTTTCTTAATGTTAAGATTTTCAACAATCACTTCAACAACCCAATCAACTTCTTTTATTCGCTCCAGATCATCCTCAATATTGCCAGGGGTTATAAACGATGCCAAATCCTCATCATATAGTGGGGCTGGCTTTGTTTTCTTAAGTTTTTTGATCGCATTTACAGCTAAACGGTTTCGGACTTCCTTTCTATCTCGATTCAGTCCTTTTCTTTTCTCATCTTCTGTTAATTGATCTGGGACAATATCGAGCAAGAGACAAGGGATCCCCACGTTTGCTAAGTGGGCTGCGATACTTGCACCCATAACGCCTGAACCAATTACAGCTGCACGTCGAATTTGTCTTTCCATACGATTAAACCTCCTGTTCTAGATCATCCTGTAAGTTTGCCACGGTGCTAACCGTCTGTAAGACCCCCACTTCAAGTACTACAAGGAAGCTAAGAGGATGTAAACAGACGCTAACACCCTGATAAGTTTCGCTAATGATCAGCAGGGGTTTTTAACCCCCACTGATCATAGTCTCACTTTACTAGACTCGCCAAAAACAGCTTGCTCTAAGATCTCCGCAATATCTTTTGCCTGCACACGCTCCTCTACTTCGATTGCTTTCGTGCCATCATCGAGCATCGTGAGACAATACGGGCATGCACTGCTAATCACCGTTGGATTCACGTCAAGCGCCTGCTCTGTCCGAGCGAGATTGACCCGCTTTCCAGCGGTTTCCTCCATCCACATCATACCTCCACCTGCACCGCAACACATTCCATTCTCACGGTTACGCTCCATCTCAAGCAATTCCACACCTTTAATCGAACGGAGTATATCTCGAGGCTGCTCATATACATTGTTATAGCGTCCAAGATAACAAGAATCATGATACGTAATCCGTTCATCCAATTCATACGTTGGCGTCAAGTGGCCATTTTTCACTAGCTGATTGAGGAGCTCAGTATGATGAAGGACCTCAACCCCATCTAAACCAAATTCAGGGTACTCATTTTTCAGCGTATTAAAAGTATGCGGACAGGCTGTGACAATTTTTTTCACGTTGTATTTCTGGAATGTTGCGATGTTTTCCATGCATAGCTCTTGAAAAAGTAATTCATTGCCCATTCTTCTCGGCGTATCACCAGAATTTTTCTCTTCATTACCTAGAATTGCAAAGTTGACGCCTGCTTCATGAAGTAATCTTACAAACGCACGGGACACTTTCCGGCTGCGATTATCATATGATCCCATCGAACCGACAAAATAAAGAATTTCAAAATCAGGATTTTCCTTTACTGTCGGCACCGGAATCCCGTCAATGTCTTCTACCCACTTCGCACGGTCTCTTCGATTGATTCCCCACGGATTTCCTTGGCGTTCAATGTTCTGCATCGCACGCTGGCCTTCATGAGGAACACTGCCTTCCATGAGAAGTAAATATCGGCGTAAGTCAACGATTTTATCAACATGTTCATTCCCGACTGGACATTGATCTTCACAGTTCCGACAAGTTGTACATGCCCAAATTTCCTCCTCGGTCATCACATCGCCAACGAGACTTAGCTCCTCTACATTTTTATCACTTGTCGACCACATCTGCTGCTGAAGCGTCATCGTCGGTTGAATCGTCGTCCCTTTTCCCCACTCAACCTGCTCTCTATCAACATCTTGAATACTGTGTATACCATAACTAGTTTCGGGTACCCAAGGTGATTTCGATGTGATTGCTGCTCCTTTCTCAGTCAAGTGGTCTCGTAGCTTTATTATGAGGTGCATCGGTGAAAGTACCTTGCCCGTATTGGAAGCTGGACACACATTCGTACAGCGTCCACATTCAATACAGGCATAGAAATCAAGCATTTGTTGCTGGGAGAAATCCTCGATTTTCCCAGCACCGAATGATTCCGCATGTTCATCCTCAAGATCAAGGCTTCGCAATTGACCAACTGGCTCCGTTCGTCTAAAAAAAATGTTGATTGGGGCAACGATAAGATGAAAATGCTTCGACTGCGGAACATACACTAAAAACGCCAGCAAAATCAACAAATGCGCCCACCAAAACGTGTAAAAAAGAACATGTGCTGTGACCTCTTCAACCCACGTAAAACCTGCTGCAATTACAGAGGAAATCGGAGCATACCAAGAAAAGGCTAGCTCATGTACGACCCGCTCAAATCCAAGCGTCAATAAAACCGATAACATTAAGGAGAAAATGAAATAAATCACGATACGAGGCTTCTTCCCTCTTTTTAAGCGCGGCAATTTCTCCCCGTAACGACGGTAGGCAGCATAGCCAACTGCAAGAAAAATGAGAAAGACTGTCACTTCCTGAAAGAGGTTAAAGACGTGATAGCCAGGAACCGGAAGCCCATCTGCCCCTAGACCTTTGACAATGATATCCAAGGCGCCAAACTGTAAGATGATAAAGCCATAGAAAATAATGACATGCATGATCCCACTTTTTTTGTCCTTCAACAATTTCGATTGACCGAATACTTGAGAAACAAACGTTCTAAAGCGTTCATCCAGATTCTTTTCTATTTCCACTTGCTTTCCTAGCTTAATATATAAGTAGCGATGATAAACGACTTTCCCAAATAAATACAAGCCGTAACCAGTTACTAAGAGAAATGCTAGAAATTGAATCCATTGCCAAGCCAAAATGATCGCTCCCTTCCTCATCCTTAGTAGGTTTATAGAAGCTTTTGGACTGTCTTTTTCCTTGCAAGAAACACACATGAAAGTGTTAGGGCTCTCATATTATGGATATGAACGTGATTATTAGAAAATGCTTACCATTTATGCTTGAAAGGAGAATGATAGATGGATATTTATGTCCTCATGAAGCAGACCTTCGACACCGAAGAAAAAATTATTATTGAAGATGGCAATGTTTCCGAAGATGGAGTTCAATATGTTATCAACCCATATGATGAATATGCCGTGGAAGAAGCGATTCAGAAAAGAGATGAATTAGGAGGAAATGTTTATGTTATTGCTGTAGGTCCAGAACGGACATCCGAAGCTCTACGAACAGCATTAGCTATGGGAGCCGATGAAGCCGTATTAATATCCGATGACAGAATTGGCTCAGATGAAAACTCGATCTCAAAGGTATTAGCTTCATACCTAGGTAGCCAACAGGTTGACTTGATTCTAGGCGGTTATTTCTCGATCGATAACGGTGCTGGTCAAGTTGCAGTTCGATTAGCAGAGCTCTTAGACCTTCCGCATGTCGGCTCAATTACAAAGCTCGAGATTAGTGATAGCAAAGCAAAAGCAGATCGAGATGCAGAAGGTGACCTCGAACAGGTTGAAGTCACACTTCCTGCTGTTTTTACTGCGCAACAAGGATTAAATGAACCACGTTACCCAAGCCTTCCCGGAATTATGAAGGCCAAACGAAAACCTTTGAAACAATTAACCTTAGATGATCTCGATATAGAGGAAACCGAGCTATCCTCAAAAACAGCTAGAACAGAACTTTCTCTCCCGCCTCAAAAAGAAGCAGGACAAATACTTAAGGGTGAGACTGCTGAGCAAGTGAAAGAGCTTGTTGAAAAACTGCGTCATGATGCAAAAGTATTATAATAAGGAGGCATTCCTATGAGTAAAACTATTCTAGTCGTTGCTGAGTACCGCGACGGGGTATTGCGTCAAGTCACCTATGAGGCAATTCAAGCAGCAGCATTGTGCTCAGCCGAAAACGACAAGCTCCATGTCACTGTCATTGGTCATCAATTAGAAGATTTGACAGAATCCCTTTCCAGTATTGATGCTGATAAAATTTATCTTATCGATCACTCGGATCTACAGCAATACAATCCAGAAGCGTATGCTGCTGCTTTAAAGCAAGTGATTGATGCCTCAAATCCAGACGGAATCATTTTGGGACATACGGCTATCGGCCGCGATCTGGCTCCGATGATTGCAGCAAAGCTCGATGCCGGACAAATTTCGGATGTAACCAACATTGAGAACATCGACGATCAAGTTGTGTTCACCCGGCCAATCTATGCAGGTAAAGCGTTTGAGAAAAAGGTTTTCCAAAGCTCCCCATGGGTTGTCACAGTTAGACCAAATAATATTTCAGCAGCTGACCCCAGCGGCGGCAAAGCTGAAATTGAAAATATCGAGTATGCTAAGCCAGCGTCTTTACGAACAGTTATCCAAGATGTCGTCCGAAAAACATCAGGTAAAGTCGATTTATCAGAAGCTAAGATTGTTGTATCAGGCGGGCGCGGAGTCAAAAGTGCTGACGGTTTTAAGCCTCTGCAAGAGTTAGCTGATGTCCTCGGCGGAGCAGTTGGTGCCTCTAGAGGGGCTTGCGATGCTGATTATTGTGACTATTCACTGCAAATCGGGCAAACCGGTAAAGTTGTTACACCAGAGATCTACATTGCATGCGGGATTAGCGGTGCAATTCAGCATGTCGCCGGAATGAGTCAGTCGAAGATTATTGTTGCAATTAACAAAGATCCTGAAGCGCCAATCTTTAAAATTGCTGATTATGGTATCGTCGGGGACTTGTTTGAAGTCGTACCTTTACTGACGGAGGAATTTAAAAAGGTTTTAGGTTAAAACGTTGGTCTCACCAGAAAACATTTTATTCAGGGCCTCTTCTCACTTGCTGAGGGCCTTTTTTTGCACGTTAGAAAAGTATAATATTTTGTAGGTAAGCTACTTCTGTCTAAGAAAAACTGGGTAAAACCGCCCATCCATATAACTATATGCTAAGTAGGTCTGTGGAGATTACTATAAGTGGACATTTTGAAATATATCAATCGTTTGACCACCACTCCGGCACACTTCATGGGCCTGATGATAGACATAAAATGAGTTATTCACTAATTATTGTCCTACATAAACAACATGACTAGTCAATTATATCTTTATTTTTGTCACTTTTTAACCGTTAATAGGGATCAAAATGCTGTAATACCAACGATTTCCTATATTATAAAAAAAGAGCAACCCCAAGAAAAAGGGTTGCTTATTATATACTTATCTTAATCAATGATTTCCCAATAAGCTGGTTTCACATTGTAATCCGTGTCAAAAACAAACGGTGCGTCTACCCCTACCCCGTCATTATAATCTTTGGCACGGTCATTCAGCCATGTGTGGTTATCAGCAATTCCCCAAAAGGTAACACTGCTGATTTTATCACCTAAACGCTCGTACAATTCGAAGAGAGCGTCATAGCGTTCTGCCTGCCGTTCAAACTCTTCTTGCGGGATATCTTCATACGTTTCATAAGCAGGACGTGGCGGCCAACCATAAAGGCTAACGTCTAATTCGGTAATCTGATTATCTAGTCCAAGCTCAGCAAACATGTTAAACGACGTTTCCATATCATCAATTGAAGGCCAGCCTATTTGGATATGAGATTGATGTCCAACCCCTTCAATTGGTACACCTTGCGCCAATAAATCCTTCACCAAATTATATAGGTATGTCCTTTTTGGTTCGACTTCAGTATTATAATCATTAATATAAAGCTTGGCATCTTCATCTGCATATTTTCTTACTGTTTCAAACGCTACCTTAATATAATCAGTACCTGTAATTTGATACCATTGAGATTCGCGAAGTCCTCTGTCATTGGACGCATTAGGATCAATTACCTCGTTAACGACATCCCAAGAATCGACTTTATCTCCGTAACGTTTTACAATCTTTTTTATATGTTTTTTTAAACGTGTCAACAACAACTTTTTATTTTTTCTTTGTTGGTTCGGGTCAGTTGCTTCTACCATCGGGTTCCCTTTTTCATCTAAAAAGAACCACTCTGGCACTTGACTATGCCATACCAATGTATGAAAACGTAAATCCATGTTATTTTCTTCGGCAAACTCTACGATTTTGTCCGCTTCCTCAAAATCGAATTTGCCTTCTTCTGGTTGGATGTTAATCGGCTTCATCACATTCTCTGCAACGATGCTATTATAATGACGCTTCAGGATTTCTCCCTGAACACCATCTAATTGAGCAGGTTCTACTGCTGCTCCAATGTCAAACGAACCTTCATAACGCTCACTTAAAGAATGTACATCTAATGCATGTTCAGGTTCAGTATTTTCTTCCGCACTTATTCCAGTCGGTAACATCAACAAAATTACAATTGCAGCAATTATTAATTTTCTCAGTTTCCTTTGCATAGCCATCCCCTTTTCTCATAGTCGTTTTCTGCTCTTGGAACGCGTTACCAATAAAGAAAGCGTTATCATTAAATTGACAAAAAGCTTTTTGTCAGCTGCTAGCAATTTTTATTATACCAACAACAACTTCGTTTATCAATTGGATAAACAAAGTTTTTCCGTATTATTCCATAAATGAATAGAAGGACCTACCCCTTCTGTTTTCATTGTTTGATGTGAAAGTACTACAAATACATTGGCAGTAGGTTTGATGAACCAAAAAATGTTAAAGAGAAGATATAACTGATGAAAAAAGCTGACTTTCGCGTTGAAAGCCAGCTTTTCATCTCTTATTTATCTCCATATGGGTCAATAGTTTGGATCGTACCGTCTTCGTTGTATTGGATTTCTGTATATTTCACGGAACGTTTATGGTTCACACCATCAGATAAGGAGCAGTCATGATAGAATAGATACCACTTTTCTTTAAACTGTACTATCGAATGATGTGTCGTCCACCCTATGACGGGTTTCAAAATTGTCCCTTTGAACACAAATGGTCCCTCTGGGTTTTCGCTAACCGCATACACAATTTTGTGTGTGGTCCCCGTAGAATAGGATAGATAATACAGACCATTGTATTTATGGACCCATGCTCCTTCAAAAAATCTTCGGTCCTCATCACCCGCAAGAATCGGATTACCTTCATCATCTATTATCGAAATTTCCTGGGGTTCACTTTTAAACGTTTTCATATCCTCACTTAATTCAGCTACTATGGGTCCTAAAGCAGGTTCTGTCGGTTCTGGTTCTTTTCCATTAGCTTTATACGTTCGTGTTTGCCATTTTTCCAGCTGTCCTCCCCACAGACCACCAAAATAGACATACGCCTTGTCGTCATCGTCCACTAACACCGCTGGATCAATGCTGAAGCTTCCTGGAATGAAACTTTCCTCTGCTTTAAAAGGCCCTGCAGGATTCGAGCTTGTCGCGACACCAATTCTAAAAATGCCTTCCTTATCTTTTGCAGGGAAAAACAAATAATAAGTGTTATTTTTGTATGCAGCATCAGGCGCCCAAAGTTGTTGACTTGCCCAAGGGACATTTCGTAAATGAAGCACTTCTCCATGGTCTACACATGGTGCGTTCACATCTTCCATAGATAACACATGATAGTCTTCCATCGCATATTGATCGCCATTATCATTCGAAGGTCCATCATGATCAAGGTCATGAGATGGATAAATATATAGTTTTCCATCAAACACATGCGCTGAAGGATCTGCCGTATAAATATGCGTCACCAAAGGTTCATTCTTCTTCGTCGTTTTCTCCATCATACCCCTCCATTATAGTGTAAATAAATATAATACTAGTATATTAGAATTTTATGACTTTGTATATCAAATGAACGAACTTTTTTTGAGATTTTTAGGTTCCAATTTTTGAGTTTCTTTCAGTTCCTGATAATAACCTTTTCAGCCTCTTTCTTTTTTCTACAACAGCTTTAAGTCCACCCCTCTCGGCCTCTGCTAGTGTCAGATAGTCTTACGATTGCATAGGCTAATGTGTAAATCTTTTTACAAAGGGGTGGTGATTTTGTCAGGAAAAGTGATTAACTATTATGCTGGTGGTAACACGGCAAAGGGATTCTACGACCTGTTTGAGTCTAATATGCAAGGTTTAGAAAATATCTATCTATTAAAAGGTGGTCCTGGCACGGGAAAATCCACGATGATTAAAAAGCTGGCAAATGCATGGGTACAGCAAGGATATAATATTGAGCGAATTCATTGTTCATCCGATAATGAGTCGTTAGACGGTCTTATTATCCCTTCACTTCAATTTGGAATTTTTGATGCTACTGCTCCACATGTTTTAGAGCCAAAGGCCCCAGGTGCAATGGAACAGTACGTAAACCTTGGAGTAGCTTGGGACAAAACAAAGCTCAAAGATAATAAAGATGAAATCGTTGAGTTGCAAACAAAAATAAGCGCGGCATTTCAATCATCTTATGACTGTTTTGCAGAGGGACTTCACCTTCACGATTATTTAGAGGATATATACATTAATGAAATGGATTTTAACAAAGCAAATCAAGTCACTGACGAATTAATTCAAAAGATTTTGCTTAATAAAATAAGTACTCAAGGAAATGCGGTCATCAAACATCGCTTTTTCGGTGCATCTACCCCAGAAGGTGTTGTTGATTTTATTCCGTCTATTACTGAAGAATTGACGAAACGTTACTTTATTAAAGGGCGTGCTGGCACTGGTAAATCAACACTTCTAAAAAAAGTTGCCACTAATGCTGAGGAAAGTGGCTTTGATGTTGAAATGTATCACTGCGGTTTTGACCCGGAAAGTATCGATATGGTTGTTATCCGTGAGCTAGGGTTCTGTGTGTTTGATAGTACCGATCCACATGAATATTTTCCTGAGCGTCAAGGGGATGAAATTGTTGACTTATACGAGCAAACGGTCACTCCTGGTACGGATGAAAAGTATGAATCAGATATTACTTATTACACGAAAAGCTACAAGCAACGAATGAAAGATGGTATCACTTATTTGAAAGAGGCCAAAGCCTTACATGATAAATTAGAGGAAATTTATGTAGATGCCGTTGATTTTGGGGTAATTGATGAAATTTATTCTACAATTTATAGTGAAAGCGAAGAGTTAGCAGCAAACAAATGATCCCTACCTAATATAAAGTGAGACTATGATCAGTGGGGCTTACAAACGGGTAACACCATGATAAAAAAAGCAACCTTAAGCTAAGGGTCAGCTGGCTCAACTAATACTCTTAGACTGACCCTTATATTACTTCGTTATTTAATTCAAATGATTACGGTTTATATGAAGCTGTTTATAGTCCATTTTATTAACTAATTCATAAACCATTTTATCACTTAAATATCCTACTAACATTTACAATATGATTTTCACAGGCTAGATATTTATTAAAAAATAGTAAAGGACGAATATGTGATTGTTTTTGACTGTCGCTTCAAAAACCTAAGAGCATTCCAACTCGATTTCAAAAAAATCACAAATGGGACACCTCAAAGAAATTGTAGGGATTGTTAATTTCTGCTACAGGAAGAAATAACAAAAAATCTGATTATTCAAAGTATTGACCAATAAAATGTTCAGTCCTACAAATTATCAGCTGTAGTAGACTCGACATTTTCAAAGGAACAGTCGATTAGAAAGGAATTTATTTTGTAATTCCGATTTTAGTATTATTCATGTCCGTTACCATTTTCAAACCCCTTACCCACTTCGAAGCCTTTTCCTTTTTCGTGACCTTTTGATTTCCCTTTTCCTTTACCCTTGCTTTTACCTGGAGATGGATTTTCATCTTCTTGGTTTGGTAGTCCAGCTTTGGCAATTTCAAATTTGTCAAAGTGTGGAGCATATTGAATAACATCATTGAACTGATAAGAATTATCGTTGTAAATTGTGATAGTGTTTTCCCCAGCCTCTAATTGAATATCGATAACATGGTTTTTCACCGTATCCCAAGACAAAGTATTTTTAAAGTAGACGGTTTGTGGCGTTTGATCATTCACCGCTATCTGTGCATAACGCTCCACTAAGTCTTTGTTATAAGGGTGTAGATATCCGTCTGGATGATTATCCGTATACATTATTGGTGCAGGTTCATTGTTAATATAATCAATGGACAGCTTATAATCACCAGCCTCTTCTACGTCCACTGTAAAAGAAAATCCATGATCCTTGTTTTCCCCAATGTTTGTTACAATTTTCCCTCCTGAGGTATTTTCATTCTCCGTTACTTCTGCATTTCCAAATAACTCTCCATCTTCAGCTTCAATTTGAATTACCTCTGAGGATGAAATATCTGGCAAATATGAAAAAGTTAGATAATCTAGTGATACTTCATTTTCACTTGTTACCTTTAAAGTATTTGCACCTGCTGTTAGATAAACTTTTTCCCCTGATACAGAAGTAATATCATTACTTTGTTCTACTGAATAATTAGCAATGGATCTCCATTCTGTAGTTAATTCAGAATTTATAGTAGCATCAGAAGGGTAATTTACAATCCGTTTCTCTACTGAAACAGTTTGAGCAGTGTCTGACGCATAGCCTAACTCTAAATCATAATATCCATTATCTTCTACTACAACACTGAATTCATTGTTACCATTTCCTTCAATATAACCAGCACCACTAAAATTCTCTTTAGACTGACTTAATTTCAATCCATTATCATAGTTAGATTCCTCCGCTTCGAATCGATAGGTCTTTGTCACATCTTGATTAATCTCTCCTACATATGTCAAATCTATCTTGTCAAGTGAAGCATCCAGACCACTATGTTTACTAAATTCCAGTGAATGGGTACCTGCAGTTAAGTCTACATATAATTTTTCACTTGCAAACATATTCATATCCATGGTGGAGTCATACGTTAATACATCAAATTCTTCCCCATCCAATTTTAATGATTGTTTTGCAAGCTCTCCTACCGCTCGATTCTTACCATCAATTAATGGTGCTTGGTTTCCATAGTATACTTCAAGCTTATATTTTCCATCTTGCGGGGCATCTACCGTGAATTTCACAATCTTATCAGAAGAATTTAATCCTCTAACATATTTTCCATTTGAATTAGTAACCCAGCCTTGATCTGCAACTTGAACACCATTTAACTCCGCATCTTCTGCTTCATAGGTTTTTTCCCAAGTTTTTTGATAACCTGGGATATCAGAAATACTATCATCTGTTGCCGGAGTCACAATAGCATGATAACCATTTAATTCATCAGCATCTGATATGGTAATATTTAAGTTTCCATCTACAATAGGTAAATTTCCTTCAAATTCAACTCTCGGTGTTTCATAGCTACCCATAAATCCAGTGAATTTTGTACGATACAGTTTAACATGCGCAGCTTCTGCATTTTTAAATGTTTCTGTATCAGCAAGGTTTTCCAGGGTAGTAGTAATGTTACCTTCTTCACCACCAAAAATAGTATAGGCCTTTCCTTTTTGGTCATCAATTGACGCTAAGCCATACAAACCATCTACAGTGGTGTTAGCAGTATTAACTTTGATTGTTTCACCTGTCATATCCCCATACCATTTATACATCCACCAGGCACCATTTGGTTTATTCATGTCTACTGCAAGTTCATTTAACGTATTAGCAGAATGCCAATATGCCAGACTTGCATAAACTTTACTATTTTCCACTCTAGAAAGCCATCTGATTAAATTACCTGGCACCCCACTATCTTCAGGGTTTACATATTCATTAATAACAACAGGTAATTCAAATCCATATTCTTCCTCTAAATTTTTATAATGCTCCATATGAGTATCCCAATTACTTAAGGAACTGTTCCCAGATAATTCATGCCATGTAAATTGATCTGGTAGTACATCGTTTTCTACTGCAAACTCAACAAATTCCTCATGGAAATCGCTATCATAATGTGATAAGTTTGGTCCTGCAATTAGTGCGTCAGGATCCTCTTCTTTTACCACATTATACATTCTTTCCCAAGCACTCAAGAATCCATCTTCATCAAGATTTCCACTAAACCAAATTCCGTTTGGCTCGTTAAAAATAACATACACAATTTTTCCATCATGTCTAGTTTCTTTTACTGTTCTAACAGTTTCTCGTACTAACTCTTCATAATGATCTAAACCTTCATATTCATATGGCCATTCCAAGTACATATCTGGAACTGCTAATTGAATCCATTCTGTACCTGCTTCAAAATACGTATCTGCTACTCTTAATCCATCACCTGTTGGGTGTTGAAGCCCGAATGGTGGTTTTTGCTCCACGCTTTGTGGTTTTAATGGAGACAATAAATCAACAGTTGGTACGTTCGGCTCACTTACACCGTATAAGAAGCCACTAGCACCATGCATAATTTCACCATTTGTCTCTGTCATATTAAAGTTTGCGATTGCACCTAATTCTGGATTATAAAATTGAAGTACATATGTGTTTTGTTTTAAACCGTTTGCTGAAGTAACCGTAATTTCATAATTATATGCGTCTCTTTCTGAGATTTCGACTGTTGATTCTGGATTTGTTTTTTCAACAGTAATATCTTCAATGTTTAATCCAGTTTTATTGGTCTCATATCTGATATTTCGGCTATTTACTTCTATTATATCCTCCCCAATAGTTACGCTTTTAAGAGATGCAATATAATCTGCTCCCATTAAATCATTTACCTCTTCTTGCTTTATTACCTTATTATAGATTTTGATATCATCAAAGTAACCAATCACATCATTATCAGATGTGTAGATAGAGCGACCAAAATCATTATATATTAATGCTTCTAAATATTCTGGATTAAAGAAATTCTGAACTGCTTCTTCTACATTTGCACCTTCAATACTAGCAGCACTATCGATACCATCATCATCAACTTCTATTCCATCTAGATATACATGATAACTTCCATCACTCTTCATCGTGAAAGTTATATGTTGCCATTCATCTCGTAAGGGTTGTTCTTCCCAATGGATAGCAGCACGATAGTCAGCGGCTCCTTCTGGGTCTGTCCCAGTATTAATTGGCTGATTATATTCACCACCACCAGCTACAATGGAAAACTCAGGGTCAGCCCAAGCACCTGAAACGCCCTGAAAATATTGATGCTTCTCAGTGATAGTGGAAGAGAATAGTCTTGAATAAGCTCCGGCATCTCCACTAATATTCGCCCACATTGTAACAGTTAATTCATCACTAACTTCATCATATATACCACTTGGTAATGTCAACCAACCTTCACCAGGTAAATGTAATACATTTCCTCTTTCTGCGTCTTCTGTTACGGTTGCATTCAGATTCAATTCCGCAACTTGTGAATCATCTTCTTCATTTACTTCGTTAGCAACAAATTTCCCATCTACTTGATCAGGTTCAAACCCCCAATGGTATAACGGCTCAGGATTAGCTGTTTCATCAACAGTTTCTTTAGTCGTTTCAGCTAAAATCATCATAGGAGCTTGAGGAATAAAAAGGATGATAGAAAACAAGACTAATAAGCTTCGTTTAAAATTCATTAAAATTTTTCACTCCTTTAGAAATATTGATTTTCTTAACTAAAAATGAAATCATGTTTACTTTAAAATCAAAATCACCTCCTTAACTGAGATTATTTTATTTATATTTTAAAAATAATAACTTTTTATTTACTAGCTACACATAAAAATTTATATATATAATAACCCTATGGTAAATATCTATCACTTCACATATAATAATTTAAGTAAAATTGCATATTAAAGAAGTTAATCGAATAAAGCCTCTTTGGTATTTTACACCAACAATAATCATCCCTTAACTCAAATATGATAACTTTGTTTACGCTTTCAAAATAGTTAATATCTTTTATTTCACCCGACAACGAACGAGATAAATAATAACTAAATATTTATTAGTAATAGTATCATGTTTTGGTTATTTTTTCTACTATATCTTTATTTTTTTAGTTAAATTTATTTAATATATTACATTTCAGGAAAATCACTCTATTATTAATCAGTAGAATTATAGATAATATCACCTAATTCACTTATTTCAATAAATTGATATACCCATGAAATATAGATATTGACCCGACAGAATAAACATCTAAATCAAAAAATATGAATATAGAGTACCTTATCATCTAGGTTTATACCAAATCCTCTATAGAAATTTTTTCAATGTGAGTTTTCTGTGCACTCCATCCCAAGATCGTGAGTAATAACCATAAAAAAACTCCCCTGAACAATATGCAAAAAATTTGCCATATTATCTCGAGAAAGTTTAAGTAGCCATCTTGATGTAATATAAATAAAATGTAAATAATTTAGCTGAAATAAAGTGGCGCTTCAATCCTTCTTTTTATCATCTAATGATCGTTTTTTCTTATATTTAAAGTATAAATATAACTTATATATGCTCAGTAATTATAAGCTAAATTACATACTATTTCGCAACCCTCTTCACACTTTCACGAACAATTAATTCGGAGGGAAACAAAACTTGTAAAGGAACTTCTCTCCCTTCAAATCTATCTATCAGCATTTTAACAGCAAAGCTCCCCATTTCCTCAGTGAAAATTTTTACTGTAGTTAATGAAGGTTGAATATATTGAGCCATTTCAATATCATTAAAGCTTACAATACTAATGTCTTTTGGAACCTTTAATCTCTCCTCATGCAAAGCCCGAATAGCCCCAATAGCCATTGCATCACTCGCAACAAAAAAAGCTGTGGGTAATGATTTATTTTTTAATGCTTTTTTCATACATTTATATCCATCATTTATTAAAAATTCATTTGATAGGAACACAAAATTCTCGTTATATTGGTTATGTTCACTCATAATCTCGTTGAATGCTATTTTTCTTGGGTTTTTTATTTCTGGTCCTTTCTGCCATTCGTGTTCTTTACCTCCAATGTATCCTATATGCCTATGACCTGATTCAAATAGATAATTCAATGCCTTCTCCGTAGCAGTCTTAAAATCAATACCTATATGGTCACAATTTTTATTTATTGATAGGTTATTTACGTATACAATATTCGCGCCCATCAACTCATGTAACTTCTTTTCCTCTTCTTTATTAGGACCACCTACAACAATGACACCATCTAATCCTTCAGCATTTTCTACTTGGTTATCACCCAGATGTATTATTTTTGTCACTGATAAACCTTTAGATTTACATGCTTGTTCAATACCTTTACGTATGGATAAAAAATATACATCCTCCCATTCGTATTGTTGTGAGCAGTACATTATGATTCCAACTTTTTGATTGTTTAATTCTTTATTCGTTTGTACTTTTCTCTGCTTTACAGGTACATAACCTAGTTCTTTTGAAATATCTAATATTCGTTTTCTAGTTTCTGATGAAACACTCATTCTTTTATCATTGTTAAGAACTCTCGACACAGTAGCTGTAGATACTTTAGCTGCATCCGCAATATCACTAATTCTTACCATTGAAATAACTCCTTTTAGTAAACTTTAGTTAATGTTATCATAATCCTAAAGAAGTTACTAGTCACATTATGTGGCTTAGTGCTGTTTCTTAATTTATGATATCTTACAGTATTCAATGGTTTAGTAGATTTTGCATCGCACTCTTATATATTTCAATTATAATAATTCCTTTTCATTGATTTATAATTTATTTATTGATTAAAGCTAAAGAAAGCGTAAAACTTTCCTAATCTTTTAGACATTAAAATAAATTTAGTGATATAATGTGAAAAACTTTTTTTCTTTTTCGGAGGGAAATATTGTGAAACCAAAGTTTACTAATTCCGCTCGATACAAATGCCTTGAATATTTAAAAAAAAATTCATATGACTTGTACCTTATTTATTGTGGCATTGAAGAATGTGATCCAGGTCATTTTTATGGACCTGTTAGTCGAAATGAATATTTACTACACTATATAATTGAGGGAAAGGGTATTTTTCAAGCAAATGGAAAAACCTATCATTTAGGAAAAAATGACTCTTTTTTAATTTATCCATCTGAAGTTACCTATTACGAAGCAGATAAAGAAGATCCTTGGACATATATATGGATAGGTTTTGATGGAATAAAAGCTGAATCATGTCTAAACAATGCAACGTTCAGCAAGGATAATCGAGTAAATAAATTTGAGTGTGAAGAATCGCTTTGGAATTACGTAAATGGGATATTAAATGCTAGCAAATTAACCTATGCTAGTGAATTAAAGCGTGAAGGATATCTTTTTATGTTCCTCTCGGCATTGATTGAAGAAAAGAGTAGAAAAAATAAATCGAATAAAAATGAAACTTATGACTATCCATTTCATATATATGTTGAACATGCATTGGAATTTATTGCTCACAACTATGAGAAAAACATTAAGGTAAGCGATATTGCAAATTATATTGGGATAAACCGTAGTTACTTAACATCTATCTTTAAAAGACATTTAAAGGTATCCCCTAAAGAATATTTAGTAAAATACCGACTTGATAAAGCATGTACTTTATTGAAGACAACTAATCGCCTTATTAGCGACATTGCTGCTGATGTAGGTTATGATGATCCCTTAACCTTTTCAAAAGTTTTCAAAAGTTATTTTGAAGTTAGCCCTAAGTTATATCGGACTCAGTATCAAGAACCTGAATATGCCACTGAAAAATAAATCGATTAACTAATTAAACTACCACAATATCAAGATAAGTTGTGGTAGTTTTATTTTGGTAACATTATTTTTTATATTTTTTCTGTTAATACATATAAGCTTGATGAAAAATCAACACTATTGTTACAAAAGTCATCATCATCGATTATAATACCTACATGCATGAGTTCATCACCAAAATGGATTCGTTTAGGATCACCATTTATGATATATTGTTTATTTTGATTTAAACCTCGTAGTTTTAATCGTTTCCAGTCATCATTTGGTACATTTAAAACCTTATAGTAACCAATGATACCTTTAGATTGATCATCAGATACAACGCTCCAAGCAGTGTCTTGATTTTCAAACGGACTAAGAAGACGATAATAGTTACCTTTCATCATTAGTTCTCTGTGTTTTTTATAAAAAGATATTTGTTCTTTTACTTTATTTTTCTCCTCATCAGATAGTAAGTTAAGGTCTAATTCATAGCCAAAGGCACCAAAATAAGCAACATTTGCTCGTGTTTCTATTGGTGTTATTCTTCCAACTTGTTGGTTAGGAACTGCTGATACATGGGCTCCCATACTACTTATCGGATATACATAAGATGTTCCATATTGAATATTTAATCGCTCTATTGCATCTGTATCATCACTCGTCCAACCTTGTGGCGCAAAATAGAGGATGCCTGGGTCAAATCTAGCACCTCCACTAGAGCACGATTCAAAAAGAATATTTGGAAATCTGTGAGTTAACCTATCATACAAAGAATAAACTCCTAATACATATTGATGGAAATTCATCCCCTGCATTTCTGAATCTCTTCCTACAGAATAGCACTCGGTAATATATCGATTCATATCCCATTTCACATAGGATATATTTGCTTCACCTAATACTTTTTCCATTAGTCCATAGATATAATCAACTACTTCCTCTCGAGAAAAGTCTAGTACGTACTGATTACGTGATGGAGAAGTTCTACGATTAGGTGTTGCAATAATCCAATCTGGGTGCTGACGATAAAGGTCACTATCTTTATTCACCATTTCAGGTTCAAACCATAACCCAAACTTAAGTCCCATTTCCTCAATTTTCCTAGACAAACCAACAATTCCTTCAGGCAATTTGTCAAAATTGTTGACATACCAATCTCCTAATCCAACCTTATCATTATCTCTGTCACCAAACCATCCATCGTCTAGTACAAACATTTCAGCTCCAAGCTTTTTTCCTGCTTTTGCAATTTGAAGCACTTTCTCCTCGGTAAACTCCATCTCTGTAGCCTCCCAATTGTTAACTAAAACCGGACGAGGTTTGTCACGCCAGTATCCTCTAGCTAACCTTGTTCTGTATAGTTTATGAAATGTTTGACTCATCTTGTTTAGCCCTTGATCAGAATAAACTAGTACTACTTCAGGTGTTTGAAAGACTTCATTTTTTTGTAATGACCACTCAAAGGTATCTGGATGTATTCCGATGATGATTCTTGTTCTGTTAAACGTATCAACCTCTACTTGTTCCAAATGATTACCACTATAAATAAGACTGAAACCATAAGCTTCCCCTATATTTTCATCTGTATTAGGTCTTTTCAAAACAAGAAATGGATTATGTTCTGCACTACTTGTACCTGTCATACTATAAATACCCTGTGTTCCTTGTTCAATGCGTCTTGTTTTTAAATGACGTTCTCTACTCCATGCACCAGCTAAGTTAAGCATCTCGTATTCACTATCTGGTAAATCTACTGATGCACTCATTGATTTAGTTATTATAATTTTTTCATTACCATGATGAATAAATTTTGTATTTCTAGTGATAACTGGTAATTGTTCATAAATGCTATAAGTAAGTACCAATGAAGTATCAATTACCTCATCAAATAATGTAACTTCTAATGTAGTGGCTTCATTTTCATCCTCTACATAAGTTGCGGGCAAGCCCTGCAACTTTTTCTTACCTGAATATATTTCATGTGAATAATACAAAAAATTTGTAATTCGGCTACCATTACTTTGCTTAATTTCATAAGCGGGATACCTAAAATCAGTAGTCCCATATGATGGGTATTCTTGTTTTGTATGTTGAAGGGATAATGTGTAATCATTCTCAAATACATACGCTGCTAATGGTCTTAAACACCCTTTTAACAAGTGGCTAAAATCGTCTCGATCCTGAATTCTTTTACCATAATATAAATTTCCTAGTTGGTTGTTATCTAAGATTTTTATTATATAACTTATTTCATTATTATATAAATGAAATTCTTTTGATTTTTCATGATAAACTATTGCCATGATATCCTCCTAAAAATGAATTTTATATTTAATGATAGGCTAAAGTTTTCCTCCAGAAGTAGAAATACCCTCAATAAATTTCCTTTGAAATATTAGATATACAATCAACATTGGCCAAAATGCTAGTACTGAAGCTGACATTAATTGAGGATAATCTACAGAATATGCTCCTTGAATTTTTGCTAAAGCCGATGATAAAACTGCGGCGTTTTCTTCAGAGTTAATGATCAATGGCCACATTAAATCTTTGAAAGAGAATAATGCAGTGAAAATTCCTAAAGCAATTAATCCTGATCTAACTAGAGGAAGCATAACTCGTGTAAAGATTTGTCCTGTATGTGCTCCATCTAATATTGCGGCTTCTTCCAATTCTTTTGGGAGTTGCATAAAGAACTGTCTTAATAAGAAAGTTCCAAATGCACTTACAAGACCGGGAAATACTAAAGCGAAAATAGTGTTTCTCATACCCATAGAGTCAACCATTATATATTGTGGTATAATAAAAATTTGTGGTGGAACCATCATTTGAAATAGTACTAAGCCAAAAAAGAAATCTCTACCTGGAAATTTTAGTCTAGCGAAAGCAAAAGCAGCCATCGCACTAAATAACACACCACTTAAAACACGCCAAAACATCATCGCAAGTGTATTGTAATAAAGCACTCCAAAATTGTATCTTTCTAAAACCGACACAAAGTTTTCCCATCTCCACTCACTCGGAAAGAGTACGAATGGATTCATGGACGTTGACTCTGTCACCGTTTTAAAGGCTGTTAAAACCATCCATACAAACGGGAAAACCATTATTAATGCACCAAATATTAATACTATATGTATGAAGAATCTTCTAAGGTTTTTCTTACTAGTTGATCGCACGGTTTTTCACCTTCCTTATCTGTAATAAACCCATTTTTTCTGTGCTTTCATTTGAAATACCGTAATAATCAGTATTATCACTAGTAGTAACATAACAATTGCTGAACCGTACCCTTTATCACTGTATTTAAAGGAATTGTTATAAAATAGATATGCTAAAGATACAGTTCGATTGTAGGACGGATTTGTTACATCAATCATCATATAAATAAAGTCAAATACTTGCATGGATTGAATGATAGTTGTCACTATAACAAAAAATAATGTAGGTGATAATAATGGGATAGTTATATTAAAGAATTTATAAATGGGACTAGCACCATCTATCATCGATGCCTCATAGAAATCTTTCGGAATTTCTTGAAGTCCTGCTAGCATTAAAACTACATTGTATCCTATGATACTCCATATACCTATTATTGATACCGAAATAATGGCTACATCTGGATCATTAATCCAATTAACTGGACCAAGACCAATTTTTCCTAGTGCATAATTAATGATTCCAAAATCATAATTATATAGCCATCTCCAAACCATTGTTACTGCAGCTGGTGCTGCAATCATCGGGATAAAATAAATAGTTCTGTAAGCTGTTCTTGCGAATATCTTTTCGTTTAATAACACAGCTATCACTAGTGATATGGAAATGGAAACCGGGATAACTATTGCAGTATACAATAGTGTGTTTCCAGTAGCATACCAAACTTGCGGATCATTAAACATTTTTACATAGTTATCAAAACCAACAAATATATTCCCTTTTCCGAAATCTCCACTCTTAAATAAACTTAGATACATTGTTTGGATGATCGGGATAATGTTTAAAATGATTAGACCAACAATTGTAGGAGCTATTAAGAACCATCCCCAAAGCCATTCATTAAATTCGCTTTTTGTTGGTTTTCGCTTAAAGATTTTAAAGCCGGACATATCTTCATCTCCTACCTATCATGGGTTTTTTACGCCAGAATTTTATAGTCAACTTTAAGGTATTAGGGTGTTAAAGACATAATAGTTTCATATGTAGTCAAAAAACGTGTGTTACGGCAGAAAATCTCTGCCGTAACATTTTGTCAAACAATAAAGTTTTACTCTTCTTCTGCAAGACTTTTATTCATTACTGCTGCGGCATCTTTCGCTGCTTCTTCCACCGTTTTATCACCTGTAAAAGCACCAATTAATTCTTCGTAAGCTTTATCTTCCCATATAGCAGTTGTTTGCGAATATGGTCTAATTTGAGCATAATCTACCATATCAATAAATGCTTGAACATCATAGGTATCATTAGAGTTTACCCAATCATCTGCAGCACCTTCATAAGCAGAAATAGCCACACCTAATTCAGCTTGCCTTGTTTGACCTTTTTTAGAGCTTAAATATTCAACCCATTTCCAAGCTTCATCAGGATGTTCGGTATTGTGAGCGATAGCGTTTCCAAGACCATTAAATATAGATGCTCGTCCTCCATCATTTGCTGCTGGCAACACTGTAACATCAAAGTTTTCTGCCATATATTCATTTTCAGTAAATCCAGTTAAGTTCCAAGAACCGAAGAATCCCATAGCTACTTGACCATTTTGTAAATGATTTACTCTTTCTGCATCAGAATATTCTTCCGGTGATAGTCCTTCTTTAACAAAGTTTACATAATACTCTAAAGCTTCGATAGTTTTTGGATCATCATATCCAGATTGTTTATCGTCAGTAATGATTGTTCCATCATTTTGATATACAAAGTTATAATAACCTTCTTGATTGTGTAATGGTGTTAAAATACCATACTGTGAATCATCATCCTTAGTCAATGCTTTTGCTGCATTATATAGATCATCCCAAGTCCAAGTTTCATCCGGATAATCTACACCTGCTTCGTCAAACATTGTTTTGTTATACCAAAGACCAATAGTATCGTAATCTTTTGGAATTGCATATTGGTTTCCTTTGTAATTATAGATGGATGTTAATCCTTCTGGGAATTTATCCATTTCTACTAGATCACTATTTTCAATTTGCTCATTTAAATTTAGTAACATCTCATTAGAGGCATATCGATAAATTTCATTTGAGTGCATCCAGAATACATCAGGCATAGACCCGCTTGTTGCTCCTGCTTCTAATAAAGTCCAGTAATCTGACCAACCTGTCACCTGAATATTAATTTTAATGTTTGGATTTTCTGCTTCAAATTCATCAGCAATTTGGCGCAAGCCACTTTCTTGATTCGAATCCCAAATAGCAAAGTCTAATGTCACTACTTCGCCAGATCCAGATTCTTCGTTTTTTTCCTCATTATTGCCTTCTGTCTCAGTTGCATCATTCTCCGCGTTTGTTGGTTCATCTGTATTTGTATCGTCTCCACATGCCACTAAAAGCATTATCATGAATAAGACAAATGCTGAGATAAACATCATTCTTTTTTTCATACCTAATTGCCTCCTCTTTTTTAAAAATATATATATTATATTACAATTACTTATGGTGGAATGTAATGGAGTTTTGTTATCTCTACATAGAATAATGTAAGGGGATACATAAGGAGGTCGTTCAAAGATTTTTAAGTGTTGTACCTTTAATATTCTATAATTATGAACACTCTGATGAATCGCCAACAAATAAGTTAATAAATTATGAATCTGATGTTTTGGCTAAAAGGGATACCACTTATTCAAATGAGATTAAATAAACCCCGCCTCTAAATACAGAAACGGGATTTATTATAGTGCGTTTTCGTTTGTTTTTGTGGGATAAACTGTATATTCGTTAACTTTCATACCTTTGGGAAAATCAATCGCTATTACCATTACCATTAAATATGCTCTTTAGCACACACAACTTACATTGTACTAATATCAATCACAAATCGATACTTCACATCTGAAGCTAATACTCGTTCATAAGCTTCATCAATTTGATCCGCTGAGATTATTTCAATGTTAGGTGCAATGTTATGTTCTGCACAGAATTCCAACATTTCCTGAGTCTCACGGATGCTTCCAATCATTGAACCTGCAAATGAGCGACGATGACCGATAAGAGAGAACGCATTTACTCCCAACGGCTCTGCGGGTGCACCAACATTTACTAGGGTACCATCTAATGTTAACAGGGAAAGGTAAGCATTTATATCGATTTTTGCACTTACTGTGTTAATGATCAGATCAAACGTACCTGCAAGTTTCTCGAACGATTCAGGATCACTTGTAGCATAGTATTCTTTTGCACCAAATTGTAAGCCGTCTTCCTTTTTATTCAATGTTTGTGACAATACTGTAACTTCTGCACCCATGGCGTGGGCAATTTTAACAGCCATGTGACCAAGACCGCCCATTCCAACAACTGCTACTTTCTTATCTGGACCAGCCTCCCAATGATTTAATGGAGAATATGTCGTAATACCTGCACAAAGTAATGGTGCTGCGGCATCAAGTCCAATATTATCTGGAATTCTAACTACAAAGTCCTCTGTTACAACAATATGAGTAGAATAACCACCCTGAGTTGGCTCTCCATATTTATCAACACCAGCGTAAGTAGGAACATTTCCTTTCAAGCAATATTGTTCTTCTCCGTTACGGCAATTGTTGCATTCACCACAGGAGTCAACCATACATCCTACACCTACACGGTCTCCGACATTATATTTTGTTACTTCTGGTCCAACAGCTGTAACAACACCTGCAATCTCATGGCCAGGTACAAGAGGATAATTTACTTCCCCCCATTCGCCATGTGCAGTGTGAATGTCCGAGTGACAAATACCTGCATATTTAATTTCAATCTGAACATCATGCAAATCAAGATCACGTCGTTTAATTTCAGCTGCTCGAAAAGGTTTATTTGGACCATCGACAGCTCGTGCTTTAGCAGTTAACATTAATAGAACCTCCTATCATTTTACTTTTAGAAAGAGATGATTGGTTTATCTCTTTAAAACTATAATAATCCCTAGAGTTAACTCTAGATCAAGTGATTGACTTTATATTTTTTTAATAGATGACGAGTCATCTTCACATTGCTTTAAGATGCCTTTGACCTTCATGAATTATCATGCTAAAATTACCAAAATCATACATCAAAGTTAACTCGAGGTCTAAATTATTAATAGAAAAGGAGATATATGATGAAGATATATTCTATCAGTGAAGTTGCTAAAGAATTGAATCTTACAGTATACACCTTGCGCTACTACGATAAAGAGGGACTTATGCCTTTTGTAGAACGGACAGCAAGTGGAACACGAATGTTTAAAGAATCTGATATCGAGGCTTTGAAAGTAATTGAATGTTTGAAATCCACTGGGATGCCTATTAAAGAAATTAAAAGCTTCATTGATTGGTGTTCTGACGGGGATTCGACACTGCAAAAAAGATATGACATGTTTATGGAAAGAAAAGCTTGTGTAGAAGCTCAGATGGAAGAACTGAAAAAAACAATGGAGCTCATCGAGCATAAATGCTTATATTACCAGACTGCATTGGAAGCCGGCACAGAAGATATTCACAAAAAGAATAAAATAGAGATTCCTATTACTAAATAATACAAGCCACCTGTATTCTATTATGCACAGGTGGCTTATTTGTATGTTTTTTAACTGCTTTCCTTACGTATCTTTATTTTCACAACATCAGTCTCCATCATCCATTTTATTCCATAAAAAACTACCTGGAGATACCAGGCAGTTTCTCATTATTTTTTGTCAATAATATTTTGATCTTTTGCCATTTGCTTCGCTATCCTTGGTGCATCCCATAGTGATGGGAGAAGAAGTAAAGAAACTGGCGCTGCTGTTACGACAATAAAGTTTTGCAGCATACCGACCGTTTCCTCGCCAATCGCTAACAGTGAAACAGCAACAACTCCAAACATTAGTGCCCAAAAGACTCGAATTAAACGACTAGGCTCATCGTTTCCTCTTAAAGTCACCGCAACAGTATAGGACATTGAATCAGCCGTTGTCGCAACAAAAATAACCGATACAATTATAAAACCAATCGCCAATACGATTCCAAATGGGATTTGGTTCATAATTGCCATCACAGTTGCCGGCATACCACTTTCATTTAGTGCAGTTGAAATAGAACCTGGGTTTTCCATTTCATAAAAAATACCTGAACCACCAACTACAGTGAACCAAAAATTACTGACAATCGGAGCAATAATGGCTACGGCGATAATCAATTCTCTTATTGTTCTTCCTCGAGATATTCTGCTGATGAACATCGCCATCATTGGACCATAGCCGATAAACCAACCCCAGAAAAAAATCGTCCATGACCCTAGCCAATCCTGATCTACCCGATATAAACTCATAGTTAAATAGTGTTGCAGATAAAACGCTTCTGAACCAATAAATAGATCAATAATAAACAAGGTTGGCCCGAGAATTAACATAGCAAACATTAAAACAACGACCAAACTGACATTTAATCGACTTAGCCATTGGATACCTCGCTCAATACCAGTGGCCGCCGAAATCGAAGCAATTACAGCTAAAAAGATAATAATCAAAGACTGTGTGATAAAAGTATTCGAAATCCCCCATACAGCTTCCAATCCATAACCGACTTGAAGACCCAGAAAACCGATTGGTCCTATTGTTCCAGCCGCTGTTGCTACAATGGAGACAATGTCAGCCAAAGAGCCAAGAAAACTATTTTTAAATATCTTCTTTCCAAACATTGGATATAAAAAGGTCCGTGGCTTAAGTGGATAGCCTTTGTGATAATGGACATACATAAGCACAATCGTAGTTAAAGTGCCCAAACTTGCCCATGCCGTGAAGCCCCAGTGTAGATAACTTTGTGCCATTGCAGGAAAGGAAGCTGCCATTGTTCCTTCTTCAATACCTGTAAATAGCGGGGGTGTTGTCAAGTAATGATACATTGGTCCAGCTGCAGCCCAAAAGACTCCCCCACTAGCTAAAAGTGTACATAAAATCATGGCAATCCAACGAAAATTGCTATTCTCCGGCTTCTCCATTTTGCCAAGCCGTACTCTTCCATATTTACTAAAAGCTAGTATCAATCCAATGACAAACATCACGAGCAGTAACACTTGCCAATAGGCACCAAAATACTTTGCTGTAAAAGAGAAGGAATCACTGATCCACTGCCCAACTAATTTTTCATTAAAAATGGAAGCGATGACGAATAGAATAAGCAGTCCTCCACTTATAATAAACGTCGTCCAATCCAATATTGTCTTCTTCCTAGTACGGTCTTCCATTCTTTTCCTCCTATAATATTGCCAGATAACTTTTTGTCATTTTTCACGGCGCTAACCGTCTGTAAGCCCCCCACTTCAAGCTTCAAGTAACACAAGGAAGCTATTATGAGGGAGATAACAGGCGCTAACACCCTGATAAGTTTCGCTATTGATCAGCAGGGGCCAAAACCCCCACTGATCATAGTCTCACTTTATTATTCATGTCCTAGATCCATAAACTTATTAATTCAAAAAAGTTAAAGATAAATTTTTGCGTATTTTAAACACAGACAATCAATTATAGGTTAGTGAGGAAAATAAGTCAAAAACATCTTTTCAACTATGGAAAGTTTGCCTTAACGTTAATCAGATTGCGCATTACTATACTAATTTTGCTACTTCCTTCTTGTTACGGAGAATGTGGGAAGAAGATATATTAGATTATGATGACTTATTCATTGGCTTTTGAGATTATAAATCATCAAATAGAAGATACAAGATTCAAATAAAATAACTAGCCAAGCCAAAAATGGCTACAATCAGTGAAAAATTGTGTAACTTTAAAAGTAAAGTGCATTATTCATATGCTAGGTAAGCTGATAACATCCATACATATTTTTCATACCTACCTTGTAAAGCAATTAATAAATCAGCTGTAGGCTCATCATTATTCTCATTTGCTAGATGTAATCCTTCATTTCGAATTTCAGAAATAATTTGCTTATAATTATCCATTAGCTGTTGAATAATCTCATTCTCTTTATCATCAGCATTCGCTTCCACTAATGTAGCTTCTTCTAAATACTTAGACATGACAGCCAAAGGTTTTCCATCAATCGCTAAAATTCTTTCTGCCACTTCATCTAAATCTTCGGCAATTTGATTGTACATTTCTTCAAAGGTAGCATGTAGCTGAAAGAAATGCCTCCCTTGAACAAACCAGTGATAGCGATGTAACTTAACGTATAACACAAAATGATTTGATAATAATTGGTTCAAAAAATTAATTAATCTTTGATTATCCATATAAACCCACCTTTTAACGCATTTTATAAACCTTATTTTCGCGAAGTTTTATGGATTTATACATAGATACTTTACTCCTCGAAACATTGTATCTAGCTCATATGAAGATATTCATTAAAAGAATCCTCATACTTTTTCTTACTTTATACAAAAATTAAAAACACTCACTAAAAATGATTTCAACATTTGTGAGTGTTTATTTCACGGAATTCAGGTTATTAATTGTTTTGATCAATTCTAATCCCAGTAAATTTCATTTCGGTCATGTCTTCAATGGCATATTTTACGTCCTCTTTTCCAACACCACTTTGCTTCACGCCACCATACGGATGATTCTCCTGCCTGTACGTTGAGATTTCTGTCAATTTTGAACAACTAGAGGCTGCTCCTCCCTGACCACCTCGTATATAATCATCCGATTGATACTACCCTTGTGTAAATATACTATCAATTAATTACTATCTTTATTTAAAGCATCCCATTCTCCGTTATTTACTCGATCAGCTAGTAACTTAATAAATAACCCTCCAACAACTGACCGATTTCTAAACCCAGCTACATTTCCATCAATCGTATAGTACCAATCCGTAAATGGTACACGAGAAGATGATTCGTGCAGAAAATCCCATAAAGGATGAACCATTTGTTCAAAATCTTCTTTATTATCCGCTAGAGCGGCTACCCAAATGAGCCAATCTGCTTTTGTATAGGTTTTTCGATTATCTAATGGTGTACCATATTGATTCCTTTTTCTTAAATAGTAGGCTACTTCCTTTTTCTTAATTTGCGAATCAAAAATATTTAAACCAAAGAGCTCATCCCAGACTAAATTGTATTTTAAACTCCAAGTCTCTGGCTGATTGAAAGCCAATCTATAGTGGTCATTTTCCTCCGCCAATGATTCCCAACGATCTGCCATCTGCTTAGCCGTTTCAAGATGTTCTTGACATGCCTCTTCATTTTCTAACATGCGGGAAAGTAAACCATAACTTGCGATACCGATAATTGCTTTGATCGACAAATTTGCATTGTGCGCTAAATGACCACCAAAATCGTCTGTACATAACTGATTTCCAGGATCCATTCCATTTTGTTTTAAATATTCCACCCATTGAGTGAGTGAATTCCAGTGTTCTGCAGCAAAATCAGCATTTCCTTCTGCTAGGCACACGGCTGCAGTCATAATCAACATATTACCGCACTCTTCGATCGGCATTTGTCTTTCGATAGCCATCCCATATGCTTGACCGTTTGCAATAGGGTATCTTCCTACATCGTGTGGAGCAAAGTCAAATGGCCATTCGTCGGATGAAGCATAGCGGAATATGGGTCTTAACATACCTTTTACGAGTTCAGGGTTTTTTAGTAGAAATAACGGAATTGATGGGTAGCTTACGTCCACAGTTGCTAAACAACCGTTACTAAAATTCTCCTTGGATAAAAATAGTACATCACCATTTTCATCTGCTACAAGTTTATGTGCAGCAATTGCCTGACGGTATGATAGCGCAAGAATATCTGCATATTTATCTCCCCCGGAACGTTCGGCATCTACGGTTAACTGTACATTAAATTGCTTACATTTCTCTACAATTTCTTGGTATTCATTTATCGTTGCAAGCAGCATGTCTTCAAAAGTTTATCCTTTTCTAGCCCAGTACCCAGGAAGTTGCTTATGGAAATACTCGATAGATAATTTATCTTCATAAGCTAAGACAAGATAATGAGACTGTTCTTTTACCCCAACAGTACCATAATCTATTACAGTAGCAAGCACTGGCATATCATCTTCAATTGCTCGCGGGAAATTAGTGTCATCCTCCACAGGCAATTGTTGGCTATTTATAAATTGATCACGAAGACTTGTCGATCCAATCATAGTATCTGCTGCTGTTGATGAGGGCGTTACCAAGCATGCATACCCCCAATCGATACGAATGTTATCACCTTTACGTTTAAGCACAGCTTGTTTTTCTGTTCCAATCCGCAGTACTTGACTTCCATCTTCAAGATTATTTCGTGATGCAACAACTTCTTGTATTGGGACATCCACACACAATTCTGCTGTAAAATCATAATAAATTTGTACTTCATGCTTGTTACCGTCATTAGATACTGCATTTATCGTTACATAAGTTGCAGGTCTTGACAGAATATCAAGATTATCCATTAGGAGTGGGGTTGTAAAATCAATTGTGAGAGTTATCCCCCCTCCCTCAAAAGTATAAACACTAGACAAAGGCTCAACATTCAGATTTGTTTGTTGTAAGGCAGGAGCATCCAATGATTTGAAATCACTACGACGATCTTTTCCACCCATAAATCGCCATACCGTTCCGTCTATTACTGCTAATCCTACCATACCGTTATGTGTTCCAGTCCAATGAATAGTCTCCGCATCATACAAATGATTCGCATTAGACCAAATATTGAAATAAGGGTCTACAGTTACTAATGGTACTGCTGGTGGTCTTAGATTTGTTTTCATTATTATAATCCTCTCCCCTACACTTATATATATATTGAAAAACTTTTCTACTACTCCCCTGATGGTACCTTAATCGGAACTGCCGTGGACAAAGGAACGCCGAAGTCAGGTGTACCATCCTCTTTCCATTCAAATTTTTGAATACGTGTACTGCGCAGATTACTGCCACCTTCCGACTCAGGGATAGCATGGTATACTATCCAATCCTCCGTTCCGTCTGGTGATTGCGTAAAACCATTATGTCCTGGTGCAAACACTCCATTTTCTTCAGACTTTTTAAAAACAGGATTTGGTGATTTGGTCCAAAATGTTGGATCCAATACATCGGCTTCTGCCGCCGCAGTCAACATGCCAATTGAATAATCATCTGACCATGTGGTACTAGCCGAGTAAACTAGGAATAGTTTGTTATTTCTCTTCAACATCACAGGTCCTTCGTTTATTGCCATACCGCCCTGCATTTCCCATTCGTATTCTGGCTTCGACAACATGACATTTGAGCCAATCAACGTCCATGGATTAACCATTTCTGCAATATAAAGTGCTGAACCATAATTAGGGAAGTTTCCATATCCTGCATATACAAAGTATAGTTTGTCTTTATGCTCAAAAACTGTTCCATCCAATCCAGGGTATTCAGTATTTACAAATCCACGTTCTAGCCATTCACCTTTAAAAGGGTCTTGTGCGGTATTTTCCAAAACAAATATTTTCCGTGTCATGTCACCGCCTTTTCCATCGTTGGCAGTAAAATAAACATACCACTTTCCATTTACTTTATGAATTTCCGGAGCCCATAAATTTTTACTATTTATTCCTTCCTGAGGTGGAGTCCAGATAGTCTTACATTCCCCATTGGCAATACCACTCAAAGTAGAAGATTTCCATAAATCAAGACGGTTTCTTCTAGTAGTCATAAAATAATACGTGCTATTATCTTTATACACCCACGGATCAGGTCCCGGATCCATTAATGGATTTTGAAAAGTATGATTTATCAAATTTATACCTTCTTTCTATTTATGACATTTTTTTTAGAAAAACGGGCTTGCTACGCCAAGCTTTTAGATGCCGGCTATTGCCTAGTTGTGCTTATACTAATTTCTAAAATGATGACTACGCCGGATTATCTTCGTTACTAATATTTTATCTTTTCCAATCAGTGGGAAGAAAGGACATCTAATGGAACAGCCTTATATTATTATGCAAAACTTTGTCTAGGCGGAATTGGCTTTTCAAGTTCACCGTAAACATCAACAAGCTTCATAAACAATTTAAGTTTTACATCAGCATATTCTGGATTATTATAAAGATTAGTAAATTCATTAGGATCTTCGTACAGATCATATAGTTCCCCTTCCTCCCGATCTAGGAAGTAATTTAACTTATACCGATCCTGAACTATAGTTTTCACATAAAAGTTTGGCTCTGCCCTATTTTCAATGAGGCACCAGTTACGTGTTTCTTGATTCGGTTTTTTCATCGTTGAAAGCTGACTAACTCCCTGCATTCTTGGACTTTTTTCTTGGCCAACTAGATCTAAAATAGTAGGAGCTATGTCAACATGGCTAATTAAAGAATTAGTTCTTTCTCCCGCTGGAAGTTGATTTTTCCACCTAACTAAAAATGGAACACGTATAATATCTTCATAATGGATAGGGCCTTTCAACCATAAACCGTGATTTCCAGCATAATCTCCATGGTCAGATGTAAAAATTACTACTGTATTATCAGCAATCCCTAGTTCATCCAATTTATCCAATATTCTTCCTACATGATGATCTATTAAACTTGTCATCCCATAGTAAGAAGCCAACCACTTTCTAGCACGATCATATCCGAGATTTTTATTCGTATGCCCTAAGCATTGAATCCCACCTGTACCATGACCAGGATCCGCTGTAACTTCAATATCTAATTCATCCATTCGATCTTCTATGAGACAGCGATGTATAAGCGGCTTATCATCCATTTCCCCTTCTTTCTCAATAAACGCTGGCATTTTTTCAGGGTCATACATACTATTCCATGGCTCAGGACAAAGAAAAGCATTATGTGGATCTTGGAAGCTACACCATGCCATAAAAGGCTCATCTGTGTCTTTATTTTCAATAAAATCAATTGTTTGATCAGCTGTCCAACGAGTGTAGTGATATTCTTCCGGTAAATCCCAAGAACCTTCACGATGTCCCCCGCCAGGACCAAAATATTTTTCAGGATCAATTCCTTGATCAATCAACCAAGCTCCATAATGCATGCCGTACGATGATTGTTCATCTGCGTGTCCGTGAACCAAACCAACTTTTTCAAACCCGTAGTAGGGTCCATTCCAGTTTTTCCAAAACTTTCGATCATGAATATGAGGGGGAGCTTCAAAACTTCCTTCTTTGATTACAGGTTTCAAATGCGCTTTTCCAAACAATCCTGTTGAATATCCACTTTCATGAAGTAACTGTGCAAAAGTTGTTCGATTCTCATCTAACTCAACACCTATATTCCAGCAACCGTGTCTAGAAGCATACTCCCCCGTAATAATCGAAGCTCTACTAGGGGAGCAGACAGGATTTGCAACATACGCACGTTCAAATGCCACCCCTTCACCAACTAAACGGTCTAAATTTGGTGTTTTAATATGTTCATTTCCTAGCGCTTGAATTGTATTCCAATGTTGTTGATCAGTCGTCATCAGCAATATATTAGGTTTATCATTTCCCATGCCCTTACCTCCTCATTTATATGTTTTTCTACTATCCTTTTATAATCATAAGAGTAATGTAATTTTAATCGATAATGAATGTTTGATTGTTAGGTTAGAGGTTGTCACTTTGTTAGATTTAAGATAGTAAAGGTGATAAAGTTGGCTCCAGATTAATACTGGAGCCACTTTATCTTTTAATTATTATTTTTTACTTTTCGATCAAATGGTCGGTCAGAAATATCGAATCCTGTGAACGAATTGAAAGTAGCTTCTAGATTATCTGTATATAGACCAACTTGTGTATCTCTATTCTTAAAAGGATCATCGACTTCAAAGATAAGCTCATTGTTGACCCACATATACAATTTCCCACTTGTTCTAACAGTTTTATAGAAATTTTGAGCGCTAATTTCTTCGCGAACCGCAAATGAGAATGGGCGATTGATAATTGATGGAACGTTCATACGAAGCTTTTCCGACACAATTGAATTGTCAAATTTCGCAATATGGTAATCGCCTCTACCAGTCCAATCATAGGAAAAGTCTAGACTATCCCATTGACCGGATTCACTATTCCAGTTATCAATACCAAGGTTCGGTGAATTTGGATCTGGTAGTTTAAATTCTCTATCAATCCAATTAGGTAAAAAATATTTCCCGTACAACCACAGTGGTTTCACTTGAGAAACCTCAGCTGGCGCACGTAAGTCATAAACATATTCTTTTTGGTCTAATCCTTTATCAAAGTTAGCGTTACCATAAATGGTTTCGCGTGCGGTTGAAGCTACATCAAGTAATGTTTCTTTTCCATTTTTGATTTGATAGATTTTAAATTGGTTTTTCGCATAGTCTGTGTACGCAACGACATAATTCTGATCATTAATATACTCAAGAACAATGCCTGCTTTTCCTTGTTCTGGCAATGATTCAGTATCGATATTCACTGAGAATTCATACTCTCGCATTGGATCACCTTTTACCGTTAGAGCTTCCCCATCAGATGGCGACTGTAACCCTTGTTCGGTAGTATTCCATTCCTTATCCCAATCATTAAAATATTTTCCATATTCACCCCAACCAATAGTTAAACTTACATTATCCATACGATAATTTGCTTCTTCACCAACGAAACCTACCATACCTGGAGTAGACATTTCTACGAGTTCTAAAACAGGTTCATCATTATTCAATTTGTAATGATCTAACTCTGCAAATAATTTGGAGCCATTTTTATACACTTTAAGCGTATGGTATTGCTCACCAAAGTCGCTTGCACGCTCATCGGAATGAAGGAATTCAAATGTATCTGGTAATGAATTCTTTTCCACGGTTACTTCCCCATTAATCGCATATACTATGATATACCTCCGGTCATCACGGTCAATGAATAACCGAACATAATTTTCCTCATCCTGATACCAAACCGTTACACCCGCCTGAGCTTTGTTTCCAAAATTAGATTCATCAAATTTAATATTCGTCTCTAAAAAGTAGTTCTCGATCTCATAATGCTTTAATAATATTTCGTTTACGCCATTCGGTGTTTGAATTTCAAGTGTTTGGTCCTTCATTATTATGCCCTCATGATTGGTGTATGCACTGCGACTTGATTCAGAATCAAACCGGTCTTGGAAGGTTGGTTGCCATGCATCAAAATGCTTATCTGGTGAATGAGTGGAAGTTGGTCCGTCAACAACCATTTCGTCACCCCAGAAATACACACGATCCTTGCCTTGACCATTATCACCATCCCACAGAGCTTTATAAGTTACCCATGTTTCAAATCCATTTGGCCCTTTAATTACATTTGGTTGCGTTGGCCCTACAATGTCAGCTTCCACTGGTTTTCCATTTGTATCATAAAGCCCAAAATCCACATGATAATACATTATCTCCGGTCCAATGGTACTTACTTCTGCTGCGACAACATTATCTCCCTCATGCAGGAATTCACTGGGTACTTCTATCATTTGATAGCTTCGTTGTTGTCCTTGTTGTTGATGCACCTCTTGTCCATTCACATATACTTTTCCATAGCCTTCAACACGAAGACGTAATGCTGTTGTCTCTGGTACACTATCTAGTTGAAATTCCCTACGCACCCATATGTTATCCGGTCCATTTGGGCTCCCCCATATATTACTTTGGTTTTCTTCACCGTCATTATAAATGCTGCGAATAAGCACATTTCGTTCTTTTAGCGGAAAGCCAAAACCGCCTTGTCCGCTTTTCCAATCATCAGTTGGCTCATAATTCGCATGCTGCCAATTTCCATCTGGTTCAGTGAATGTGTAATCGTAAGTTTGATAGCCATGCTCAGCAGTAGGTAAAATCACATCATACTTCAAAATCATTTCTTCTAAGTTTCGTGCGATTAATTTACCAGGGTATTTAGAGCTGTTATCAAAGGTATCGTAATGATCAGATTGCGCAACCCCCGTTTCATAAAGTCCTGTTCTTGGTGCCATATTGTTGCCCATATATAGCAAGTAATACTGGCCATTATCATAATACATTTCTTGCCCTTCAAAATTAAACTTATCAAAGCTTGCCCAATGCCCCTTTTGTGTATGGATTAACTCTTGTGCAGGACTACGCCCTTCACTTCCCTTTTCATTAAAGAAAGATTTAACCTTCCACATCCATGCCCCCGCATCAAACGACTTTGCTGCACCAGTATTTGGATCAGGTTCGAATGGGTTTACTTTACGCAGATAAAGTAATTCACCATCATGAGCAACAAAAAACTGCAAATCAATTCCTAAGTCAAACTTCTGCTCCCAAAAGCTATGACGAAAATCCGGAGTATTATTTATCGTACTAGGATCACCATGAACTAAATTGTTTCCATTAAATCCATAAAACATGACACCATTATGGAAAAATAAATCAGATGCTCCATACCTAGGATACACTCCATCAGCATACGGTGGCAGTGTAGATGGATCATCAGAGATCAATTCGTAAGCACTTTCCCAATGAATCATATCTTTGGAACGATAAACATGTCCTCGTGATCCTGTTCCCATCAAGTAGTAATACCCATTATATTTTTCAATTGTTCCATCATAAACTTTTACTTTTTCTCCCATTTGAGGACCTGACTTAACCGTGAATTTGTTATCCAGTTTGTTGGATTCGATTTTCCATGCTTCTTTAGCCTGGATATGGCCATAATTATATCTTGGTAATACTGTAGCAATCCCTATTAACAATATAATCAAACTATAACGGACACCTTTTTTTATCACTTTGTTAACCACCATCTTTCCATAATATTTAAGTTTCATAAGCATCAATTTTACCTTGATATCCCTCCTATCAAAAAATATAATTATAATTACAACATTTAATCTAATTGATTTTAAAGAATTATTGAATGTCCGTATGTTGGGGTAAATAATAGTAATTTGTTGGATGCGCTTTCATCCAAATATGGAGGTATAAAATTTGAAGGAATTTTCCCACGAATATGCAGATCATTGGTATTATAACCCAACTCCTTTACAGAAATCTGGCGGTCTTTGGCCTATTAGAGCTGGTAGAAATATTGCAAAATCTCATTATAAGATGGGACCAAGAATGATTACATATTTTAGTATTCATTTTGTCTTAGAAGGAGAAGGCTACTTTAAACAAAATAATATAAATACACCTATACAAACAGGGGATATTTTCTGTTTATTCCCAAATCAAACACATCAATATAAAACAGATAGTGAGAAAAAACTCAAAATGTTTTGGTTTGCTTTTGATGGCAAGCAAGCACATCCTATTGTAAACAGGATTGGATTATCCGAATATTCTTCCCATGTGAAAGGGATTGTCACCGATGAAATCATTACAATCATCAATGAACTTTCTAATCATTTGCAAAACATTGGAGATCATGATGATTTACAAAGTATAAGCGTGATTTATAAGCTCTTCCATCATTTGGCTATTCGAGCAAAGGAATTAAACATATCGAGTGCATCCACTACGGACTGGCTGCAGAGGAGTAAAGAATATATGAATATGCACTTTGCTGAAAATATATCGGTTACGGATGTTTCTGAATATATAGGGTTAAATCGCTCACATTTCACTACTTCTTTTACCGAAAAGACTGGTCAAACACCTAGTCGGTACATTCTCCATTTAAAAATGAATAAAGCATTAGAATTGCTGTCTGAACCGGCCTACACAATAACCGAAATGGCACTAACACTTGGTTATTCAGATTTATATTCTTTTTCAAGAGCATTCAAAAACTACTTTGGCGTATCACCAAATCAATACCTTGATGAACAGCGTTTACCCAGCCTTAAAAACTCCTCTTCAGATTGATTCAGATGAGTTTTTTAATCTATGTTATTAATTGAAATGGGCTTGATATCAACAATAATATTAGCGGTAAGATTCCATACGAATATGATTGCCCTACTTTCTCAGTTATTAATAAACATATTTAGTGAGACTACCATGAGTGGAAGGCGCCTCCCCACTCATGGCTGCACATAATTTCTACTATCTCGCCGGATCGGATAAAGTTTATCCTCTGGAAGCGTAGGCGTTTGATTACGAATCAGCCAACGACACAGTTCCATCAGCATCTCTTGCTCAACGAGACGAAAATTTTCTTGACCGTGTAAATCATCTAGTTCTAGAGGATCCTTCGCAATATGGTATAATTCACATTTTCCATACATATCCATATTAAGCTTCCATTCACCTTTACGAACTGTGCGTAACCATCCCGACTGCGTATATTTATTTAATTCGTTGAACAATGCAACACCATTGTTCATTTGACCAGATGAACTAGGGTCTTCTGTCTTTCCATCTGCGTGATACAACCCACCGTATCCATGTTCAACGTAAATGCTTGAAAATTCCTGGTCCGGATAAGATTGTCTCGTTAACAGTGGATAAAGGCTTCGCCCTTGTACACCAGCTGGAATCGAACTACCCATTACTTCGCATAATGTAGGCATAACATCTGCTATAGAAATATGGGCTAGATGCGGCTGTTCATCTGCAACAATGTCTGGTCCGATAAATTGTAGTGGAACGCGTGCAAGTATTTCCGGTGCTTCTGGTCCTTTCTTAATCAATTCATATTCTCCGACAAAATCTCCATGATCTGACATAAATACGATCACAGTATTGTCTAGCAGTGATTCTTCCTGAAGAAAATCTATAAAGCGACAAATTTGATCGTCAATCAATCGGAGCATCCCCAGGTAATTAGAACGAGCTCTCGGAATTCGCTCCCGGTAATCCGTTAGGAAATGTTCTATTTGCTGTCCATAAAACTTCCATTTTGCCCCCTTTTGCAAACGTTCTGGTTCTTTTGCCTGCAGTGGCGGTAATTCATTTGGGGGAAACAAGGAAAAATAAGGCTCCGGTGCTTGATATGGATTGTGAGGTTCCGGAAAGCTCAACCACATGAAGAATGGCTCGTTTCTTATTTCCTTAATCCAATTTTGTGCAGCTGATACTGCGCGATAAGGAAGCTGACACTCTAATGGAAACGGAGTCGGTTGAAGACTTACCTGTGAAATAGTTTTTAACCAATCATCATAGGCTTTTTCTTCGACCGTCCGCTCTTCTCCAAAGCCTCCCCAGTGACCATGGAGCAGATGGTAATCGCATTTTTCTTCGGGTTTTACGTAACTATGGTTTTTACCGACCAAGGCAGTTTTATAACCTTGTTCTCGAGCCACATCAAAAATATCCTGTTCATATTCTGCCTGTTCAAGACTAAAGTTTCCGTTAACCCGATGTGAACTCGGCCAACGCCCTGTCAAGAAACTCGTCCTTGCCGGGCAGCAAATGGGCATGGTGGTATAAGCCTTATCAAACCATGTCCCCTGCTTCGCCATGCTATCTAAAAATGGTGTCGTATCCAAAGGATAACCTTCTAAAGCACGAAGATCGGCCCTTTGCTGATCGGTCATCATTACAATAACATTTGGTTTTGAAGCACACATATACTCACCTCAATAGTATTTTTCTCCAGCAATCCACTCTAAAGAGTGATCAACCTTTTATCGAACCAATCATGACACCCTTCACAAAGTGTTTCTGCACGAACGGATACATGATCAGAACCGGCACACTCGCCACAACAACTAAAGCATATTTCACACTTTGTCCTAGTAATATTTTTTCATCCATACCAAATTGACCTGCAGAATCTGTACCACCCAATTGATTAACTAGCAGTATTTGTCTAAGAATGAGCTGTAGTGGGTAGAGTGCATCATCTCTCAAGTAAATCAATGCATTAAAGAATGCGTTCCAATGCGCAACGGCATAAAATAATACCAACACGGCAATGATTGGCTTTGATAATGGAAGAATAATCTTAAATAATAGTTTTATATTGGAACACCCATCTATCATCGCTGCTTCTTGAAGCTCCCATGGTATACTTGTCTGAAAGTAGGTACGCATTACAATTAAATTATAGGTTGCAATCGCATTGGGGATGACCATCGCCCAAATTGTGTCTATCATTCCTAAATTTTGAACGATTAAATATGTCGGTATTAACCCGCCGTGAAAAAACATCGTAAACGTGATCAGGAACATCATTAAATTCCTTCCCGGTAAATCACGTCTCGATAATGGATAAGCAGCTAATGTAGTCAAGCCAATATTAATAATAGTTCCCAAAGTCGTATAAATAATCGTGTTTCGATAACCAATCCAAATCTCACTATTCTTGAAAATCTCCGCATACGCATCTAGATTAAAATCTACTGGAAAGAGCCACATTTCTCCGTTCATTACTTTCGCAGGATCACTGAACGAAGCACTAAGTACAAATAGTAGCGGATAAAGTACAATTACTAATATAACGGCTGAAATAAGAATGACGACGATATCAAAAATTTTGCCATCTGATATTTTTGAAGAGCTTTGTATCATTTATGTTCCCTCCTTGTACGAATGTTGTACTTACCACAAACTTGTCTCCGCCTTTTTTCTTGCATACCTATTGATTAAGAGTAATAGTGCAAAATTAATGATGGAATTAAATAAGCCAATAGCGGTACTATAGCTGTAATCACCATTGAGAATACCATTTCTATATACGAAAGTCTGAATAACTTCACTAGATTCTAAGTTCAAATTGTTTTGCATTAAGAGAATTTTCTCAAAACCAACATTCATAAACTGGCCAATGTCTAAAATAAGCAGGATAATGATTACTGGAAAAATTCCCGGTAATGAAACATGGATGATCCTTTGCAGACGACTTGCTCCGTCAATTTTTGCTGCTTCATATAATTGAGTGTCAATTCCACTTAAGGCTGCAACATAAATAATGGATTGCCACCCCATATTCTGCCAAATGTTAGAGCCAATAAAGATTGTTTTAAACCATTCTGGCTTTTCTAAAAAAGGAATCGATTCTATTCCAAGGGAGTTAAGTATAATATTGATAAATCCCCCATCTGGACTTAAAAATAAATCTAACATACCGACAATTACTACAACAGATATGAAGTGAGGGATATATGTGACATTTTGAAGCGTTTTCTTCAAATTAAGACTTTTAATTTCATTAATTAATAATGCTAAGAATATTGGAATTGGAAACGCAATGAGCAAGGATAATAAGCTAATGGAAAGTGTATTCCAAAGCAATCTTCCAAAGTAATAGGAAGAGAAAAATCTAGTAAAATTCTCAAATCCAACCCATTCACTTCCTAGAAATCCTTGGACTGGATTATAATCTTTAAAAGCAATTTGCAGACCGTACATTGGTCCATATTGAAAGATCATATACCACATTATGGGTAAAAGAAGCATGAGATATAAATCATAGCGGGAGAGAAACCGCTTTAGAGCCTTTTTCCTTTTTGCAGTGGCATTACTTATATCTTTTTTATTTGTTGCAATTTCTGGTTTAAGAACAGTCACTTCTGCTTACCTCCCTTGAACTTCTAAAATCACTAGGTACAAGGAAACACTGTACCTAGTGACTTGGACAATTTACTAATTCGTACGGTCATATGCTTCTTGATAAATTTCTGTTAAACGATCTAGTCCCATTCCTTCGATTGTGGATACATAATCATCCCACTTATCAAAGCTCAAATCACCGGTGATGAATTTAGAAGCGGATTCTTCGAAGTATTGATCCATATCTTGTCGGATTTGATCAACTTCTTTTGTTGTATCTTCGTCAAAGATTGGTGTACCGTAAATAGGGTTTGGCAAATATGGATCTAGCATTTCTTGGGCAGCTTGAGCTTCAGGCGGGTTGATTGCTGAAGCATTTTTCTCTGTAACAAATTGTGGTGATCCACCACCAGGCCAAGGGGTAAATTGGCCGATCGTCGGTCCTAAACCTTGTTCCGAATTTAAAATTTCATCGGTATATTCAGGTAAACCTTCATCATTGTAATTAAATGTGTCTCCTTCAACGCCATATCGGAAGAATATAGATCCTTCCTCACTAAAGAAGTAATCGATCCATCTCATTGTTGCTTGTGGATGTTCATTTTTCGATGTAATGGCGAATGTACCAAAATCACGAGCAATTGGTCCAGCTGAATAAAGTTGATCTCCATAGGGACCAATGATTGGAGAGATGCCTATATAGTCGTCTTTCACTTTATTAAATGCATCAGTAGTCTGGTTCCAAAAGATTCCGACATTTCCAGAAGCCATATTACCAACAAATTTAGATTGTTCTTGAGTAAATACGCCTCTATCCATTAATTGTTCGTCGTATAATTTATGAAGGAATTGTAAATATTCTTTAAAACGATCGTCCGTTACCCAAAATTTCACTTTTTCATCTTCAATCATAAGGTGGTTCCCCATTTGATCGATCATTCCCCATGATCCAATCATTGAGTTCAATAACTGACCAAAGTTTCGGAATGTCATTGGAATTTCATCTTGTTCCCCATTCCCGTTAGGGTCATTATCTCTAAATGCTTTGAGAACATTTACAAGTTCATCTGGAGTTGTCGGTTCTTCCAAACCTAAATTATTTAACCAAGTTTTATTAATCCAAATTTTATCCGTTCTAGCTGCATTTAAAGTAAGAATTGCGGGTAAAGCATAGATATGTCCATCTGGAGCTGTAATCGATGATTTAATTTCAGGATATTCATTATATAAAGCGGTTAAATTTGGTGCATAATCCTCCAACAATTCTTCAAGCGGAATAAGTACACCGGATGATCCATATTCTACAGCTTCCAATGGTGTAATACTGGATTTATAAAAAGCATCTGGCAGTTCCCCAGATGAAAACTCAAGGTTTTTTCTTTCCTGGAAACCATCCTGTGGAACATCATCCCATTCAATGTCTATGTTAGTCATTTTTTCATACTCATTGAACATTTTCATCTCATTGTACGGTCCATTTGGGGGTGATTTTCTAGCAAAAAATCTCAAAGTAATTTGCTCTTCTACAATTGGAAAGCCTTCTTCGTTATAATTATCTGACGGCCCTTCACTCACATAGTCTTTACTAGCATCCTTTGAATTTGAACATCCATTAACTACCAGACCAATAAATACTAGAGATAAAACTAGTATTATTATTTTTTGCATTTTACTACCTCCTCCGTCTCCCCTTGTGTAATCGCATACATATTTCACTTTACGAATACGTTCTCAGGTATCTCTTTTGCCCATTCCGGCCATTCTCTTCGTTCTTCAGCTTCAAAGTTAGGATCGTTTGCAATGGCGCGTGCATCATCCAGGCTCCAAACAGCTCCATCCTCGTGGAACACACCATTCAATGTTCCCTTCTTACGTTGCGGTGGCAGATATGCTGGTTTAACCATTAGCGACCAAAAAAATGTACCTAATTGTGGATAATTTTCTAACACTTTTGCATATGCTTCATAATCCGGTTGCCATTCTCCATTTCCTAATGGATTCTGTCCCCACCCATTTGACGTTGGACGAATACGTTGCCATTCCGTTAACCATACAGGTTTATTAAGAATTTTCCCAAACTCTTCGAATTGAGCTAATCGCTTTTCGATGTAGTCTATCGAATTTGGAAAATTAGCATGGTTTTGCAGGATATCGATACCAATATCGAGGAAATACATGTTATGTTCAAAATCAATACAACCAATTGTTAATGGCAACTTCCCCTTCCTTTCTTTTGCACATATTAACATTTCTCGTGCAAATTGAAGACGGTCAACTCCATAAGGCTCGTTCATTACTTCTACAGCTAATAATCGTTCATCATCACGATAATGCTGCATAAACCATTTAACAAATGCTGCCGGTTCATTCCATCTGTTTGGATTATTAATGATTTCCATCGATGGAGAATATACACATACGGCTGTTAACGGGTTTTTATCTATCCTTGCTTCAAAAGTGGGTTCTATTCCCACTTTTTCAAAAAGGGAAGGTAAAATTCGAATCCCTTTCTTTTCAGCTTCTTCCAGAAAATGATCGAAAACTTCTTGCATCTTCTCAGGTTCTTCCAACCAGTATTCATAGCTAAGCCACACTCGTAAAGCATTTAAATTTAACTTCTTCGCAAATTCGAGATCTCGGACAATTTCATCTATCCGGTAGTCTCTCCACATTTGATATGCATTGTAAGCTTGTGCAGGTAAATAGATTGCACCTTTCACTCTAGTACTCATTACTTATTTCCCCCTTGTTTTGGATATTAATTGAAAAGATTTTCTTACAATTAGTTTTTACAGTTCCCCTTATCTATAGCATCCCCTCCTTCATTTATCGTTTCATTCGCTGCTTCGACTTTTCTGATTGACAGATAAGCTAACCACATTAAACAGAAACTAATACAACTACCGCCGAAGAAAGGAATCAGACCTGGAACATAAACCAACAGAAGGTATACCGATACGAGCGACATTATCATAAGAATAGTTACAAATGGTGTTGCAATCGCAATCAAACAGGCATTGCCTAAATATTGAGCCAGCTTTAAGTTGTAATGAACAAATACGGGGAAGACATACATTGCCGTAATAACGTAAATAAAGCTTAGTAGTATTATCACAAAACTTAAAATACGAAAAATAAATCCATCTTGCATAAGGAAAAATCTTAAATCTAAAAACAAAATATAGCCAACCACTATGAGAATAGAAGATAAAATGTTAGCCCTTACAAATTCCTCTTTGAATAAATGCCAGAATGTTTTAAAAACAGGTATATCGTCATGCCCTAGGATCCACTTCCTCACAATTGCAAACATCGCGGCTGTGGATGGTCCGAAGCCAAAAATCACGCCGCCGATCAACGTAAATAACAGCCATAATAGATTCAAAATTGCCATTCGCATGACCCATTCACTTAGTCGATAAAAACCAGACATGACATTCGTCAACATGAATTGTCCTCTTTTCTATTAGATTAATAACAGAAATCAAAACTAAATCTTTTTACATTATTAATCAGATTATTCCTATTTCTTTGCTATCCCTCCAATTCATAATAATATAATTACTGCCTTACAACATTTATAATTGATTCTAAGAAAATATTAAATGTCTGTATGTTGGGATAAGTAATAGCAGATTGTTGGATGCGCTTTCAGAGGAGTTTGGAGGTAAGAAACATACGAGAATCCATACCCACTGTTCCCACCGCCACCATCTGCCATGGACTGATATCGTGAAGGAGACAATATTATAATGGGAACTAGGGTGATACTGGAAACCCATGCATCTAACCTCGCTATTTTAGAGATTTAGTTGGATTGGTGACTAGGCTGCAAATAATTGTGGTACTAAAGAGTATTCCACATAATGATGATTTATCGGAGAAAGAAATCATTCCCAAAAAAGATTATTTATTGTTTTGATCAATTTTAATCCCAATAAACTTCATTTCAGTCATGTCTTCAATGGCATATTTTACGCCCTCTTTTCCAACACCACTTTGCTTCACGCCACCATACGGATGATTATCTTGCCTATACGTAGAGATTTCATTAATCCAGACGCCACCCATTTCTAATCGATCAGCAACGCGTAATGCTCGGTTAATATCTTTTGTGAAAACACCCGCTTGCAGGCCATATATGGAATCATTCGAATACTGGATTACTTCCTCTTCCGTATTAAATGGGATGACTGATACAATAGGAGCAAATACTTCTTGAGCGATGATTTTCATGTTTTCATCCACATTAGTCATGATCGTAGGTGATAAAATTGTGCCATTTCGTTCACCGCCGGCCGCAATTGTCGCTCCCTTGTCTACCGCATCATCAATCCACTGCTTGGCTCGTTTAGCTTCTTCTTCATTAATCATCGGACCAATGTCCGTTTCTTCACTGATTGGATCACCAATTTGCAATGCTTTTGTTTTTTTAGTATATGACTCAAGGAATTCATCATAAATTTCTCTCTGCACATAAATACGTTGTGCTGAAATACAGACTTGGCCAGAGAATGCAAAAGCCCCTTTTACCAGTTCTGTCGTAGCATATTCAATGTTGGCATCCTTAAATAATATGTTTGGTGAATTGGAACCAAGCTCTAAAGTAACTTTCTTAAATCCTGCTGTTTCCCTAATTTTCTTACCAACTGGAAGGCTACCAGTAAAGCTAATTTTTTCGACTTTGTCATGCGTCACAAGTGGTGAACCAACTTCTTCACCAGTTCCGATAAGTAAATTGATGACACCGGCTGGCAATCCTGCTTCTTGAAACAGATTTACAAGCATATGAGCAGAAATCGGTGTTTTTTCTGCCGGTTTAAAAACGACTGTGTTACCAGCTGCCAGGGCTGGTGCAAGTTTATGAAGGGAAAGGTTTAATGGGAAGTTAAACGGTGTGATTGCCCCCACTACACCCAACGGCTCACGCTTGACTAGCCCCATTCGATGTTCACCACCAATAGCAGCATCCATCGGTATAATTTCCCCGGTAATATTTTTGGCTAATTCAGATGCAAAACGGAGAACTTGGATAGACCGCTCGACTTCAGCACGGCTATACTTAATTGGTTTACCTGCTTCCTTGCTAATAGTGTTTGCAAAATCCTCGGTTTTTTTCACTAACAAATCAGCAGTTTTTCGTAAAATATCAGCACGTTGATGGGCTGGCATAACCTTCATTTCGGAATGAAACTTTTCAAAGCTAATGGTTACAGCGTCTTCGAGATCTTTCTTGGTAGCTAGTTTTAATTCCGCCACTTTTTCGTTATCAAAAGGATTATGAACAGATACTGTTTGTCGATTATCTTCTATTCGTTCTTGACCGTCGATAATAGAACCAATTGTCATCATAATATAACCTCCGTTCAACAAATAATATTTCCTAGTTTTTCTGTAAGCTTCATATTTTCTCGATAATCAACTGGACAATCGATTAATACGGGCTTGTTCAACGATAACGCTTTTTCAATGGTTGATTTCAGTTCTTCTGTCTTGTCAACCTTCAGTGCCTCAAAGCCATAGGATTTGGCTAGCTGTTCAAAATCTGGATTGCCAAATTTAATGTGGGATGAACGGTTAAAAGCTTTCATTTGATGCCATTCAATTAAACCGTACCCTTCATCACGCCACAAAAGAATCACAATCGGTAAGTTTAAGCGTTTGGCAGTTTCTAATTCTGCACTTGTCATTTGAAATGATCCATCACCACATACAGCAACTACCTGACGTTCTGGGTGAACCATTTTTGCAGCAATGGCACTAGGCACTGCAACACCCATTGATGCTAAACCATTCGAAATTAAGCACGTATTCGGTTGATAACAATGGTACATTCTAGCCATCCACATTTTATGGGCACCTACATCAGAGATAACAATACTGTTTTCCTCCAATACAGATCGTAAATCAGCAATAATCTTTTGTGGTTTCACAGGAAATTCCATGTCGTTTTTAAACGATTCTAGCTCAGTAAGTACCTTGTTGCGAACATGTGCCACCCAAGTTAAATCTCTTTCTTTTGCTGTAAGTGCCTTTTTCACATTTTTTATATTCTCTTTTATATTACCCACAACATTTAACTGGACAGGGTAGCATGCATCGATTTCTGCTTCCTGCGTATCAATGTGCAGAATTGGGGTTTTGCCTTCAGGATTCCAGCTTTTTGGTGAATACTCTGCCATATCAAAGCCAATAGCAATGATTAAGTCTGACTCATCAAATCCACACGTAATATAATCATTACCACCTATTCCTGCAGTTAGTAAACTATGTTCATCAGTCCAGGCTACTGCACCTTTTCCCATAAAGGTATGAACCACTGGAAGATTTGCCATCTCTACTAGAGACCTTAATTCTTCAGCAGCATCCCCTCTTGTTACACCATTTCCAACTAAAATGAGAGGGTGCTTTGCTTGTTCTATTATTTTGGCCGCCTCGTTAATTACTGGTTCATCCGCCTCTGAAAGATGATGAGGGATAATATTAAGAGGTGAACTTTCAACATCCATTTTCGCAACATCTTCAGGAAGTTCAATATGCGTTGCTCCGGTCTTTTCCTCCGTAGCAACTTTAAATGCTTTTCGTACAACTTCAGGAACTACATCAGGCGTTTTTATCTGGGTATTCCATTTTGTTACTTCATCATAAACAGATACCATGTCGTAATGTTGATGGGAAATCTTATGCTGACGACCTAAACCAGCTTGTGCCGTGATCGCCACGACCGGACAGAGATCCATGTTGGCATTGGCAACTCCGGTTAATAAATTGGTTGCACCTGGTCCAAGCGTTGCTAAGCAGACACCAGGTTTCCCTGTTAGTTTTCCGTATGTTCCCGCCATAAACGCGGCACTCGTTTCATGACGTGTTACAATAAATTGAATCGTTGAGTCATGAAGAGCATCCATCACATCAATATTTTCCTCACCTGGCACACCAAAAATATATTCGACTCCTTCATGCTCTAAACATTTTATCAATAGTTCTGCTACTTTCATTTATTGCACCTTCTTCCTTTAAGAAATATCATTAATGTTTTTAGGCTGTACCATTGCTTGATAGATATCGTCTAATGACCATGTCCTGCCCTTTTCGTCTCGATAAACTATGTGGTCTCTTGTAAACTTAGTCGGTGAATCGATGCCTGCTGCAGCCGCTAGCCGGTATAAACCTTTCCGCATGGTAATTAAGTAATTTGCCGTACGCCATTTTTTTTCTTCTATTACGAGTCCTTTTTGTAGTTCAGGATCTGTTGTTGCGACTCCAACCGGACAAGAATTGGATTGACATTGAAGCGCTTGGATACAACCCACTGTTATCATAAAACCTCTAGCTATATTGACAAGATCTGCGCCCATAGCTAATGCAATGGCAATCCGGTCAGGTGAAAACAACTTCCCTGAAGCGATAATTTTCAAATTGTCCCGGACACCGTATTTCCGAAGAGCATTATCGACTAACGGTAACGCCGAGCGAATCGGTAACCCCACACTGTCCGCTAATTCTTGGTAGGATGCTCCAGTACCTCCTTCCCCACCATCTATTGTGATGAAGTCTGGTCCCATCCCCGTATCCTTAATCGCTTTGGCAAGTTCATCAGCCTCATGATTACTTCCAATAACAACCTTCATGCCAACAGGCTTCCCAGTATGTTCACGAACTTTCGCTAAAAATTCAAATAAGGAAGGTAAGTCACTGAATTCACGAAAACGATTGGGACTGTCAATCGACTTATAAGGCTCTACCATTCTTATCCTGGCAATTTCTTCTGTAACTTTCTCTGCGTCAATATGGCCACCTCGTGTTTTTGCACCTTGCGCTAATTTAATTTCAAACGCTTTTACTTCTGGAATATTACTTTTTTCTAGTATTGCATCCCAACTAAAGTTTCCTTCCATATCTCTTACACCAAATAAGCCGGGACCAATTTGCATGATAAGATCTACTCCACCCTTGAGATGGTAATCAGATATGCCACCCTCCCCGGTATTCATCCAAGTTCCTTTAGCAATTCCTAAGCCTTCTGAGAGGGCCGTAATAGCTCTCTCACCTAAGGATCCGTAACTCATTGCAGACATACCAACCTGACCTTTAACCTTGAACGGATGCCTTGTTTGTTCTCCTATCACAATTGCCTCATCATCTTCTAATAAATAAATAGGGGATTCATCCTTATCCAATCGCTCTTTTCTTTGACCAAATAAAGGTTCATTGAGCAACAGGTAGCGCTCTGTCGTCACTTTCGTTTCACGGTCCATCTTTAATTCCTCCGTTAATTTAGGGAACAGAGAATTACGAATATAATATCCAGGCTCATCAAAATCGCGTTGGGAGCCATATCCAAGAACATCACGCTTGTATTTTGCTTTTTTCACTATATGTTGATACTCAATTCGTGAAAAAGGCTTTCCCTCACGGTCATTATTAAATAAATATTGACGTAACTCGGGGCCAATATTCTCTAAGAAATATCTAGCTCTCCCTATTAGAGGAAAATTACGAAGAATAGGGTGCTGTTTTTGCCTTTTATCCACACGTAATAAATACAACCCAACAGCTAAGAGTATAAGAATTACAATCGTACAAACTACAAATCCAATGATCGTCATGAAGTTGGCAATATTCACATACCATTCCTCCCATTAAATTGCTAACATTAGTATGATCTTTTGTTTCATTATTATCCTTCTTCATATAAGCACCCTCTAGCTTAAGTGATACCAGTATAGTTAATTAAAATTGATCAGCCTAAGTACATATCTTCATAAATTAAACTCATACTATTTATAGATTAAGCTAAAGGGTGATAAATTAATGAAATTTATTCATTTTCTAAAAAAAGGAAATAAGTCTTCTGGTGTAGCAGCTCTTGGGAATACCACTCTGGCTATTATAAAAGGTATTGCAGCAGCGATTAGTGGAAGTGGTGCTATGTTTGCAACTACTATTCATTCTGTTGCTGATGCAACAAACCAAGGCTTTGTATTTTTCGGTAGCGCTCTTGCTGAGAAAGAACCAACAAAACGCTTTCCGACAGGGTTTGGTCGTGTCGTTAATCTTTTTGTTTTAGTTGCAGTTATCATTGTGGCAATTATGGCATATGAAACGATAATAAAAGGGTGGGAACTCATTCAACATCCAAAAGAATCCACTAACATTTGGCTTAACATTATAATTTTGTCCGTGGCAATATTTATTGATGGCTTTGTACTTATCAAAGCGATGAAAGAAATAATACATGAGTCTCGAATTAATGCAAAGGGCATGCAGATTATTCCCGAGTCGTTTAAAAATGTTCGTTATGCTTCCCCCCCTACCAGACTTGTCTTTTACGAAGACATTATTGCTACATTTGGAGCTTTAGTAGCATTGATTTTTGTTATTTTATCTCATTTAACGGGATTATTTTATTTAGATGGAATTGGTACAATGTTAATTGGGATTTTACTAGTCGGGATCGCATTAAAAATTGGATATGATAATACAATGGGATTAATTGGTGTAGCAGCCCCAGCAAAAATTGAAGAGCGTATTGGAAAAATTATATTAGACGACCCAAATGTTGTTGATATAAAGGAAATGCGTATTCTTCAAGAAGGAAGACAATATCATGTAGAAGCCTATATAGAATTAATAAAAGGACTTGCTCTTGCGGAAGCGGATGATATAAAGTTTGAAATCCGTGATAAGGTATTAAGTGACCCAGATATTGATGATGTTACAATGGGGATTATAGAAACAGACGATGTTCAATCATGGAAAGCGGAAGAATGAGGGAATAGCTTAAGTTCAAATTTTTAAATTACCCTTCTTTGTCAAATGCGGTGGTGTAGATTTATCTACTCCACCCTTTTCTATATTATACAAAAAAGCTTGCAGATAGGAGCCATTTCTTAGGCTCTGTCTACAAGCTGGGACAGGTAATACAATAACCTGTCTTAATATTCTGTAGTTTGTGTGTCTAAAGTAGATACCAGTGGTCGGTCTCCACCGCTACTACATGTATGATTTTTTTGCAAACATGCAATCGGCTGTATATCTATATTAAAATATACTCGTTTCCAGATTATTTCTTTCAAACTCATCAAGCAATGTACGGACTTCATTCGTGGTCTCTGTGCTCATCAACTGATTTCTTAATTCACTTGCCCCTCGAAACCCACGGACATAGATCTTAAAAAAACGACGAAGTGGCTTAAATAGACGCGGCTCTATTTCTGTATATTTATCATGGAGATCCAGATGCAATCTTAAGAGATCTAACAATTCCGTACTAGTAGGGTCTTTGGGCTGTTTTTCAAAGGCGTATGGATTTGTGAAAATACCACGCCCAATCATAACCCCATCCACACCGTACTTGCGAACGAGATCCAGACCAGTTTGACGATCAGGAATATCCCCGTTAATTGTTAAAAGTGTATCTGGGGCCACCTCATCACGAAGTTTTTTAATATCCGGAATTAGTTCCCAATGCGCATCCACCTTACTCATTTCCTTTTTGGTACGCAGGTGAATAGAAAGATTAACGATATCTTGCTTCAATAAGTGTGTTAGCCAGTCGTGCCATTCCTCTACATCAGTGTAACCAAGTCTTGTTTTCACACTAACAGGCAATCCCCCTGCTTTTGCAGCTTGTATTATCTCTGCTGCAACTTCTGGACGGCGGATAAGACCGCATCCCTTCCCATTTGCTGCTACATTTTGGACAGGACAACCCATATTGATATCTACACCGCGAAAACCTTCTTTCGCCATGCCAATACTCATTTGTCGAAAATACTCGGGTTTATCTCCCCATATATGCGCCACTATCGGCTGTTCATCTTCTGTAAAAGTCAAACGCCCACGCACACTTTGGTGCCCATTTGGATGACAATAACTTTCCGTGTTTGTAAATTCTGTAAAAAACACATCAGGTCTACCTGCTTCGCTCACTACATGTCTAAAAACAACATCTGTCACATCTTCCATCGGTGCTAGTATAAAAAACGGTCGTGGTAAATCACGCCAGAAATTATCTGTCATATCAAATTCAAATCCTCTCATTATCGGGGCATTAGAACTCCCCCCTAAAATAACAAAAAAATAAAAAAGCAAAGAAATCTCTGCTTCTTTTATACTTATATCATTCTTAAACCTTTTTTTCAAACTACAGTAAACCTTAATTATTATACTATTTAGTATGAACAAAGAAAAGCGCAAATATAGAGGTTAGGCACCAAATATGAAAAATAAGGGTCATCCTCTTCTCGTGGACTTTTGTCCATAAGAAAGGTATGAACTAGTCTTTCATTTTGTTCCTCTCCCCTTTTCTTTCCAAAGTTAAGTAGTCATTGGTTTTAACTATTGATATATCATGTTTTTCTGCAAATACAATCAAATGGTCATATGCTTCAGGGGGTTGTAGTACAGCTAATCTTATATCGAATCCTTTTTCTACTTTGATAATGGCGGCTTTTTTAACCCATCCGGCACGTATGAATTCTATTTGATTTACTTGTTCGGGGTAAATCTCCTTTTTTATAATAGATCTTTTAAATAATAATACTTGGTATACTAAATGGTGCTTCTGTATTTTAAATGTAAATTGAATGGAATAAGCTAATCCAACTACAAATAATAAATAGAATAGGAATAAAGGTAAAGAGAACCCATAATAATCCGATAATAAATTCCATAATATCACAACAACGAAAATACTAATGATCGACCATCTTAGCGGGTTTATATGATACTCCACAGAAGATTCCTCCTCGTTTATATGTATCACCATCAATGTTGAAACTTCCTTATACTCCATAATAACATTTCGAAAGTTTATTTCCATTTTTGTTCCACAAGTGATCTGTAACCGTCAAGTAGAATTGAACACTTTCCGATTGAAAAAGCTAACCCCTGATTGGAGTTAGCTAGTAGAACGCTTCAATTCTTTAGTTAATCAATTGTAACATTATCAACGTACACAGCTGTTTGACCGCTACTATTAGAAGAACCTATAAACTGAACCCCGATTTCTCTAATGTTATTAGGATTGGGAACAGTTGATAAATCCAATGCTAAAGTTGTCCCATTTGAAGAATTGATTGCTACATTACCGTTATCAGACCATGTCCAACCTGCCCCTGATTTCACATATAACTTTGCATTTATGCCGTCTCCAATATTTCCCCAATCAGCATGTTTTACTGTTGCTTTTAGTTGCGATTTCCCACTAAAATCTTTGTTCTCAATAAGGGATAAATAATGCTTAGAATAATTGTTTAATTGTACATTAGCTTTTAATGAATGGTTTCCACTTGCTGCCCATTCATTTACATACCAAGGACCCTCTGATACATTTTCGCCATTCCAGTTTTGTATACTTGATTCAAAATCATACAGTGTTTCCTCAGATCCACCTGAATCCTGTGGATTATCCCCACTACCCGGGTCATTTCCATCTCCGAAAATCGGGCTGATTTTTGAAGTAGCTTTTATACCATTGGTACCATTCACTATTCTATCTCCCCAAGAAGTTAAATTATTTCCACTCCAATCATTGGATAAATCTAAATACTCCCATTCAGATCCATTTCCTTTCCATGACCACGCAAGCCAACCAACATTTGTTTGCTCGGAATAACTCAAAATCGTATCCTCATCTACATCTCCATCTGTGTGCATATGTCCAAATTCTCCTATTATCAATGCAAGATCTTGATTGAGCACATTGTCAATATTGGATTGAATAGTGGAAGCATCTCCACCAGCGTATTCATACATATGAATGGAGAACATTGTATTTTTTAAAGGATCAGCATTGAATACCTCTTGCCCGTAGTCATGAATGGATTCCGGGTATTGCCCCCAACCTGCTGAATCTATGATTAATGTATGTTCTAAACCTGCATTTCTTAGTTTGGGAATCGCCTGTTTATAACCATTAGCCCATTCAGATCCATTCCATGTACCGTACCACTCATTTGCGATATTAATGATAACTTTGTCTTCCTTCCCGATCAGTGCATCTTTAATATCTATCCAATAATTAACGGCACTGTTCAATGCATTAAGGTCATCTGATCCAGTAGCATCATGTACTTCTAATACGGCAATAAGGTTATTCTCTTCTGCTAATGATAAGAGGTTTTCAACCGTATCAATATCATCTTTCGTATACTGGCTACCATCCGATAATACGATTCTTACTGTATTTGCCCCCGTTTCTGCAATTGCAGGAATAGCAGTAGCAGAATCACTTTTATACCATGAGTGTGGGTGGTTAACACCTCTCATTACAAAAGGTTCACCTGTAGCATCATAAAGAGTGTTTCCGCTTACATAAAAACCAGTTGCTGCTTGTGCTTTAGGGATGTTAATAAAAAAGAAAGTAGAGATTAACAAGAAAAAACTTAAAATAAAGAATGGTATTTTTCTATTCATAACCATTATATCACCTCATTAATTTTTTTATTTTATCTCTTTCTTTTTTGATATTTTCACTCCCTTCTTTAAGAGAAGAAAGAGGTAAAACTAAAGTAAACGCTATCAAAAATAAATATAATTAATCGTTAACTTAATTAATATTATACATTTTATCATAAAGGAAATTAAATACAATGTATTTTTTTACAAATCTTGATTATTGTTGAATATTCATTATTTATAACTACTTTACATAGGTAATAATGATTATTTTTTGTATTTATCCTTATCATTTTTTCTATGTATTCCTCTAATATCACAATAACATTAAGTTATCGATTAACTTTATTCTGCATAATCGATAAGATTTTAATCAAACAAAAGGCAATGTTCCTGTCTAGTAGAACATTGCCTTCCATTCAGTCATAAGTTATTTTCGTTAAAAAATTTTTTACAACTTAAAATTTTTTAATTAATTCATTTAGGTCATTTGATAGCATATTTAATTGATTGGCACTTAAGTTTACTTTCTCAATTGAGTTACCTGTTTGATCAATGGTTGCTGAGGTTGCTGCACTCTATTTTGAGTGTTGAATTCTTCCGACTTTAGCGAGGAGTGGAAGGATTCCATTCCGGCATTATCAAAGCAGTTTCCTTTTATTTGATGAATATTTTAAGTCCATAATTCCTTATAATTGTTGTCATATCAACTTAAAATTCTTGTTCAAGCTTTATTCATTTTTAACTATTTTGCTAATTCATCACGGTCTAATGCCCGTGGCGGTTCTTCCATCCATCCATGCTTGATCATAATTTTTGCCCCTTCATTAGCGTATTTTAATATTTCTGCAACTAACCTGCTATACATAACGCCAATATCTCTTCTTGGGCTCATTGACATACTTGTACCGTAGTACCCCACGCTAAGTGCAATTAAACTTGTTGTGTAAAACATCATTTTCCTGTCAGAAAAAGTGTACGTAATAGAATCGGTAACCTCTGTATCCCAAGTCATAGGGCAAGGTAAATCACTTTCTCTTAGAAGCGAACTAAATATTTCACAATGCTTATTTGCCATTTCCTTTCCATTTAACAGAAATTGTTTTACTTCTTCATCCTGTGCAACTTGGCTATAACCAATCAAGGTGGCTGCCCCTAATGCATTCCTTTGAAAATTGGTATATAGGTTTGTGATTTCGGTACCTGTAAGGGGTCTTTTTTCGCCAAAAAAACCTGCTAAAAAACTTTTCTCTTTTACAAAATCGTATGATTCAGGCTTCGGGAGATATGGTGACTTGATATACAGCCCCTTTGCCAATAATATATCGTTGGTTTGTTTGATAAGATTATCTGATTCACTTAAACACTGACTAAAAAAACTATAAACATCTTCTCTTACTGCTGTAGGTAAAGCCATGCTATATGCATTTAAACCAATCTTACCCAATTGATTAACATTATTTAAAAAATAAGAATCAGAAAACAACCTTGGGGCAGACACATCAACATCTTCATTTAATTTAAAGCCATGAGGAACAGGATAACCTTCCTGAGTAAATATCTCGGTTATTGTGTTAACATGCAATTGTGAAATGTCTAATGCAGATTGAATAACAGATTTAATTTCAGTATCTTCTGCTATATTTAGGTAATATTTTAAATGGCAGATGGAACCACTGTCATTCATGTATGTAGACCATAGATTTGTTATCTCTGCCGATGTTAATTTGATATCGTATTGCTGAGTAGAATCCATTGTCATCCCTCCAAAATAGAATTATTCCTTAACGTTCATTTTCTCCTATATGTAACTATATATGTAAAATTATTTAGTATGATTGTTTAAAATTCTTCCAATTCAGGAATAATGGACTGAATCTTTGACATTAAGAAAGGGACTCCAGATGTGGATAAAAAGTGTAGGATACATACAACTGGGGGTGCCGTCTCCCTGACATATATTCTCCTTTCTGAGTTGGGGATTAGGAGATTGATGTTAATATTAAAGACAGTATTTTTGTTATAAAGTGAGACAATAACAGGTTACTTACACCCCACTGAACATTAGCAAAGGGTGTAAGCGCCTGCTTAACCCAATTTAGCTTCCTAACTTTTGAAATGATGTATTACAGACGGTTAGTACCGGGTTAAATAAAATAGACCGCAAAAATCTTTTGACTTTATGCGGTCCATTTAGTAATCTTCTTGGTATTGCTGTCACAAAAAAATTTAAGTTCTATACTGGCTTTTCAACTGACCGTTATGTTATTTAAGTTTGTAATATTCCTAATTGACTCTTTTGCTGCTTCAATCATCTCTATCGACTGTTCTTCAGTCAGTTTACCCGGTTTTACAAAACTATTGACCTGCTGGATAAAGGTGTTCAATTGTTTGACTGCTTGTTCAGATTTGTCATGTCTTTTATCAGACAGGAAATCTTCTGCCTTATTCAGCTTTACCATCAGAGTATTCTTATTTCCATGCACAATATCCAGACCTGTAACAGTTTCTTTAAGGTCGGCAATTCGGTTTCTGTATTCAACAGTTACAGTTGCAATAACCTTTTTAACAGATCCCTGTATAGTTCCCTCTACCTGAAAGACTCCTGGTCCATCGTTACCATAGTTATGTGGGTCAATCTCATTCCAGACAACTGCTCGTTCTTCTGAAACAACCCCTGTCGAGCTGTAATTGACATCTACAGATACTGTTTCGGGAATAGTTGGAGCAACCCCAGACACAGTATTAACTTCTACATCAGATATACCTCTAATTTTACTTTTCGAAAATAACCAATCTATAAGCATGCCACGTTCAGGATGGACATACTCATTATAGACTGGAAGCCATACTGCATGCCCATCGAACACGTGCCCGTTATATGGCGGATCATCCAGTCTGTTTTCTGGCAGTATGGTCAACAGGGAATCGTTCAGATATGGTCCGTAAGTTCTGTCGATTTCGACAACAGAGTCAAACAAAAAATCTCCTTCATCTACAAAAGACCAAATAGGCAAATATGCTACTGCTCTAGCATTTTCCACACTACCAGGCCCACTTGCAGGACAAAGAGGTGCAGCCGCTGCAGGGAAGTCAGGGAAAGTTTTGAGGAAGGTCCAGGTGGAGCCTCCGCCCATTGAGAACCCAGTAATATAGACTCGGTTAGGATCAACTTTGCCCTCAGCTATCATTTCATCGATGATTCCCTTGACATTATGCATGTCTTCTGGGGTAGTAGCATTACGAGGAGCCAGTACATGACTCGGATACTTGGCCTGATTTTCAGGGTTAGCCCAAACGGTGCCACCATTACTGAATCTGATAGGAGTATAGATATCGTTACCCTGTCCACCACCGTGGAAGAATACTACTAGAGGTAGGGGCTCCTCCGCCTCCTCATTATAAAAATAACTATAATCAAGTCCTTCATAGTTTGCATATTGATATTTGTCAAGGACTGGACTGACAACACCATTCTGATTAAATCCCTCAGGCACTATTGAGGATCCATCCACAAAGGCAATTTCTTCACCCTTGTAAGTTATCGTGTACTTTGAATCAAACGTATATCCGTCTTCGATAGTGGCTCCACCGTCGCCCCACCCAACATCAGGAAAATCAACAATGATATATCGTCCAGTATCGGAAGGATAACCAGAATCATTCACGTCACTAGTATAAACATCAATTACCTCGCGAGGACCGTCATACCCCACATAATTCGGATCGACTTTTCTTGTTGCGATCACATGTACATCGAAATCTGATATAGCAAGCGTTGAGCCATCTACTTCTTTGCCTGCATCAATAATGAGGGCATCAGTACGCTCGTGAAAGGCAAAGTTTTCATTTTTGAGAATAAACGGTAAAATTGTTGCCGTCGCTTCTTCTGCTGCGAAGCCTGAAGGTAATTTTAATAACATGATAAAGCAAACTAGGAAACTCACAACTAATATTTTCTTTAACATTATTCGTACAACTCCCTTTTAATGTAAGCGTTTCAAAAATATTGACTATTTACAACAACCTACTTTTCACCCCCTTAATTTTTAATAGTTTCAGTGCAACAAACAATCATTCTATATGTGTACTGCTAACTAATTCCACATATTTCTTTCGTTGTTTCAACCGTCATTCCCGAAGGAAAGTGCCAGTATATTGTACTAGATATGACTATGGGACATTTTAAGGTAACATATATAAGGCAATTGAGAAGGCTGTGGAATTATTAATTGTTGTTATAAACCTTTTTACGTGATTTCTAAAAAATATACCTCATCACTAAAATTAACATTAGAAATAGGGATGACCATTATCCTAAAAGAAAGGGCTGTCGACTTGTTGTTCTAAAACATGACGAGAGAATATTCAGACACTTTGTTTATCACTTGGATATAAAGGGTAAATATTTATATAACCCAATTCCAATAGAAAGGATGAGCACTATGTCCAAAAAAACACAGTATCAACCTATAGGAGGAAATGGGGACGAACCATCAGCTGCTCAGGAAGTCATTTATGCAAAAGAATTTAAAAAAGCAGATATTGCTGGTGGATACCGAAAGCCTAAAGTAAAAGAAGCAAAAAAAGAAAATCCTAACCTTCAAAGATAGGTCATTTAAAAGCAGCTTTCTTAGCTGCTTTTTTCTTTAACTTGCCCCTTCCTGTAGGGGGCTTCTTCAATGAGAAAAGACCTACAACTCCTGGTAAACTGAGTAAAATTAAATACATAGGACTCTACTAAGAATAATTTTTAGTGACAAGTTAAAATGATAAGAACAGAAATAAATCAAACTTGTTGTAGCTCATACTCAATTTTCACAAATGACCTATATCCAAACCACATCAGGTTTAAACTAAATAGACTCATAAAAAATAACGGAATAAGCCCAGAAATATACCAATATAAACAAAAAACTAATGCAAGACCTAGTACCATCATTATAGTTGATGAAACCTGTGAAACGCCTATGATTAAAGCATATTTTAAGTGTTGGGTAAAAGAAATATCAAAATGTACATAAACCGGAAAGAAATAAAGAAGTATGATGAAATACAGTAATCCTATACACAACATTACCCCTGAAAGTATCTGAAGAAAAAGAGTTGACGATTCTTTTAAGAATATAATGTCTACCCTGATAATAGATCCAACAACTAAAAACAATAGGCCAAACAAGTTCGACTTGATAAATTCTTTGCGATAGTAGTACAAAAAGCTTCTAAATATCGGAAAATCTTCCTTTTTTATAATCCACTGACGCAATACGGCAAAAAGGCTCACCGTAGCTGGCATAAGCCCAAAAACACCTAAACCTAGAAGGGTGAAAAAGATCCATAATAGATTTGTATAGAAAAGTCTGATTGCCCATTCTCCAGTCTTGTAGATGAATCCTGTCAATCCATTTAATTGCATACCGTAATCACCCTTCTTGAATTAGATTTTTTCATAACCTTAACCTTTCACTGCTCCAATTGCCACACTTCCTATGATGCGTTTCGAGAATATTGCAAAGACTATTATGATTGGCAGAACCGATAATGCAACTCCTAGATACTGAACACCATAATTTGTTCCGTAGTAACCCTGAAGTAACTGAACAAGAAGTGGTAAGGGATATTTATCATTGGTAAATAACAAAACTAAAGGTCCGATAAAATTATTCCATGACCCGATAAATGCAAATATTCCTAGTGCAGCCAAAGCAGGCGCTAACATCGGAAGAATAATTTTGTTAAACGTTTTGAATTCACTAGCTCCATCTACTCTAGCTGACTCTATAATTTCATCTGGGATCGTACCATCTATAAACTGTTTCACAAAAAAGACAGCAAAAGCGTTGGCGGCAGCTGGTAATATCAAGGCTGCATATGTGTCAAGAAGGTTTAGAATATACATAATACGAAAAGTACCTACCAAACCTAATTGCTGTGGAACCATCATGGTTGCCAATACAAACCAGAACAATAACTTATTGCCTTTAAATTTGTATTTGGCGAAACCATAAGCATTTAATGCCCCAAAATAAAGGGTGAGAGCCGTCGAACAACCTGCAATAATAAGACTATTTAAGAAACCTCTCCAGATATTCATGTTTTCCGTCATAGATTGATAATTTTCTATAAGCGCCTGTCCCGGGAGAAAAATAAATTTAGATGCAATATCTGCATTCGTGTGTGTTCCATAAATGATCATAATGTAGAAAGGCACAATACAAATGATAGCTAAAAGAATAAGAAACAGATGAACAAATATATGGCTTAGTTTCATATTCTTTGCTTTTACTGCTTTTTCACGTACATTATCAACACTTGTTTGTAACATAAGAAATACCCCCTTTAAGCCTTTCCTTGTTTCGTTTTAAGATTCATAGTCGTAAAGGAAATGATAGAAAATATAACAATTATAATAAATAAACCAAACGCAATCGCAGAACCATAACCATACTGATAACGAGTGAAAGCGGTGTCATATAAATACATAACACTTGTTAATGTAGCATTGTCAGGGTTACCTGATCCATCTGTCAGCGTGTAGGGTTGATCAAAAATCTGCATTCCTCCTATAATAGAGGTAACAACTTGAAATAGGATAATCGGACGTAGTAGAGGCAAGGTAATAGTAAAAAACACTTTCACTTTAGAAGCTCCGTCGATTTCAGCTGCTTCTAAAATATCCTTAGAAATACCTTGGAGCCCTGCTATATAAATAATCATAGAATAACCGAAGTACTGCCAAAAAAGGATGGAAGAAACCAATCCTCTCATAAAGTTTGGTTTATCAGCCCAATTTATTGGATCACTGATGATACCTATACTCATAAGGAATTGATTAAAACTACCGGTTTGCCAGCTGAAGATTAACCCTACCAGTAGTCCTAAGGATGCTGCTGTAACAATGTTCGGGAAGAAAAATACCGCTCTAAAAAAACTTTTCCCTTTAACAAATTTCTCATGTAATATAACTGCTAATATTAAACTAACTGTTAACTGAGGGATAACGGATGCGCCCCATATTAATAAAGTATTAAATAAAGATTTGTAAAAGAAAAAATCTCCAATAATTCTTTGATAATTTTGAAATCCTACTAGAACTGGCTGGCCAAATCCATCCCAATCTGTAAAGCTTAAATACAGAGAATACACAATGGGATATAGCCCAAATATAAAAAATATAAGAAAAAATGGAGCAATAAACAAATATCCATAATTATCTTTTCGTATAGACTTTGAAAACATTAAATTGCCTCCTTTTTAGGGATTATGTCAAACTATTAATCCACTTGAATCTCTGGGAAATGGTTGCCAACTTCTGTTTTAAATGATTCAATCATTGCTTCTTTAGACTCCAACCTACCATTAAGAAAATCGTTTACTTTTTCTTCCCAAATACTATTGATATCATTATCATACTTTGTTTGTGGTGCAGAGGGGACCTGTTCTCCAGCTTCTACAAAAAAAGCAAAATATTTTTGATTACCTAAAAACTCTGAAGTTAATGTGGGAGCTAATTCTTGGTTAATATTCTTATTACTCAAAAAATATTGCTGACTTTCTGCCAATTCTTTTAAAAACTCTTTATCCGTTGTATAGAATTTCATAAACTTCCATGCAAGATCTTTTTTTTGACTTTCTTTATACATAGCAAGAAAAGTCCCTCCACCGCTAAAGGGTTTCGGTCCATGAGCTAATCCCCACTTTCCAGATGTTTCAGGAGCATTATTTTTGAATATATGTGGAAGTCCCCATGTAGGTTCTGGATAAAACATGACGTTTCCTTGTTGCATGGAAGCTGTCCAAGCAGGACCCCAAGATTCAAATTTAGCTTCTACCTGACGTTCTCTAGCTTCCTTAGCTAGATCTAAAGTATTAATTCTGCCTTCATCAATGGTTAACTTTTCATCCACAATCCAAGGTTCCTCAATATTAGAACTTTCTACATTATTAATCGCGCTCCAACTAGACAAGGCATGTATCTCTCCATTACTTTCTTCTGCCACTCTCTCACCAATATCCATAATTTTATCCCAGCTAGATATCAATTCACTTACTTCTTCTGGATCATCAGTACCTAAATATTCCTTGGTTAAATCTCGACGATAATAAAACCCACCTGGCGTTCCTTGATAGCCTAAACCTCTTACAATTCCATCTTCGTCCTTTTCTTCAGCTTGAATATATTCAAATTGTTGCTCCAAAATTTCTTCTGCATTGTAGGGCTTCTGAGACAGATTTTCCAGTCTTGGAATGTCTCTGATCTGTGGCCAATAAGTTCGTTCCACAAAGAAAACATCTGGAACATTTTTTTCAACTTGTAAAACAGAAATGAGCTTTTGCAAATAGTTATCGTTGTTAATAAATAATAAATTCACATCGATATCTGGATAACGTTCTTCAAATTTTTCTACTGCATATCTGGCTTCTTCTGTAAATGTCCAAATCGTCAATTCCTTTTTTTGCTGAGATGAAGATGATGAAGAACAACCAAAAAGAATAGAAGCAAGAAAACAATACATTATCATTTTTAATACAATAGGTTTCATATTCATTTCGCTTACACCACCTATCCAATATTTTAAAATTCCAAAAAAGTATTAATTACTGTATTCATGCTATTAATTCATCCTACACATACCATTGGTACCTCCCTTCATTTAGATATTAGATGATTTGAAAACGCTGTCATTTAACGAAAAAATAAGCACCTTTTTACATAGAAGTAAGGTACCGACTTAGAAGTGAAGAACTAATTATTCATTGTTTATCGATTAGACTAACTTAGTATAAGATCATATACTATGTTAAATGGAAAGTCAATATATAATTGTAATTTTTTTGAAAAATAGACTATATAAGTTATATATTATAATGAAGGTAAATAGGATAAATATTAATTCCTTTAAACTCATTATGGTCAAAAGACGACCTGATAGGAATCGGAATCGCCTAATTGAATCGTTTATTTTATTGCCGCAATCTTTTCGATATATTGTAGTAATTAGATGGTAGAGCTCATCTCTCATGCATAACGAAAAAGATCCCCACCTGTAAAAGGTGGAGATTTTCTGTATATCTACTTGGAAACTAAATGACGGGATATGTAGTAAATCCCATGATACCCCTCAGAAAAAGGCATGCCAATCACACTATGCGATTTGATCTACTTTTCCATAAGTTAGTTTAATGTTTCATCCTTAATGTGAACTTCTTAAACCTAGAGAAGTATGTTTCTTTATCAATCCTATTAAAAAGTATCTAATTGATCTAGATTATTTTCTTTAATACCGTCAGGTTCACTACGGATAATGTCTCGACCATACTTATGAAATACATCGACATGCTCCAGTTTTCCTGCTTTTGCTTCATCAATTGCGGTTACGTAGTCTAACTCTCTGCCGCTATTCGTTTTAAATGCAATAATATCGCCCTCATCATTTTTTCGAACAGCAACAATTTGTTCTTTTCCAAGCTCTCCTGATGCTGGCACTTCCTGCTGAACTTGTTCCTCCCCCTGCTGTTTATAATCTTGAAATATTTTCTCGAATTCTTGATTGTCCATATTCTACACCTCCCGAACATACATTTAGTTTACAACGAAGGGGAATTTTTATGTGTAATCTCTCCGCAGCTTATGGAGAGCACATAATCGATTTGATTTATCGCAAAATAATGGTGCAGGTTGACGTATATAGTAATCCGCATTACTCTGAAATAAAGATGTACGAATTGAAGCATTAAAAGGAGCATTAAAAATGAATAAAACTCAATCATTAAATGAAATATTACCTGACCTGAAACCGTTTCTTCAAACCACATGGGATAAATCCGGATTTGAAAAGCTAACAGCCATTCAACTAAATACGGCCCGTTTTATAATCGACGGAAAAGATATCATTGCTGAGTCACCAACAGGCAGCGGTAAAACGCTAGCTTACCTTTTACCGCTTTTGCAACAAATCGACCCAACTCAAAAAAATACCCAAGTTGTTATCTTAGCATCATCCCATGAACTAGTGATGCAAATAAATCAAGAAGTTCAGGAGTGGTCAAGGGATAGTGGAATTGGAAGTGCTACACTGATTGGTGGAGCAAACGTAAAACGACAAATTGAAAAGTTGAAAAAGAAACCGCAAATCGTAATTGGAACACCAGGAAGATTGAACGAACTAATTAACCAGAAAAAATTAAAGATGCATCAAGTAAAAACGATTGTGTTGGATGAAGCAGATCAACTGTTAGTACCCGAACATATATCTACTATCGAAAAAATTGTGAAAAGTACCTTGAGTGACCGGCAAGTGCTCGTCTTTTCGGCAACTCTACCTGAGACAGTACAATCAAAGGCAGAAGAACTAATGAACAATCCTGAAGTAATTCGAGTAGGTAAAGAAGATGATGATCGACCAAATGTAGAGTACATGTATCTTGTTTGTGAAGCGAGAGATAAGATTGAACCGCTACGAAAGCTCGTACGAAATCATGAAATGAAAGCACTTGTTTTCGTCAAAGACATTACAACTCTTTCGGTACTGGCAGAAAAACTAGATTATATGGGAATCAATGCAGGAGTTTTACATAGTGACTCCAAAAAGCAAGAACGCGCTAAAGCAATTAAAGAATTTCGCGAAGGAAAATCTGAACTACTACTAGCTTCAGATGTTGCTGCAAGAGGATTAGATATTCCTGATTTAACCCATGTTATTCATATGGACTTGCCTAAAGATACGACACAATTTGTTCATCGCTCCGGAAGAACTGGGCGGTTAGGGTCTGACTCAGGAACCGTTGTAGCCATTGTCACGGAGAGTGAGGAGCGACAACTGCAGAAGTTTAGTCGCCAATTAAATTTAACTGTTTCAAAGAAAATCCTATTCAAAGGAAAATTAGTTGATTCAAAATAATGTGAAACTCTTGTTATTTTTCTAAAACATATCTATGATACCTCTTAAATGTTGAAACTCCTTCCTTGACAGGATATATTGCTCGCTCGACGGGATAAGTCATTTTTTCCCGCCAAGCAGATTAGGTATCCCGTGAAGCAAGAGAGTTATCAGTAAATAAAGCTTTATTAAAAGCCTTAGGATGAATTTGGCTATTTGTAATGCACGAAACCATTGCTAGCAATATAGTTAGTTGGAAAATTGAAATAGTATTGATATAATTCATACAAATCTATAAATAGGTGGGGTTGTTATGACTACAATTGCGTCAATTGTTCAAACATTAGAAGACAGGAATCCGCTTCCACCTCTTTGTCCAGAGGAAACGTGGAAGCCTGAATTATCAAAGGAGATTAATGATCTATCCGAGGAAGAAATCACGGGAAAAGCTGCTCCTTCAAGCCTTACTACCCTTGCAACTCGTTCTGGCTTATTGCTCTGGAACGACGACCTTTACGCTTCACATGCGATTTCACAAAATATTTCAGAACCAATCGGTAGCTATTGGCACGGGATTATGCACCGACGAGAAGGTGACTTTGGCAACTCAAAGTATTGGTTTAGTAAGGTTGGCGATTCCCCAATTTTTGAAGAGTTGTATGAACAAGGTAAAAAAATCTACCCAAAAATAAAGGAATGGAAACAATGGGATCCTTCCCTTTTTATCGATGAGGTAGAAGAAGTAACGTCCAAAGGCGAAGAAGATACACAACGTGGAAAGCAATTACGACAGCTACAAGCACTAGAAATATCATTGTTATTACAATATAGCTTGCACCAGTAACAAATGGGATAAGGTATCAGGGCACCGTATATGGACAAATGTCTTTTTACGGCGCCTGCCCCCTTAAACATAACCTCCTTGCATTATTCTTCTTTTAACATTGAATACTTGCTATAAGCTTTATAATAACTTCTACCAAATAGAACTACCATAAGTACGGGAAGTAACTTCAAAAGGACAAATGGAGTTTCAAATAATAATGCCTTCCAAAATAATACACCTTCCATACTCCAAAGACCTTCATGGTATAATTCAGAATCACTATACAGCATAAAACAATATGCCAAACACAGCGTAACCAACCAAAATGAATAACCCATTAATCTTTTATAATAATTACCCTTTGATTGGCGATCCGAGAAGATTTCATTTTGATTATCATCTTCTTTTTGCCAATACCTTATTCCAAGCCAGGTCCCCTTTATATAGTTCCAACCGAAATCCTCATATATCCCTTTGTATTCAACGATCTTTTTCTTAGGTAAATAATCTTGATAATCAAGTCTCATAACATATCTCTTGTCAGTTTTTTCGAAAGTGTATATTCCTAATCTACTAATATTTGTACAGCGATAGCCTTTTTGTAATTGCTCGTTCAGCCATTGCTCTTCTTTTTCAATATTAAAAAATACTTTAAACCTCTTCATTTGATTCACTACCTTCATACAAGGATAAAATGTGCAATAGTCTTTCTTGTTCCATCTTCAAAATGGCGCTTCCTTCTGTCGTTATCATATAAATTTTTCTCCGACCTGAATTTCCAACAGGTTCAATCCAACCATGTTTATTCAAGTTTTCAATAGCACCGTATAATGTACCAGCCGCTAAAATTACGGAACCATTGCTAATTTCTTCTATCTTTTGCATTACTGCATATCCGTGGAGTGGCTCACGTAGAGCTAATAAAATATAATGCATGGTTTCAGACAACGGCAATAATTTGTGTTTCATTCTCTCACCCTCTATTCAGTTAAACTATACATTTCAACTTTATAGTAAATATAATACAGTTCAACTGAATAGTCAACAGCATTGTTAAAATTCATCGAAGGAACTTAAAGTAAACTTTTTATAATTAGGCAAAAATTCGATCTAAAAAAGCCGATTTCCCAACGTAAAGGGAATCGACTTTTTGTTGGAAGCCATAATTTAATTATTTCCTGTTTACTTAAGAGACACACAATTCCATATAAATTCTATGCTTAAAGCCTTTCATCTTTGAAAAAGTTTCCTTTTTTCGCTTGAACTCTGTAAAACCCAACTTTTTATATAATCGATAAGCAACCTTATTTGTATCCACAACTTCTAGAATATAACGATGATAATCCTCATTCTCTAATACGTAACTCATCAGAGCAGTTGATATACCTTTACCTCTAGCTTTAACTGCGGTGGCAACACATTCAATATAACCTGTATCATCTAGGTAAGACAATTTTTTATTAAACTCATCTTTCATAAAATAATAAGCCATACTCCCTTTCACATAGCCAAATGAGTTTCTCAAAATTGTTTTATCAATTGTCAATGCTCGATTCTGATTATTGGAACAAGCAAGAATTCCAACAATTTCACCTTCTAAAGTAGCAAAGTAAAAAACATCTGGACAAATCATTTTCTGAAACGCTTCAACTAACTTTTCTCGATTGGTTGAGAGAAACGCTAAGTCTTTCTCGTATCCATCAACAAAAACAGCTGCCACCTCACGAGATACATCTCTTTTAAACCCTCTCGTTGGTCTTACTCTAATTTCATAGCTTTTCATTTAATTTCCTCCTTGATATTTAACTGACCGTACGGTTTATTAATATTTCTTTTAAAACCCCTTCAATTTTAAGGGATATTATCTTTTGATATTCCTTTTAGAAAGATATCTATTGCACTCTGGTAAAGCATGAGAAATTGTTTATCACTATAACCAACGAATTGTGTAATGCTTAAACCTGTGAGTGTACTGTATAAAATATAAGCTAAATCGTCAGGTGATTGATTACTTTTAAATTCCTTACGACACATTCCCTCGTCAATAATTTGATAGAAAACTTCATATTCCGGTTTTATCAAATCAAATATCTTATTTTTCATCATTTTGTCTATATTCTCAGTGGCCATATATTCTGGAACTGTATGTGATAAAGGATTTTGCATATCTGAAGCATAGTATTTTGCAAGAAGGTAAAGTTTTTCTGTTGACTTTCCCACCTTACTCGCATGATTTTCCCATTTTGTTCTCCATACCTCTGAAGTTTTTTCTACTGTATATAGGAACAACTCTTCTTTGCTTTTAAAGTGATAATAGATGCTACCTTTGCTTATCCCACTATACTCACGAATATCTTCCATTGAAGTTCCAGCATAACCTTTTTGTTCAAATATAATTTTTGCCTTTTCAGCAATAAGTTCCTTAGTTTTTTCACCTTGACCTCTTGGTCGAGCCATAAATTTCCCTCCTTTGTTTATTAATAACGTTTTATAATCTGACCGTTCGTTTTACTAATCATAAAATAAGATAAGTTTAAATTCAAATCTTCTTAACTAAATAATTAGATTTCTCTATTCAACAGTATGGCTCGTTTGCGGAATAACTACCTCCGATAAATAAAACCTCTTTAATAAAGTACATTCTTTTATAAACGAAATTATTTTTTGCGTAGTAAGCGTCAAATACGACAAAACGATCACCCCAAAAAGTGATCGTCTTTAATCAATTGTATTTAGTTAACAGTATGGTTTTACTGTGCAGCAAATAGATCTGTTGTTTTTGTCTTTCTTCTTTAACATTAGCACCAATTTAATTAAATAAGACTATTTTAGTTTATTTCGAAAACTTCAGATATAGAAAAATGTAAAAATCCAATAATCATTCCAATGAAAGTAAATAAAAGAGAAATGATTAAATGATCATTCACCATATTGTTGCCACAAGCAAGGCATAACAACCATCTTTTCTTTTCCATAACACAATAGTATTGATCGGAATACTAGGTTACTTCTTATCAGTTAATAGCTGAATTTTGAAGATATTTGTAATGTCTGCGCGGTCGGTCAATAGTGTGATTGAAATCAAATCACCTTCTGACAAATCAGAAAGCGGGATAACAGCATCCTGCCGATATATACTCACTTCTTCCCATATATCATATTGAAACTCACCTCGGTATTTCTCATCATTGAGGGATATACCATCAACCAATAAAGTTTTCTCGCCAACTTCTTTTACTTCTGCATAGAATGTCTGAATATCAGAATGGGACATCACCCACGCATCTTCTTCGTAATCTTTATAGGCATTAACATATCCCGCAAAATAGCTAATCAATATGCCAATGAGTAAAACTATTATAGTCATAACAATAGCCACTCTATATGGAGGGACCATTGAAGTACGCTTGCCCTCGGTTGCTCCTAAAGCCTTATTGATATGCCGTTTATAGACTTGAAAATAGACAGTAACGGTAGCGACTAATATAATTAGAATTGCAAACAGTGCGAGAAAATAAATAGGAAAACCCATGTAATTGCCTCCTCTATATTCCGAAATATTCTTTAAAAATGTAGTAATAGCTTCTTGTTACATCAACACTTTTACCATTAGTCATGGTAAGGATGAACTTCGTCGAAAGAGTAGGTGTAATTCGTTTAACCTTATTTCTTGCAATTACAACAGAATTACTTATACGCAAAAATTTTGTTGGGTCAAGCAAACTGACAATTCGGTATAATCGGTCGGTAGCTTGATATATTGCTTCTTGCGTTTGTACCTCTACTACATGACCGAACGATTCGATACAAACAATATCCTCTACCGATAAAATGATCCGCGCATTTGTTCCTTTTTCTCTCACAATCAGATTATCAATGAAGCTGTTGGTTTGACTTAATACCAAGTCGGCCGTATCATCTATTTCAATTCCTCGTTCTTCGAGTGCGGATTTGATTTCATCATAACGCTCATTACTAATGTCAAGTTTGATTTTCAAATTGTAACCTCCTTTCGTTCATCGTGATCCATATCCATGATTCAAAAGTAGTATAACCATCGGATTTTCGTATTTCAATATAAGAGGAACACTTTACAGATATAGCCACATAGATTACACAACATGGTTGATATTCAATAAAAAATGAACCCCCAAATAATTGGAAGTTCTATTTCGTATTAAAATCTTCTTCAACTAAAGCTACCCATTAGCTTAATAGTGAACCTAAAATAAATGGTGCAATAATCAGCATTATTGAAGTGAAGATTAATGTAATGGACACATTTCTCGGCAATTTCTTTCGACCATCTCCCTGATACCAACCAGAAAACTGTAATTTGTTTCTATATAATACAAAGAGTAAAACTAATATTGCTAATGCACTGAGCCATGAATAACCTTCAGTTGCTTCATTGATTGTATAAATGTTTTCTATAATTGCCCAACCTAAACCACCAAGTAATACAAAAATAATTATTATGCGTAATTGTTCTAATAACGTCCTCATTTCTTATCTCTCACCTACCACTTTTATATAAGCTACCCGTTTGTTGAACATGATACTCAACTATTTAGTAAGAACAGCGAATAAAACCATAGCCACTACTGATAAGAAGAACATTGCATAAAAAAACAGCCATAACTTTAATAATATTGAGCCGTTTATTATAATCCTTATTAAACCACGTAGATTAGAATACGTTACTTCCTTTTCTTCTTCTTGCAGTTCCTCCATATTTAATCTCTTTATTTTGGTTCTCCAAAATTTCTTTCCTTCATCTGTAAATTGAAACCAATAAACAGACAAGGTTCCTCCTAATACAATTGAACTTATACTGACTAAGAAAATTATTAGTTTAAGGTTATCCATGTTATTCATCTCCAATTGGTTCAACAAAAGCTACCCGTTAATTTAATAATATTTATCCAAAAATAATCGCGTTACTAATATTAAAATAATAACAAACACATTAAATACTAAGGAACTCCATTTATAATCAATGATATTATTCCGATGGTTCTTGACCACTGTTTTATAGTTATCACGCTAAGAATAACCCCTAATAACAAAACCGGTAATGCCAAAGCTGTATCAACTATCGTTAATAGGAAAATACCTAACACTGCACATAGCATTGATAAATATTTAATCATAATCCCACTCTCCTAACAACTCTCATTTACAATTACCTTAAATAGGCTCCTAAATTTTAGTTTTCTTCAACTCTTCTGACCGTTAGTTTTAGTGAATAAATTCACAACATAATCAATCTTCACACTAAAATTATACCAAAAATTAACAAGTAGTTGTTCTTATTTTACACAATAATGATAATCGTTGCTGCGCAGTATACGTTTGCTTCGTCTACTATGCAATATAAGATTTCTCTTGTAATTTATTACTTCATCATTTACCGACTATTTGCTAATTTATAAGATGATTCTATTATACTATCTTTTTGAGGGAATTAAGGTGTAGTGAATGACAATATCCTACCAGTTAAGATATGGTTTACCGAATATTCATTATTCAACTTTTATTAACTCCAAATACAAACTTGAACAAAAGGTAGTAAATAGAGAATGAAAATCCGTTCAAATCTTCAAAAGCAAAAGAAAAATATATCTTACATCTAAAAGGTGGAGATCGTATAAATGTTGTTTGGACCAATATTTCAGCTGCTTATGATCTGCATCGATATATAGTTGATCGGGGATCGACGTCAAATATTTAACCGAATTAGAGAATTTCGATCAACATTTTGCTTATACTTAAAAAAGCAGGAATCTTTCAAGTTCCTGCTTCTCACTTCAACACTTTCTCCGCTACGTTTTCTACATGTGGCTTGGTAGTAAGATGATACTGTTATCCATAAATATTATTTTTGCGTGCGGTCTCTACAATCACTAATATTTCCTTTTTTTCCTCTAGACAACTAGCAGTTGATTATTATGATGTTAAGCTATGGATATTCAATTTTTGAATATACCTATATACTTTGTTTATTTTTTTCTGATGTTTCCCTTTTGAATTTTCCATATTTCCAAACTCAAAAAACTTTACCTTTTTAATGCCTACGTATTGAAATAATGCTTTACGCATTAAAACTTTATGAGCATTATTTAGCCAAAACATTGGATAGAAGGTTGGACCTTTCATTACAGAAATACATACGACTGATTTACCCTTCAACAAACCGTCTGGTAACAACTTACCGTTATCTTTGTAGGCAAATCCTGATGCAAACATTTTATCAATATAACCCATTAACATAGCAGGAGGCCTCCCCCACCAGATAGGATAAATAAAGATAATCTTTTCAGCCCACGATAGTTGATCCCGATATTTTTCTAATTCTGGATCTTTATACATATCTCTTCTCTTCTTTTTCTCCCCAAATTCAAGGACCGGATTAAATTTTTCTCCATATAAATCTAAAACTTGAACATTTTGTATAACATGGTTTTCCTCACACCCTCGAAGTACCCCCTGTAAAAATGCATAGCTCAAGCTTTGATGATTTGGATGGGTAAAAACAATTAAAACGTTCACTATTAAACACCTCGTTTGTTATCATTTGATAACTAAATACTAACACTCATCCAAATTAGTTGTCAATTGATAATTGTTTTTTGATAATATATTTGATACTTTGTAAATGAGGTGATTTATATGGACAAGGGTAAGCTTTTCCATCAGTTTGTTCGATTTACTACATCTGTACATCAAGTGACAAACGATATGACAAAAGAAATCAAAATTGAAAACATAACTACCGTTCAATACAAAATATTAGAATTCATTACAGTTAGCCAACCGGTAACTCTTAGTGAAATAAGTGAATGTTTACATTTATCTTTACCTAATTCTAGCCGTGAGTTAAAGAAACTAATTGAAAACCAACTATGTGAAAAAATTATTGATTCGAATGATCGTCGCAAATTTGACATTCGTCTTACAGAGAATGGAACGACGCTAATGAATAAAGTGTTTCGACAGCTTGAATTAAAATTTCAAGAGCGAATTAACAATTTGACAGAGCCCGAACTAAAAGAAATGGAAGAGGCAATCCAAATTTTACAAACTAAATTTTTGGATAGGTGAAATGGAAAGGACCAATATGAAAGAAATCATGGTCTTTATGTTAATTTTAGAAAGTTATAATATAATTCATATTTCATAAGAAAGACCTCTAGCATTTACTTTTTTGTGTAAAAGTAAGACGCTAGGGGTCAAAAAATCCCCCGAACTAATAGTCCGAGGGAACATAAAACACACACTTCTATCTATAATTAAGACCACTAAACTTATGATATCAAGCTATTTCAACACTATCTCGGCTACGTTTTCTACATGCACAGTCTGTGGAAACATATCCACTGGCTGAATCCCTTTTACCTTATATCCGTTCTGTACTAAATATCTCATATCCCGCACCTGCGTCACAGGATTGCAGGACACATAAACTATACGTTCTGGTTTAAGCTTCACTAGACTAGACAAGAACGCTTCATCACTTCCGCTTCGTGGTGGATCCATAAAGACTACATCCGCTTTCTCACCACGTGCTGCCATCTCCATCATGAATTCCCCGGAATCGCCTTGATAGAAACGGGCATTTTTCACGCCGTTGCGCTTTGAATTGCGGATTGCGTCTCGAACAGCATCCTTATTCAACTCTACTCCAATGACTTTGCCAGCCTTTTGACTAGCAATCAGACCGATTGTACCGATCCCACAGTACGCATCAATTACGGTTTCACTTCCAGACAACTGGGCCATTTCAATGGCTTTTGCATATAACTTTTCCGTCTGGAGCGGATTAATCTGATAGAAGGATTTCGCGGAAATATCAAACTTCATTCCACAAAGGGTGTCTGTTATAGTCCCTTTGCCAAACAACACTTTCTCCTGACCACCTAGAACCATGCTCGTATCCCGGTTATTCACGTTCATGAGGATGGTGGTAATCTCTGGGTGAGCCTTCCTGAGAGCTTTTACAAAATTATTACTACCTTTAAAAATAGGTGAAGCTACAACCAGCACCACCATGATCTCACCACTGACCTTGCCGACCTTCACCAGTACATGACGCAGGAAACCTCGTCCAGTGTCTTCATTATATGGCTGCATTTTAAATGACTTCATCATGTCCTTAATCGTTTGCCAGATTTCATCCGCTTTCGGATCGTGAATGAGACACCGATCCATCGAGATAAGCTGATGACTATTCTGAGCGTATAACCCACCAATAATCTGCCGTTCCGTATTCAGACCAAATGTTGTATGGCTCTTGTTCCGGTAATCATACGGATGGTCCATGGTTAAAATCGGTTCTGGTTTGCCGAAGGGTTTCATCAAATCATCTATAGTTTGCTGCTTGAAACCTTCCTGAGCCTGTTCGTTCATATGCTGAAGCTGACATCCGCCACACTCATAAAAATAGGAGCACATTGGCTCGATTCGGTCTTTTGACGAGGTGATTACCCGTTTTAATTCCGTATTAACATATCGCCCACTAGTGGACAAAGTAATCTCAGCCGTTTCACCTGGCAATAGATGGTCTACCTCTAGCTGCTTTCCTTTCCACTGAACGATGCCTTTCCCCTCATTGGTCAGGCCTGTGCAGGTCACTTCTGCGGTTACAGATTTCTTATTACCTCGACGCTTATTTGTTGTCGAGGGCTTACCTTGGAATTTGTCGCCCTTTTGATTAGTCAGTGCGGAGCGCTTTTTCCCATTTGTTTTTTTCGACTGATTGCGTGTTTTTCCCGGTTTATATCCATTCTTTTTGCTTTTATTCATAGGCACTTCCTATCTATTTTTCTTTTGGTTCCTCATTATATACTATCCCAAGTCAGTAGTAAAACTAACTAATACAAAAAGACTGGCACCAAATATTGGATAGGAAAGTCCTTCTTCTACAAAAATCGCTTTTTCCGGTCCGCCATGTCGCTTAAGATCTGCTTGTCCATCCCCTCCAAGATTTGTTTTTCCGACCCAAATATCTCCTTTAACAGAATACTTCACAATTCCAGTTGTCCACTCACGTTCCATTGGATGTTTTGCATCTTTATTTCCGAATGTTTTTGGCTTTCCTACCATTATTTTATCTATCACAGGTTGACTCACCGATATCAAACTCCTTTTTAAAAATTCGTTTTGATTCATATTTCAGCTTCTCGTAACTGTAAAAACTCGAATATTTAAACCCTTTTCCTCTAATTATTTCATCTTTTCATAAAATAATTAGTATATAATGATAGTTAAAACCTTTGTTTATAAAATAAATACTGGGGAAGGAATTCGATGGAACTAAAACAATTGGAGTATTTTATCGTGTTATGTCAAGAGCTGCATTTTACACGTGCGGCTGAGAAACTAGGCATTGCCCAACCTTCTCTTAGTCAACAAATTGGTTTGTTAGAGCATGAAGTAGGAATGCCTTTGTTTGATCGCATTGGCAAAAAAAAACATACTTACTGATGCAGGGAAAACCTTGCTAGATCACAGCTACAATTTTTTCATGAGATTTCTCAGGCACGTGCAGCAATTAGCTAGCTTCAGGGATTAGAAAGGGGCACGCTCAAATTAGGCTCTCTAATCACAGTTGTTAATTACTTACTTCCTCCAACAGTTGTTGGGTTTCACAATGCTTACCCCAATGTGGAACTTTCTGTACAAGGGTTACGAACTGGAGATATTCACAAGGGACTACTACAAAATGAACTTGATCTGGGTATCACTTTTTTACCCATTGAACATGAAGATTTGATTTCCATTCCAATTTACGAAGAAAACTTTGCTCTTGAAGTACCTATAGATTATCCTCTGGCTCAAAAAGAATTTGTAACACTTCAAATTTTAAACGATACACCATCTATTTTATTACCTGAAACCTATTTCTTACGACAAGTTATTAATGAACAGTGTCGTTTAATAAATTTTACACCCAAACCAGTACTTGAAATGACCACGATGGAATCTATCATCCAAATGGTAAGCAAAGGCGTCGGTGTCACGATACTACCAAAAGCTTACTACTTTGAATGGAACTTACCACAGGCTGATTAAGAAACACGGTCTAGTTAGTCAGTGATTTAATTACTTTCCGATGCCGACTAAATCTAAGCTCGTTATGTTCGATATCAGACAATTTTTTTGTATTAGTTCATAAAGTGGTAATTTATTATTCCTTTGAACACATACGGTCATATGGAGTATTTGCATAAAAACTTTAGGGCTCTGCAGAACAGTTGGGTATTACGTCTATCTTTCACACATTCCGAACAGGAGGAGAGTAAAATACATCACTATGCATATGCTGAATCCTTTCCCAATTGCCAGGATTGGTTATGTCTGGAGAGCGGTGCTCCAGAATGGCTTGATACAGGGCAATTTTTTCTTCCAAATGGGCAACATGCTGTTTGGCTTCTTCGAGCTTAGCTAGTGCCGCTTCTTTATGATCCATCATGAGTAAGGAACGTTGCAGAATGGTCGAATCTCCTTCGAGACAGAGATCGACGTACTTTTTTATGACTTTAATCGGCATACCGGATTGCTTGAGGCATTTGATGCCATGTAGCCAGTTAATCGATTCTTCGTCGAACATCCGAATATTATTTTGATTGCGCTGTATACTTGGCACCAGACCTTTATCCGTGTAAAAGCGTACAGCGTGCTCAGTTAAACCCGTAATTTGGGCGGCTTCTTTGACCGTATGCATGGGAATCCTCCTTGGAAAATTAATTTTTTATTGCTTGACTTTGTGTAACACGAAGGCTGTAAATTTATTGTAATGCAAGTGAGCTGCAAGTGGAACCCCCCTCTGCAGTAACCATTCAGGGGCTACGCACCATTTGCATTATATATTTGACCATTAGGAGGAATTACAATGCAAACCGTAACATTAAACAATGGTATAAAAATGCCAATTATCGGCTTTGGTGTCTACCAAATTCCGAATGCTGAAGAATGCGAAAACGCAGTATATGAAGCGCTGATGACCGGTTACCGCCTGATCGACACCGCCGCCGGTTATCTGAATGAGGAAGCGGTAGGACGCGCGATCAAGCGCAGCGGCGTACCGCGTAAGGAGCTATTCATCACGACCAAGCTTTGGGTTCAGGATGCCGATTTTGAGAGTGCAAAGCTGGCATTTTCCAAATCCTTGAATAAGCTACAGCTCGACTATCTCGATCTATACCTTATTCATCAGCCTTTCGGCAATTACTATGGCGCTTGGCGTGCAATGGAAGACATGTATCGTGAAGGCAAGGTCAAGGCAATCGGTGTAAGCAACTTCTTGCCCGACCGACTGATGGACCTCATCGTGCATAACGAAATCTTGCCTGCGGTCAACCAAGTCGAAACGCACCCTTTCTACCACCAAATCGACAGCGCTGCTTTTATGAAAGAGCAAGGAATACAGCACCAGTCGTGGGCCCCGTTTGCTGAAGGACTTAACAACATGTTTGGCAACGATGCGCTGGTATCAATAGCCGAAAAGCATAACAAGTCCGTAGCCCAGGTCGTGCTTCGCTGGCTTGTTCAACGCGGAGTCGTAGTTATTCCAAAATCGGTTCGCAAAGAGCGGATCGTTGAAAACTTCAACATTTTTGATTTTGAGTTGAGCGAAGGCGATATAGAGCAAATTTCCACTCTCGATACAGGAGAAAGCCTTTTCCTATCGTACCGCGATCCGGAAGTCGCCAAAATGATGGGCAACTGGAGAGTGGAATTGTAAAACTTGATTAAACTATATTCTCATCATGCATTTATCCTCACCAATGTAAGAAATGACAAGGCAGGTTCCCCTTGTCCTTTTTCTATACTAGATTAAAGCTTTGTACACAAGACTTTTCAGAAGAAACAAGGAAACCGAAGTGAGGTATATGAATAACTGGAAAGCGTGGAAGCAAGAGAAAAGTTATCAAAAATTGTTTGGACTGGCACTACAAGTAGAATAGGAAATAGATTTTCTCAAGTTGCAACTCTTACGTTACTCTATCAAATAACTGGTTCAAGCTCTGTGACAAGCTGATCAGAGTTAAGTTGCTTAATCGTATCACGTAATTGTTTGGCCCAATGGTTATGCACGTCCATTGTAAATAATGTATAGTCGAGCCAACGCAAGCCTTTTTTTCGGCTGCTTCATGTCCTATATGTCAAAATTAATCTCTTCTTGTTCTGGTAATAACACAGATTTAAAATCAGGTAATTCTTCGTTAGTCATATCCCAGCGCTCCTGCAATACTGTAATTGACTTATGTCGCTTTTTCAACCATTTGATTTTTCAAAGTGATCCTGTCCAGATCACGGTCCCTGGAAATAGCGCATCGGATCAAACATCGACGGTTCATTAATTAAATCCCATTGCACATTAGTCGTTTTGGCGTGTCTGGCTACCAAAGCACGAATGAATCGCTTCTGTGCGTTTACACTGCAGGGATCCAGATAAGGGTTTTCTCCCTCATATGCAATGGGCGTAAAGGCAAAGAAGTTAAAGGTAACCTCGATATCATACTGTTTCGCTGTAAGTAGAAAAGCATCGATCGCACGCAATACCTCCTCAGACGGATGTCCATCGATAAAATAATATCCAATATTTTATACTATGAGCAAAAGTCATGTCAGATGAGATATTCTTAGTTTGATTGAATATAAAAACCTTCACCATAACAAATTTGTAAACTTCTAATAATGAATGAGTTAAAATTTGATTTTATTAAAGATGGCAGTCTTTAGCTTTCCATAGAATTTCCGCAAATTAAAAAACAGCCACAACTCTTATCTAACAAGGGTTATGGCTAAATATAAAAATTGAGTCTTGCAGGTCAATTTCGCGCTGAATTCACTGAGACCATTAGCTAAGTTATTGACGTTATGCAACCATTTAGTTGCTCATTGAATACGTATTTTCTCCTATTTTACCATAAAGGGAGACTTCAATCAGTTAAAGTTTAGACTCCCGATTTGTACAGCACAACTTATCAGGATGTTATCACTATCAAAAAATTTATAAAAGGCATAGCACCTTCTACTGATGTTATGCCGCTAGTTATGAATTGTTAAGCTATATAATGTATCTCGGCCAGGTCCACCAGTGGTCTCGCCACTTGTTGGACTTGTTTATTAGGAACAGAGCTTGCTCTAAGTTACTTATTCAGTTTCTGCTGCATTTCTTGAATAATGGTGTCAGCTCTCCGCAGACAATTGTCAATACGGAGTGCCTGGCACCATAGCCCGAGTGAAGGAGGCTGTTCTTCTATTTTTTATACAAAAAATTCCCAATAAATTTTATGAACTCCTCATATGAAGAAGATTTATTCCGCTGATTATACCACTTTCGAATCGTTTCTACTAACCAAAACGGTACAGAATTTCCATCAATTAAATGATAGTATTGTTGATATCCTTTTTTTAGATGTTCCCATCTGAAATCATTACCTGGTAGTATGTATTCAGAAACATCAAGTATCTTTGCTCTTCCGTTTTGAAGTAAAATATTTTTTAAATGGATATCACGTGGGTTAAGCCCCTTAGTACGAACATATTCTCTTGCATCTTCTACGTCATTTATAACTTGTTCTGGAATATGAATCCCTTGTAAAATGCAGTCAAAGAGAGTCTTTCCTTCCTCATAGCTTAAAACAAGGTATTCGTCATAAGCAGCAAAGCATGTTGAAAAAAAAGGTGAATCCCCTAATAGCCGGTAAACATTTGCTTCAACTTTTACTTTGGCTATTTTGTCCTCCGCATATTTTTTAAACGCAAAAGTTGGAGCAATTAAAGATTGAAACACAGCCGCATCTGTCCCCACACCTGTACATTTCAGGTCATCAGCATCTCCACTTATGGTTACAGGCTCGTTATTTGGATTTGAAATAACTGTAATTTTGGAAAGAGAATTCATTGCTATATCCCAATCGTTTACCATATAAACTCCCCTTTCATTACATGGATAAAGGTGACCCCATAGCTCTATCAGGATGCTTAGCGTCTGTTATCCCCCACTTACTTTCTTCGTTTAAGGTATTACAGACGGTTAGCGCTGTGATAAAGAGCACTTCTATCTCAATTCATCATCCAGTGGTATAATCACTTGATCCAATACCATTCTCCACTGACGCTTCATTTCTGGCCCGTATTTCAACGGTTTAGCCTCCGGGTTTGCCACTTTATACTTATCAAAATCCCTACTGTTAAGGATATCACTGATATTTGGAATAGGATCCATTCCAATCACATATTGAATGGCGGATAAATGCAGTGCATCTTTTTCTACAAACCATGTGTTTGCAAAATCTTCTACCGCATTATTTTTTTCCTCCGTAAAGAATGCTCTTTTTACGATAAAAATATCTTCCTCTTCATCTACTTCTTTATTATCTATCGCATTTAAAATGGCGCGATACACATTCTTCACGATTTCTGCCTTTTCTAGTTTTTGGAGTGCTTTTTCAATATCGTCACGGATATTCTTATTATTAGCTGAGTACGTTTCGAGTAACTTATCAATATACGTTGCATCGATATCGTAAATCTTAGCAGAATTTTCACCATGGAACTCAATATCAGAGAAATCAACATCTGGTTCACCTGATTCCTCATCATCCATTAATGATCCCTTTACCGTGTTATATACGCCTACAGATTCTTCTATTGTCATGACTTGACCTTTCAGTGTATTTGAATATTCCATATCATCGTTGTATTCATTATACGTTACGAGCGCGTCATAAGAATTATTTAATTCTTGAAAGGCCTTTACAAATTCAACGCGAGTTTCAATTGGGGTGTGTTCATTTATATTTTCTATATTAGCTGTAATCGCTTGTAATTCTTCATGCGCCTTTTTGAACCGTTTCTTTGAATCCTCGTACGTTGGATAAATCAACGTAGATTCTGCGCTTTCATCTGAATAGACCTTTGTTGCTTTTTGTACATTTTGTTCCATTGTGTATGGTTTCCTGAAGGTAACGATTAACCCCTTTGTCTTTTCGGGGTATGTCCGATTTGTTCGGGAAAAAGCCTGAATCAAATTGGCATAACTCAAATTCCGATCAACAAAAAGTGTTTGAACAGTGGGAGCATCAAAGCCTGTTAATAAACGTTCAACAACAATAACAAGATCAATTTGTTTACCAAACTCTTTAAACTCTGCTTTCTTTCGAGCTAATCGGTTATTAATATCGCCATTATAACGTTCCACACTTTCCAGGGACCAAGCTGTTTTATAATATTCATTATAGTCCTTCATAATTTGTTTCATTTCGGCTTGATTCTCTGTAGCATGACCTTCATTTTCTTCTAATGAATACGTGATCGCAATTCGTGGAAAATCAGGATCCTCAATGGTACGACCTTTTCTTATCGGGTGATCAGGAAATTCATCCCGCAGCCAATCTGGATCTTTCGTCATTTCTTTAATGGCATGGTAATAACGTTTCGCCATATCAATAGAACTTGTTGTTAGAATAGCAGATTTCTGTGGTCGACCATTTTGAAAATCGAACTTCATATAAGCGTTATCTGGACGGAATATCTTGCTAATCACTTTTTGAATATGGTCATCTCTTTCAAAAGAGGCATTGTCGATATACTTTTCCTTCTCGATTCCATTCATTTGATCAATCACATCATTTACTTTTATATCTGTTGCATTCGCATACTTTTCACTTTGACGGAGTTGATCATAAATATGATTTTTTAAGGATATCGGTTCAATGGTATCCTCATGCTCTACTTGGAAGCCTAAAACCGCATGGTCTTCTAACGCATTTTTAATGGTATAGGTATGTAAAACATCTCCATATTGGTCACGAGTCGTACGTGCTAATTGCCCTTGCGCCTGCTTTTTATTAACATTAAAAATGGGTGTTCCTGTAAAGCCAAACCAAGTGGAATTAGGAAAGAAATCTTTCATCTTTTCCATTCCTTCTGCACTTAAAGCACGGTGACATTCATCCACGATAAAAACGATATGTTGTCCTAGTAGCTTTTTAAAGCGCTGTGTACCTTTATTCTCTTCTGCCTTTTGTGCGTGACGTAATGCAGACTCTAACTTTTGACGCGTCGTAATGATGACTGCATTTGTATTGGCATCAGATAGTAACGTACTACTTAACTCTTTTGCGCTGCCAGTACCAATAATTAAACTGTTAGACCTTGCGTTACCAGAGGAGATACCTGTATTATATTCCGAAGCAAACTTTGTAAATTCTGAGGTCGTTTGATTATCTAAATCTTTACGGTCGATAAGCATAATCGTCCGATCGATACCTGGTTTTTGAGCCAATAATTTGGTTGATACAAAACTCGTTAATGTTTTCCCAGAGCCAGTTGCATGCCAAACAAATCCAGACTTATGCTGCATAGCAGATTTATATAAGGATTGGATGGCATGTATCTGGTAAGGTTGTAAGACCATTAATGTTTTATTATCCTGGTCTTCACTTACAATTGTATATTCAGCAATTAACCGATGAGCATCCGGTATATTTAAGACCTGTTTCACAAATTCATAGAGATTTTCTACTTTTTGATTGTCCGTCGTTCGCCAACTAAATAGTAATTTCCTATGCATATTTTTCGGCATGGCATTTGCAAAATAGCGTGTCGTTTGTTCATTGGAAACAACGAATAGTTGTAACGTTGAAAAGATGTTCCCACGATACATCCCTTCTTCTGCGTATTTCTTAATTTGATTAAACGCTTGAAACACACCATCTTTGGCACTCGCTTGTTTTAATTCAATTTGAACGATTGGTAACCCGTTAATTAAGAGCGTCACATCAAAACGGCGATCACGATCATCCACATGTGTTTTTTGCTTTGATATTTGGTGAACGACTTCATATGTAGAAATCCCACCCCCAATGTCACGATTCGAATATAACATCAATAACATCGGTCCTAATGACGTGTTTTCTCTTTCAATGGTAATACGAGCAATGCCATTTTCCCCTTTGAGCCATTTAGCAGCATCAAAAGGGGTTTTTGTTTTCAGCAATAGTTCGGTTTTAATCATATCAAACTCTTTATCTGTAATCGGGTGTTCGCCAATTTCAGCAAGATTGTTTTGGGTTAGTTTTTGACGCAAGTTATTCCAGAGGTCCTCTTCCGACTTTAAGTCCGGGCGATAATTCCATTGATTATACCCTTCCCCCAACACTTCTATGAGCCGACGTTCGACTTCAGCTTCATTGTTATGAGATAGCTTTGTCATGGATCTCCTCCTCTCTGTTCGTTAGACAAACATTTTTTGCAGGAAAGCTTTTTTGGTTTGTTTTAGGGTTTCTAGTTCTTTTTCTTGTAGGGCGATTGTGTCGTCTAGTTTTTTGAAGAAGTTACCGATTTTGGTTTGTTCGTCAATATTAGTTGGAATATAAATTTTCATATTTAAAAGTTCTTTTTTTGTAATACCTTTTATTGACGTTCCTTGTACATTATTCAACTTTTTTTGCAATTGGTTATATAATGAATAAGTTCCAAACCACTTATTAACTTTTAAGTTAACTAATGATAGAAAATCTTGACTTGTTGCGTATTCAAATTCCATTAATGCTATTTTGCCAAATCCAACCCTTGTTACTATAGCAATTGAATTCTTTGGAACTAATTTAGTAGCTGAATTAGTTAATCCAGTTTCAGTTATTCTTTTCTTTGCGACAATACCCGAAACTTGATGTTCCTGTAAATCAGAACTTTGAATCCATGGTATATCTCCATCCCAGTATTTTTTTATTGAAGTCCTTGGAGTCCCACCACCTATGGAATTTTCCGAAAAATCTAAAACCTTACGATGTTCCCAATCTCCAGTAAACCCCGGAATACGAATCTCTGGCACGGATTCTCCTTCTTTTGGAAACATTTTTTGCAAGAATCCCTGTTTTGTTTGTTTGAGGATTTCTAGTTCTTGCTGATGAAGAGCGATGGTGTCATCGAGTTTTTTGAACAATACACTAATTTGAGCTTGTTCTGCAAGAGTCGGAATAAAAGCAGTTATTTCTTTAAGTTTGTTAACTGCCAACCCCGGCTGTGCAGATTGACCTGAATATTGACCGAGATTCATCTTGCCAAAGAGATAATACAAAAACCTTGTTTCATTCTTTTTGTTACCTTTTACCACAATAGCATGTTCAGTAAAATATGCCTTTCCATGGGAGATATTCATGTTTCCACATAAGGCTCCTTGCCTTCCGATAAGTGCATATAATCCATCGTAATTATAAGTGTTTGTGTATCCACGAAATCCATTACCACCAAACACAGGATATTTACCTTCATCCAAAATATCCTTTGATTTAATATTCTTGCCACTTTGAAACTCCTCACATAGCTCCCCTAACTTCTGCCGTTCCCAATCCCCAGTAAACCCAGTAAACCTTATTGCTGGTATCTGCTTATTCCCCACGATTAAACACCTCTAATGCACCTTTAATCCATTCTTCGTTTTCTTTATCATATTGTAAAGAAGAAATGGTTTCATATAAGCTAGCTTCGAGTTCTGCTTGTTCTTTTTTAATGTCTTGAATGGATGAACCAATTGCGGCCATGTCCACTGGCTCTTCTTCTTCAAACGTATCGACATAGCGTGGAATATTCAAATTGAAATCATTTTCTTTGATCTCTTCAAAGGATGCTAAATAAGCATACTTCTCCACATTTTCTCTCTTTTTATACGTATCGACAATCTTATCGACATTTTCTTTCGTTAGCTTATTTTGGTTGCCACTTTTATAAAACTCTTTACTGGCATCAATAAAAAACACATCACGATTATTACGGTTTTTCTTTAAGATAATAACGGTTGTTGGAATCGATGTTCCAAAAAATAGATTAGCTGGCATACCAATAACTGCATCAATACTTCCATCTTCCAGTAATTTTTTACGAATTACACCTTCTGCAGCCCCGCGGAACAATACACCATGTGGTAAGACGATTGCCATTGTCCCTGAATCTTTCAAATGATAGAACCCATGTAACAAAAAGGAAAAATCTGCTTTTGATTTTGGGGCTAACTTCCCGTAACGATTAAAACGGGAATCGTCTAAAAATGTTTGATCTGCTGACCATTTTGCAGAATAAGGTGGATTCATCAATACGGAATCAAACGTATAAGGCTCATCCGTTGGCCAATCTTTATTTAATGTATCTCCATTACGCAAGCGCATATCTTCTTTTCTTACACCATGCAAGATTAAGTTCATTTTTGCTAGGTTAAATGTTGTTGTATTCAGTTCCTGTCCGTGATACTTTATACTCTCCGGATGGTTATTATAGTTACGTACATTCAGCATCAAAGAACCAGACCCCATCGTTGGATCGTAAACACTAAATAACTTTCTATCCTCTTGCCCAATTGCTACAATTTGAGCCATCATGTCCGACACTTTACTTGGCGTATAGAATTCACCAGCTTTCTTTCCAGCTTCAGAAGCGAATTCTCCTATTAAATATTCATAAGCATCTCCGATAACATCACCGTCATGTTCGATAACATCAATCTCACTTAATTTCTTTAGGACGTCGGAGACGGTAATGTTTCGCTGTTGATCGTCTGAACCGAGTTTTTTGGAAGTCAAGTCTACATCATCAAACAAGCCACTAAATTGATCGTATTTCGTGGACAAATCAATAAAAGCCTTATTTAAATCATTCAATTGAAAGGTATTTTGTTTCGCTTGATCAGCCAATACATTAAATAAGTAATCAGGCTCCATATGATGACCTAATGTATCGACTAATGTTTCAATTAAGTCATCTTTTACATCTTCATCTGCTAATAAATCCCGATATAATTGAGTTTGTTTTTCTTGTGTATTGTATTCTTCTGGTGATTGGTCTGCTAGTTCCACCACTTTCCCTAATAACTTATCCGATAAGTACTTATAGAAAATCAATCCTAGTAAGTAATCTTTGTATTCTGATGCATCCATTTTACTGCGCAAGCTATCTGCGGCACTAAATAGTTTTGCATTTAAATTCGACATAATATTTTCCTCGCTTTTCTATTGTTGTTCTCATTGTTTATGTAACAAATATATCAAATTCAGGGTGAAATAGATAGAAACGAGCTTGTCTTTACAGTTAATCCCTTTTAAATAACGAGACATTGAAATTGAATGTATTCCTCCCTGTAAATAATTCAAATATGGTGTCAAACCTCTCCGTGGACAACTGTCCAAAAGGAGGGACTGACACCATAGACCAATTATATGCTTCTTAAAGTTTATTTTTTGAATGATATAGTATATTCATCAATGAATTTTTCAGGTTTAAAGTTGAAGATATTAAGTAGTTCTTCTACTTTTAGTGTATCAGTATAATTAGCAGTTACAGCTTGTGAAAACTTTCTTAAGTTTTCCTTTAGTTTTTCAAGATATGGTTCATTGATGATCCTAATATTATGATTCGGAGAAGCTGCATACTCGAATTCATTTGATTTATGAATCATAATTGGTGTTTGAATATTAGAATCATCATAATTATTCTCAAACCATGTAATTGAACCATTTAATTGATTACAATCACTCTTACTAATTTTAGAAGAAGTAGCTCCGTTCTTACACTCTATAACATAGTATTTGCCGACATCCACAGACCACAAGTCATCTGGTCCTTTATTAAATTGATTTTCTGGTCTTTGCCCTTTGAAGCCTAAAACGAATGCTAGATCCATAATTGCCTGTTCAAAAATCTTTGAAGTATTTGGTTGAAATATTAGTTGCTCAATTAGCTTAGTTACAAACAAAACATATTTATTTGGATTCATATTTCCATTGTTCATAAAGTTAACTAATTGTACAGCTTGAGTAACATCTCCAGGCAATAATTTGTCATACTGAATTCCTTCTATAGGATGAATTACTTGATTATTATCCTTTACGGCAGACTTTAAAATGTGTTGTGCTTCTACAGGGTCATAAAAATGATAATATTCAGCAGCCTTTTGTTTTAAATAGCCTTTGACAAGTAGAGAATCTTCATTATTAATTAAATCTAATATCGTGGCCACAGCTTCGTTATAATTTCCTTGTAATGCATTATTATATGCTTTGCGCAAAGATATAATTTTATCATCAAATTTAACTTCTGAGTTATATTTAATCTTTACAAGAGCTCCTCTAGCTGTACTTATCCAATTTTTATCCCTATCTAAGCTATATTTAATTACTTTATACATTTCTTTTAAACCACTGCCTCGCATTTGTCTAGACAATTGATTAGAAAGTTCTATTTGTTTTCTTGTCGCAGGGGTAAATTTAGAGATTGCATCCATCACATAAAGATGATTAACAAGAGTACTTCCCATAAGAAAAACAACACAATGGTCATCTTTAGATCGTACGCCTCTACCCATCCCTTGTTCGATTTTTTGAATCTTATTAGTTGCAATTATATCGCTACCCTGTAAAATTCCTTCTTCAATTTTATCTATTTTTCTTCGTACATCAGGGAGTCTGTCTATAACTAAAACTGTACAAGCATCCTTTGGAAGATCAATTCCATCATATTTATTAACAACAACTACTAATCCTACATGTCCATTTTTTAATTCAGCTACACCTTCTTGTAAATTCCGTGCATTGAGAATCCTATCTGCAACATCTATCCAATAACTAGAACGATGATTAGATGGAACTAGTATTACAACGTTTTGTTCTTTTGATAAATACTTATAAAATTTTTTTAATTGATCATCGGTTATTTCAGGATTCAATTCTTGTGGAATGATTATCATTCTTTCACCAATATCATTGGAACTATTTGGAGTGATAGATTCAGAAATCGAGTCAGAATCAATGTCAAAATGAGAAGATAATATACTATCATCTGAAAGAGTAGCACTCATAAATATTCTTCTTTTAGCAAAATTAAAGCTAGGTATACTTTTTATCGGAAGAAATTTTGGAGAAATTTCAATGGAGTCACTTCCAATAACACAATTACACAACTCTATATTATTCTTTATCAAAGGCCAACCAAACTTTAGGGAATTTAATTCCGTATCGCTGGTATCACTATTTTTATGTAGCAATTGAAGAAGATCACTTTTATTGTCAATCCAACTCCAAAAAGGTACAGCTATATTTGCATTGGGGTCGCCAGATTCTAATTCAATAAGTCTAATTTCTGATTGTTGTTTAATACTTTCTCTAAATATCGATAATACTTCTTTATATAGATCCGTTTGTGAAGGTATTTTAATTGAGAATTGATTTTCAGCAATATCTAAGCAAGCGTGTGCGTCATCTATTATAACACTTCCCAAATTTATCTCTACTTCGTTAACACCGAAAATAGATTTTCCATTTATTAATTTAAAAATGTTAATTACTAAAATTGATTCCCCTTTTCTAAAAGATGGATCAGCTGGATTTCCAGTAACACTAATACCTAAGGCCTCTGCTTCTGATTTTACTTGTCTAACTAAATATGGATCTGGAACTACATAAACGGCTGGCCCCATTTTTTCATTAAGGCAACTTTTTAACATTAATAAACCCACAACTGTCTTACCACTACCTGTATTCATCTTGATTATTACATCTTTTTTATTTTTGTAATGATTAAACCACTTATTTAGTACCTCGGTTTGTACATCTCTTAAGTACTCTTCGTACTTTTCATCTTTCTCTGGTAATATATCAAATATTTCTCTCGGATCTAAAACAGAGTCTATTGAATCATCACCGTTTAATTTACTAAAATCAATCATTCATTTTCCCACCTTTCTATTGAATCGGTTACACTTTATTGTACAATTCTCAAAAATATTCATCTGCAATCCTTGAATTTACTTTTAAAATTATAGCATTTCTGGTCATACAGAAATTTATTACTCAAATTACGCCTTAATATGGTTCATTGTGTTTATCAAATCTTATTAAAGCATTACCATCTTTAAATTCTTCAACAAGATAAAAATGTTCTAGTTTTGCATTCTCCCATATAGACCTTGGTATATGTTCCAATAATATGATTTGAAAATCGACATTTAACTCCTTAACTATATACTCAATAAAGTAATTAAGTAACTCCATTGCGATTGTAATTTTACCTTTATCAGATTTTTTAACTTCTTCCCAGCTGAGCTTAGCCTTTTTACTTTCATACTCATCACCAAAGTAAGGTCTACTAGGTTGGTCCATTATTATCCATTGAGGGACGTATGAAGATTTTTGATTTATAATCAATTCGTGTAGTCCTAAAAACAAACATAGATGAAGAAACATATGGTTAGAACTACTACCAACTTTACTTGTATATGGTGATTTAGGTTTTCTTAATTCAAGGCTTTTTTCTTTATAATTAAATGAAGACTTATATCCCTTATAATTATCTAACGCTTCTCCACACTTATCTAAATAAGAATCAATTAATTCGTCTAATAACCTTAGAATGGATTCCCTTTTTGCGTGATATTCCATCAATTTAATTTCCTCTATTTGAGACTCCAAATCTTCTATGTCTTTGTTTAATCTATTCTTATGATCTGAACCGTACCATTGGTCACTATACAACTTCAACTTTGCTCTTAGTTCCCCTATAAACATCAACTTATCAATTTCATTTTTCGTGGTTTTGTTATTAACTGGTACATCATAGATTTCTGAGTTGATATTTTTAATTTTTTCTTCATACTCCTGAATTCTTTTTTCTACGTTGAAGTTAAAAGGGGACTTTCCAATATTATTTTGCTGTATTTGTTCAAAGTCATCATTAAGACTACTAATCAGTAGGTTCAGATCTGGTAGTTCTAATAACTTATAACTATCATTTAGTTTCTTTACTGGTTTTAAGCTATCAAGTGTATTCTTATTTAATGCTTTATAACGATTAAACTCCATTTTAAATTTCTTTAAATTCCTTATTTTCCTTATAAGTTTATTTTTTTTATATTTAAGGGTATTTATTTTTTCTATATTTATATCTATATTTTCCTCTTGATAAGTAGTGCTTAATTCATTAAGCTTGACCATTAATGTATCAAACTCTGTGATATGATAGTCTATCAGGTTATAACTCTTGGATTTATCAGCCAATTCTATTATATTATCTTTAAATCCATCTTCTTGTTTGTCAATGATTGTTTGTTTTTTTCTTAATTGCTTTAATTCTGACTTTAAAAGATTAAGTTTTTCTTTTTGCAACAAATTCTCTTCAGTCTCAATTCCAACTACTAAATCAAATATGTTTCTTAAAGCATCTCTATATCGATCAGTGTTCTGTTTATCGAAAAACACTTCACTATGATCAATAGTGTCACCTGAAAGAGTATTAAACATCAAGAAATATCTAGGAGAAATTTTGCTACCTAAAGTAATACTTTTGCCTCCAAAGGGAAATACTGTTCTCTCAGTTATACTAAATTCTTGATCAATAACCTCTTTGATTTCTGGTTCAGTGTTATTTACTTCTGGGTGCTTAGGAATGAATCCATCTGCATAAAAAAAATAATCTTTAGATACCTTCCTCTTACTCAATTGTTTCCTCCCAAGGGTATAGAGATTGTCATTAATATTAAAATTTATTCCATACCAACTTACATTTTCATTTATTATTTCTTCACTAATATTAGCTTTACTCCCAAAGAAACAATAATCTATAATACTTATTATTTCTGATTTCCCAGTACCGCTATCGCCAGGAATAACGTTCACCTTATTTTTTTGAAAATCAATTTCTCTTCTCTTTCCATTTTTCAACCAGAGTAATATTTTGTTTATATTAAATTTCATAATTCCACCCTTAATTGTAAAAACAAATTTTCCTTTCTATCAGCCAATAATTCTGCAATCCCCTTTGAGGCTTTTATAATATTATAAGCTCTTTTCCCAATATCTTTTTTTTCAATACTATTCAATAGCAATTCTTCATCGTCAAGTTCTAAAATCAGTTCTCCATTATTACTTATTGAAATAATATTCATAGAAGATAAAACCAAGACAGAATTCGCAGATATCTCCAAAAGTGAATAAAACCTTTCATTAAAATTAGAAAAAAGGTCAGGTCTTTTTATAATAAATTGATCTAGGCTTTTAACTACGGTTCTTGAATCGTTCAAATAACTAACAATACTATTATGAAAAGACAGGGGTAGAACCAACATTGATGTAGAACTACTCATCTTACCAATATGCTTTAATATATAAAATATTGAAATAGCACCTAGTATTTCGTTATTATATAGATTCGTTGAATCATATGTGAAATGATTATCCAAATATTCTTTAGTCATCTTTAGAATACCTTTCTTTCCAATCTAATATCCAACCAATACTTGGTTCATCAGATAGGGTGTAAAATCTTCCATTACTTAATTCGATACCTAATTCAGTTTCTTCTATATTGAGATTAATCTGCTGTACCTCATAATAGCATTGAGCAGCAGCATCTAGAATCTCTTCAATATCTAAATCTTCCCAAGAAGATTTTCTTAATTTCCTTTTTAATTTTAAATGATGTTTTTTATGCACAATTTCCCATTGTCTTTTTGCATCATCATTAAATTTTGCCATTTCCTCACTCGTAACTTCTGAATCTTGCAGCCATTGTTCAATATTGTTTAATAGTATAAATTTTGAAGTGAAGACAGATATAATCTCATCTTCGTAATCATCATCTTCTGTACTCAGAATTTCAGCATCAACTAATTGTCTAATTGAAAGGGAATTTTCCGATGATTCAGGAATTGGTTTTCTAGGATGCTTTAACGTGATTGGAAGTTTCTTATTTCTACCTAATTCAAAATAATTTGTGAATTTTTTATAGTATTCCTCGAAGCTTAGTGTGAATTTTTTTCCCGATTTCACTTTTTGGTAGATCATCTTTCTTAAACTGCTATCAATAGCTTGAAATACATGTTCTATTCTTCTTTCAGGAATATTTTTTTCCTTTAATCGTATATAAATTAAATCGAATAGCTTATCTCTACTAAACAAGAAGTCGATATTTTTTATAAATTTCTTTACCCACTCATCATTTTTTGAATACAATGCGTTAATATATTTATCTACTTTAGATTTTTCCTTCCCCTTTCTAGGAGTACTTAATTTAAATAGATAATCTTTAAAAGAGTCTATTGAAATACTTTCTTGTTTTAACAATTTTACTTTATTAAAAAATTCATTATCTGTTGAATTAGACTTATTTGTTACTAATAAAAATTTTGTGTTTGTTAAAAATTCTAATTGAACGTCATAATTACCTCTGTTAGAGGCATTATCTGATATTATTTCGATCCAATTACTAATGGTCTTCCACAAAGCGCTATCCTTTTCTGTAACCTTTGATTGAGTATCAATAGAATGCTTTAGCTGAATTAATGTTTGTTTACCTTCTATGGTATCGATATGAACATCATCTTTCACTTCATAACCAACAGATTGTCCCTCTTTCATTTGTAACAACTCATATAGAAAGTAATAATATTGATAATCAAACCCTATTGCTTTCTTATCAGCAGCAGTTTGTTCTTGTATAGGTTTATCATTTCTCACTGTTTAACTCACCCTTAATTCCATTGAACATAATCTTCATGTTTCAACTCTGCATTTTTGTATAAATATACAAATTTTCTAAAATAACTATATTTCGCCCTAGTAGAATAATAATCTAACATCGAAATTTATCGGTGATATTTTTGTATAAGCTAAATATGAATACCAAAAAACTCAGTTTTGCCTACTTATTGTAATCGTTCTCAAAGTTGTAGAAGAAGATTAAAACATATAGAAATCTCCCTCTCGTAGCATATATTTAGAAAAACAAAACGAACTATTGTATCTAATTTCGTTCGTATTTGCTATTACACCAATAAATTAATCATTATTAATTTACTGCACAAACTTTTTAGTATCAAGCAAAAATCCCCTTTCAAGAAAAATATTGGATAGTTTTATATTCCTGTTCTTACACAACCCGGGACTCACGGAAGAAATACCCTTTAAGAAAACATATCAAATTATACAGTAATATAGTATTATAAATTAAATCTTAATCATCAAAAATTATATAATTATGCCAATGAAGTCTTCCTAAGACAAAATAAACCCTACTTTATTACTATATTGTACCTATTGGTTTATTTTGTCAATATGTTAGCCGTTTTTTCATTAATATATTGACTTTTTTGGAACAAATATAATTATTAATTGGGCTAACTTATTCAAAAAACATATTGTGTATTTCTCACTTTTCCATTTAGTTTATATCAATTTCTAAATGGTAAGACTATTCCTGCTTGAACCGTAAGCACATAAAATAGGAGGACCCTAAAGTGAATGGCACTATTACCTCTTTCAACAACAGTAAAATCTTTAGATCTAATAAAACCACATCTTGCTTGCTTTACTTCTTTCAACCTATTAGTTACTAAAAGCATACATAGTCCTCATTAAATTCAATAGTATGTATATTTCATAAATGAAAAGCAATACGTGATTCAATTAACTCAACCTTTTAATAATTTGATCAACCCTCTCAACCTCCCCAAACGGATCCTTCCACCAATTCCGACTCCAAACCCTCTCAATCTTCCACCCTTTCGACTTTAAAAACCGTTGTCTGTAAATATCCCGTTCTCTTGCTACCGGCGAACTATGATACATCGCCCCATCACATTCAATTCCTAACACATACTTGCTCGGATCATTTGGATCGACTACCGCTAAATCAATCCGATAACCGGACATCCCTACTTGTGTATCAACGGTGTAGCCGATTTCCGTTAGTTTTTCATATACTTCTTCTTCAAATGGCGAATCAAATTGCAGGCTTCCCTCTTGTTTTACCGTATTGACTTCCCCACTTAGATTCGTCAACGTGGCTTCAATGGAGTTCTTTTTCAAACCGGAAACAGCTTGTGCGTATTCCATATATGCTTTTAACAGTTTCGGCCCAATATTTTTGGCGTTGGTGACATTCAGTTCATGTGGCTCAATACTGGATACTAAATGAATTTCTTGTTTGGCGCGTGTTACCGCAACATTTAAACGGTTTTCGCCACCTTCTTGTCCAAGTGTACCAAAGCGGTTATAGACTTTTCCTTCTTTATTTTTGGCATAGGCGATCGAGAAAATAATGATATCTCGTTCATCACCTTGGACATTTTCAATATTCTTTACAAAGATTCTTTCATCTAAGTCACGACTCATGACCTGGTCATAGATAACAGCAAATTCTGCATCTTCTTCACTAAAGCGATCGATGGCATCTTCAATGGCCGCTTGTTGTTTGGCATTAAAGGTAATGATTCCAATCGTTTTCGATGCATCTTCAATTAATTTCTGTTTCAACAGCTTTACAACATCTTCTGCTTCCACGGTATTTTGCTGATTGATCCATCTTCCATTGGATTCATGCCATTGAATCGCTGCTGGGTCTTGCAAGTGATTGACGTTTGGAGCAATCTGCATATGGCCATGATAAAATGCGTGATTAGAAAAATTTATCAATTCTTCTGATTTCGAACGGTAATGCCATTCTAATAAACTACTCGGCAAGATACGTTTGGCTAAATTCAGCAAGCTCTGTGATTCTTCAAATTCTTCTTGCTCCTCATCTTCATCTGAATCGACTGACCCTTTAAAAAGGGAGGAAGGTGGAAGCTGTTGTTCATCTCCCGCTACTACCACTTTATTACCTCTATAAATGGATGGCATGCCATTTTCCACTGTACACTGTGATGCTTCATCAAAAATAACTAGGTCAAATATTTTTTCTTCTAATGGAAAAATGGCGGAAGCGATCTCTGGTGATACTAACCAGACGGGAATGACATCTAGTAATCCTTTTAAGGCAAATTCGTTTACTAAACGACGAACCGGCCAGAGTTGACGCTTTTTCCCTGTTTGATAAATCATGTCTTTTACAGCTTTCGGATTTTCTGCTTTTACTTCTGCAATCATTTGATGCATTTGATTTTGCAGTAAATCAATCGTCAGACTCTGTTTTTTCTGTAATAACTCTTTTAATTCCTCTGTTAAATGCTGAAAGTTACCTGTCCCGATCATGGCAATCTCCGGATACTTTCTTTCTATTTGATCGATCCAGTGAATGTATGCTGATTGTTTAGCTACTTCTGCCCATTCTTCTGCCAGGTTTCCACTGTCCGTTAAATTGCGTTCTATTAATCGATCAATTAACTGTTGCACTTCCTTAGCACTATGGTCATATAAACGATCCATTTCACGTAATTCATCAAAGAATTCTTTTATATATGTTTGTTTCTTTTTTAACACTTCTAACGGAATATCACCTTTTGATATCCGTGTTTTTAGACTTTTAATAGAATCCGCTGAAAAATACGGATCTAATTTCTCTAATTGTTTGAATAACCCTTCTGTTGCTTGGGATAAGTCATAAAGAATCGTTAAACTTTCTTTTAATTTGGGCCATTCTTTTGAGGACAAGCCACTGAACTTTTCACCGTCCAGCAATTCTTCAATAATCGTTTTACCGGTAAAACTTGTCCATAACCATAATCGTAGTTTCTGCAGTGTCTTTTTGTCCTCTGCATGTAAGTCATCATAGATTTTTTCAAGCTTTTTATCGATTTGGCGACTATATGCCGGTGTAATATCTTTATCATCAAAATGCTCTAAATGGTTGATACTCTGTTCCGCCTCATTAAGGGCGCCATCCAATATTTCGATGAGTTGAATGCGATCCTTTAATTGCATATCAGTAAAAGATGTCCGGTCCTGGACAGGGTTATCTTTTCCAAATGTCGCATAATAACTGCCATAGGTACTCACTTTTCTTAAAATGTCTGCTAGATTTTGTTTGTTAAGCTCTTCCAAAATACCTTCTAACGGGATCATTTTATCTTGTTCTTTCGCAGTTTTACTCAACCCATATAAATCGTAAGCTCTAAAGCCATGAGGCTGCACTTCAAATAATGCTTTCGCTATTTTATCTAGTTTATCTTCCGTACTAATAATTTTCTGAGATAATTGATCAAATGCTTGCTGGAGATCTTGGTATGAATGATCACGATTTAGTTGTACATTTAATTTTTGATAAAAGGTTTTACGATCGTTCTTCTCATCATGGAGTAATGCTACATTGGATGACAGATTAAGTGCATCTAACCGTTGATAGACGACATCTAATGCTGCCCGCTTTTGGGTAACAAGCATCACCCGCTGCCCTTTTGCTATTGCATTGGAGATCATATTAACGATCACTTGTGATTTCCCTGTACCTGGTGGGCCATGGACAACCATACCTTTTTCGTGATCAAGTGCATCCAGTATTTTTTCTTGAGAGGCATCCGTATCAAGTACATAATACTTATTTTTCTCTTGTGCTAGTTTTTCTTGAAAGGATTGATCTTTATTAGAGGGTAGATTATCTACTTCTTCACCTGTTTCCTGGACTTTGATATCTAGAAATTCGGAGACCACCCCTAAATCTTCTTGTCCTTGTGCGAGCATTTCGACAAACTTTTCATAATCGCTTAAAATAGCTGAATTCCCTTGTGGAAAATGCCCAACTACTGCTTGTTGATTTAGACGGAATGATCCTTTATTAAATGTTGGAATCGTATCTTTCGTATACTCTTCGACTGTAGCTAATTGGTCAGACGTATTTGCTGTTATTGTAAAGTCATGATCAGCTAACCATCTGCTCCACTTTTCGATATTGATTGATGTCGCTTCGGTTTCTGCTTCCTCAAACAAAGACTCTGGTACGTGAATATTACTTAACTTTTGTAACGCCAGGAATAGTGTTCGATTCAGTTGTGGGGCTTGATCACTTATTGGCTCCACATGCCATTCCACACCACTTCGCTTCTTTCTTTCCAATCGAACGGGATATAAAAACAATGGAGCTCTGACATATGTACCATCTGATATGGCGCCTTCCATCATCGGATAGCCTAGATAAAGATCGTAAAGACCTGTTTCCTCTTCGATAGAACGAATATTACGAAAAAGAGTTGTTAGTTTGCGTGAGAATGACAATTCTACCTGATTATTCGCTTTCTCTTTGGCAATCAGTTGTGATTTATTATTCGTGAGGGCTTTCAATATATCGATCGGACTTTTTTCTACTTTGGTTAGATCACTTAAATCAAACGTCCATTTATTGTACAATTTCAGCAAACGGATCGAACGGTTGCTTCTGCTTATATCATTTAACCGGTCACTTAATACCTGTAATTTACTCTTCATTATTTACCACCCAATTTTTAACATGTAAGATGGTGCTATTATACTATAGTTGGTAGGGGGAATAAAGGAGTGGGTGATTAGGACGTTGGAAGTTAATAGTTAAGCACATGATTTTTATGTAGTGAATGCGCTAAACCCTTGCTATCACAGTAATTAATATTAAAAAACTAAAGAAACAAACACAACTATTTGGTATAATAGATGCTAGGTACTCATTCGACAACTTTAACTAAAGGATAGGGTGGTTGGTGTTATCCCCGAAAGGGGGTGATGCCATGACGACGTTCCAGGCTTTGACGATCATGATTTCGTTTTCAATGATGATTATCGCGCTGATTGCAGTCGTTGTTGCTATTTTGAACGCAAAAAAATAGCCCCCCTGTTCAGCAAAATGGGTAAGGGCTATTTTCTGGTCATGAACTAGATAACGCCAATCCCCTATTCAAAGAATGGGTATCTAGGGACCGCAGCACCAACTGCGGTCTTTTTTTAATATACGTTTTCTTATTATTTAGTATACCACATTTTTGCGAAAAATACACCGGTTCACGTGCGATTAAGTTGCTCAAAATCGTTTTGCCAAGGTGAGGGAACAAATAATGCCTGTCCCTATACTTGCCGAATTCGGTTTTTTACTGATGAGGACAGACACTTGTAAGCTATTTCTCTTCTCGCTTTTCTGCTAAGTCTACCGCAAGTTGATTTGTGCGTTGTTTATTTAACGGATATACAAAAAATACGAGTAAAAATACTAAAATATACATAATCCCTGGTACAAGAGTTGCTACCGTATAGATACCATCTTGTACTGCTTCGGTTTGTGATGGTGCACCTTCTTTATATCCGATAATTGCAAGCGCGTATCCACCAAGACCACCAGCAAATGCTTGACCTACTTTACGAGCAAAGGAATACACTGCATAAACCGTTCCATCTTCACGTTCTCCAGTTAAGTATTCTTGATAATCAATTGCATCTGTAACAAATGCCCAGATAACCAAATTAAACAAACCGAAACCTAGTAGACCAATTCCATTTAAAATTAAAAACATTGTTAAAGAAATATTTGATATTAGATAAAGTACAATATACATGGTACCCGAAAACAGCATTCCACTTGCGGCTATTTCCTTCTTCCCAAATTTCCCAACTAAAGGTTTTAACACTGGCATCATAAGGAATACAGCAGCTGCTTGAATAATACCAAATATACTCATAGTAGATGCGCTGCCAAAGTAGTCTTTAAATAAATAAACATTAATCGTACCTACTAATAACATACACATCAAAAATAATAACGACGCGATTAGAATAGTTATTAACGGTTTATTTTTTCCGAGTGCCTTAAACGTTTGACCGATGCTAACTCCCGCACCTGGTTGTCTATCAGGATTTACAATTCTCTCTCTTGATAACTTCACACATCCCATATAGCAAGCAAGGGCTAAAACACTAAACACAGCAGCTGTCATGAACATCCTGTTTGCAGAAAGCTCATTATCAACAAACACAATTAATGGTGCAAGAGCGTTAATAAATAAGTTAGCCATCATTGCGCCCATCGTTCTCCAACCAGACAGTTGTGTTCGGTGAACGGAATCTCCTGAGATAACTGCTGCCATTGAACCATAGGGAATATTAACGGAGGTATATAACATTCCGTACAAAATATACGTTACATAAGCATAAGCTAAGTAGAAACCTTCCCCCATACCCGGAATATAAGTAAACATTAAAACACATGAAATAATTAGTGGAAAGGACATTCGAAAAATCCATGGTATGAATTTCCCTTTTTGAGTTGTCTTTCTCGAATCGATAAATCGTCCCCATAATACATCTGTCACCGCATCCCATAAACGAGCAACTAAAAAGAGTGTACCTACTGCAGCAGCACTAATACCAAAAACATCTGTATAATACACCATTAAGAAAGCCGTTACAAGTATGAATGAAAAATCATTACCAAAATCACCCAAGAGATAACCTATTTTATCTTTGATGCCAAAAGGTGGAATAGAGCTTGATGTAACCTTTGATCCTTGGCCTTTTGCAGCTGGCTGATTCATAGCGAATCCCTCCAAATTTCCTGATTGGTTTCAAAATATCATAAACTGAATTAATTAAAATAAATTGTTCCAAACGCTTTTTAAGAAAAGCGTTTACAATTTCATAATGATAAAACTTACTTAGTTTGTTTTACTAACAAATTTAAATATATAAAATTTGATTGATAGAAACAAGCTGGTTTGAGCTTTTAGATGAGAGGTACCAAAATAACTTACTTGGGCAAAAAGCAAGCACGATAACGCTGTCACCGTGCTTACTATTTTTATTTCTTGTATCCTAAATGCGGGATACCATTCCAGCGTTCACTTAAATAACGCGCCACCATTTTTGGTTCTCTCGCTCTGGTGAATACGCCTTTTTTATTCCCTTGGACACGCATAATACCAAATTTTGTTTGAAAATCAGCGAAGTTCCATAATTGTTCTCCAACAAAATTCGGGATTTCATCAAACACTTTGTGATTCATGCGATAATATTCTTCTTGGAACTCTTCACTAAATGGTTCACCATAGGCACTGTGGAATCCAGCTACCGTGTCAGCACCGTATTCGGTGTACATGATTGGCTTTTCAGGATATTTTTTCTGCCACTCTAAGAGCTCTTGCCGTGTCTGTTCTTCGGCAGTCTCTAAATCACCATTTTTTACATACCAGCCGTAGTAACGGTTCAATGCAATTACATCATATAAATCATCACATTTATCCGTCTTAGGTGTTGCCATCATAATCGTCACATTTGTTAATGGACGATTTTGCGGGTCTAATTCTCGGGCTAAGTTAAACAAAGGTTCAAAGTATTCACGAGAACCTGTTGAATATGTCGCTGCTTCATTGGCAATCGACCACATTACTACAGATGGATGGTTTTTATCACGGTCAATCAATTCCCGTATTACTTGTTCATGTGCTTCAGACGTGTTCATTAGCTCCCATGTATCATCGTTAAAATCTCCACCTTTTTCTAGGATAGATACATCAAAGTTGAAGGCTGCCATAATTCCAACGGCAGGTGTTTCATCAATTACAACTATTCCTTCACGATCACATAAACGCATCATTTCTTCAGAATATGGATAATGAGAGGTCCGAAAAGAGTTTGCTCCCATATCTTTCATCAAGTTAAGATCATGGACATTATACGCTTCGTCCAGGCCACGCCCGCGAATAAATGTATCTTCATGCTTACCGAAACCTTTGAAGTAAAACGATTGACCGTTGATTAGAAATTTGCCATTTTTCACTTCTATTTTACGCACACCAAATGCTTCCTCATAAACATCCTCTACCTTGTTGTTTTTAATACCTTCAATTTTTGCTGTATAAAGGTACGCATTCAAAGGTTGCCATAATTTTATGTCATTAATCATTACGCTTGTTTGGGTTCCTGTAGCTTGAGCTACTTCATTTCCATCTTCATCTTTAATCGTTACACGGACTTCATCAAACAAACCTCCTGTTTTTATAGAGACGTTTACATTTGCTTGACCTTTCTGCAAATCAACATCTGGTACAATGACAACATCATCAATATAGTTGTGCGGTGTTGAATAGATTTTAACTGGTCGTTGGAGGCCAGCATAATTAAAGAAGTCAAAGTTTTCATCTACATTACGGACGATTTTTCCATTCTTATCTTTTGTTTCACTATAGTTACCAACTGGCAAAGTTGTATGATCTAATATATTACTTAAACGAACGGTCAAACGGTTTACACCTGGTACTAAGAAGTCATTGATTTCCACTTCAAATGGGGTAAATCCACCTTTATGCTCGGTAGCAAGTTTTCCGTTGATATACACCCATGCTTGGTGTGTAGCAGACCCAAAGCGTAATACTAACCTTTCATCACATAATGCTCTTGCGATTGTAAAATTACGCTCATACCACACAAATCCTGTGTGTTCGCGAATTTTTTGTGAAACAGCTTGATCATTAAACGCAGCAGGAACTGCCACCGATTCACTTGTTGGTAACGGCTGGTCCACATCTATTTCATTCACTTCTTCATCAATGGTAAATTTCCATAATCCGCTTAAATCTAAAACAACACGACTAGCTGTATCTATTGGATATAACATTTATTTTTCCTCCATTTCTCTATGTGCTTACGAGAAGTATAAAAGAAAACGCTCTCCTGTTCTCGCATTATTATTGCTTCATTAGCATTATTATTGCTTTATTGCACATTTTCTCGTACATTTGAAAGAAAGATAGAAAGGGGAAAGCATATGAAACTTGGAGATGTAGAAAAGATTTGTCAGATGATCCACTCGGTCATAAAACTTGATATCCGTTTTTTTGATTTAGATAGAAAGACACATGTTCAATTTGTGAACCACTTATTCCCTGTCGTGTTAGACACTCCTGAGTCAGAGTTTGTACCGGTGATGGAGATCTTGCAGCAGCAACCTTCTTATCATTCTTATCACCATGTCAATAACTTTGGTCTTGAGTATATTGCAGTTGGTGTGTGGGAAAACCACTCTTTTCAAGGCTGCCTTCTGATCGGTCCGTTTGTCTCTGGTTTTTCCATTTTGGACTTGATCAAAGATGCGATTGCTGACAATAAACTGCCAATCAGTGAACGAAAACACTTAGAACAGTTTTACCAATCCTTGCCCGTTTTCAGTACTACAGAGTGCGAAAGTATCGGCGCGATGATTATCAATCTATGTGAACATGGGTTAATCGAGGCAAAACAGACCGTATCAACCATACCAAAACCAACCGTTAATCGTTTATTTTCAAAAACGGGTATTGAAGAAAATACAAGAATCATTGAACATCGTTATCAACACCAGAACAAGCTGATGAACGCAATTTCAAAAGGGGATAAGGTAGCAGTAAATTATTTGACCCATTCCAATTCCTTTATCTTAACCTTTTCAGACCGTATTCCCGGTAGTCCGATTCGTTCTGCAAAAAATATTTCCTTTACTTCTAATACGTTATTCCGACTGGCAGCAGAACGAAGTGGAGTACACCCTGTTTATCTTCACAATATATCAGAACGGTTCGCCATTTTAATCGAACGTACCACAACGCTCCCTAAATTAGAAAAGCTTACTATATTAATGGCAAATGAATACTGTGACTTGGTTAATACCTTTTCAACTGGACAATTCAGTCTAATTGTCAAAAAGGCCGTTGACTACATTCAATTACACTTAGAGGAAGACTTAACCTTAAAACATATTGCCGAACAGATACATGTTAACCCTTCCCATCTATCTCGAAAATTTAAAGTAGAAACCCAAATGACCGTCACCAATTTTATTCAGCATAAGCGCGTAGAAGAAGCAAAACTTTATTTACGAAGAGGCTCTATATCTATTACCGATATCGCCTTTATGTTAGGCTTTAATGACCTGAATTATTTTAGTAGAGTATTTAAAAAATGGACCTCCCTCACCCCATCCCAATATGTGAAAACTGAACTTTGGTAAAACGGGGCACTCATCCTGCTCTAAGAGAGTTGTCCTTTTAGAAGGTTTGGCACCATCACTGTTATTACAAAGAAAAACCGTTACTTGAGGACGGCTTTTTCTTTATGTTTGAATAAACGCTAATGGTTAAATTAAGTGTCAAGGTGATTAAAGTCACAGAAAAAGGGGGCTGAACCCTTAAAAGAACAGTTGTTTACGTATAGAGAACGATTTTATCTATTAAAGAGAGAGATCCATTATGTATCACTTTGCCAGTATATTTACCACCTAATAATCCATAATTAATTTTTAGATTGGAAAGATATAAGTAAAATAAACCCCTCCTATAATTAAGAAGGGGTTTATTCATGTGAGAACCTGCTACCATTTCTAATTATTGAGGTTCTATTTCGATCCTATTTTAAAATGTTTCTCTTTCTAAGGTTTTCCATTGTAACCTCATCTACATTTAATATAGACTCGTCTTCAACTGATTCTTTTTCTACATCTTCAGACTTGAGATTAATAGTTAATTCCTTCTTGGTCCATTCGATTGAATCAATTAATTCTGGTACTATCACTATTTTTTTCCCAGGTAACCAATCACCAGTATCGACAATTAAATAATGAATCGCCCATGAATGGTCATCGATAACAAAATCAATGACATTACCAATATCCTCATCGGCGGCTTTAACTGTATAACCAGAAACATGCCCTTTAAGTTCATTTACACTTCTTAAAGAAGGATTATCGTCTTCAACGGATTCATTTTCATTCATGAGCTCACTTGGCTGATAGGCAATTGGAATATCTCCAGGACCCCATAATCCATTTCCGATCCAATAGGGCTGCCAGCCATAGTATGCATGAAGATTTATTTCATTCTTTCTTGAAACAGGCTGATGTTCATCAATTGATGGACTGTCTTTTATTTGCTGCTTTGATGCCAATACAGAGATTTGACCATTTGATGGCTCAACATGATCAAAAGCAACCGGAGACAGTAGCACCTTCATTCCGGGTAACCATTTCAGTGTATCGATAACCAAATAACGTACCGTCCATTTTTCACTATCAAAATATAAGTCTTTTACTTTCCCCAATTCACCGTCTGAGGCCTCTACATTACATGACTCTATTGAACTTGCTTTAAATAGAATAATAAATCCCTCCTAGCACTATTAATCGAATTTTTTTACTATCTTACTTTACATATAACCTGTCTGTTCAATTGTTAAACAATAGGTAGGAGTGCGTGATACTAAGGTTGGTGTTTGAAATCTTCTTTTGACCATTTTAGAAAATATCTTTTCCATTTGAGCTTCGGCATGCTGATACTTTTTTATCCTTTTAAGACTCTTTCTTTTTTTCATAATGGATTTTAAAAAGACAATTAACTTGCAAACGCTTACACATTTATGTTATATTATCATTAAGATAACATAAAGAAGAAGGTGTAGTGCAGTGAATTTTTATGAGAAATTGCCCAACGATTTATTGATTGCTTTCTATTACGAAATAATTAAAACTATTGAGAACGGTATCATTACGAAATCCACATATTATGAATACGGTCTAATAATTTCGGTCATGAACAGAAAAGGTATTCCTATGGATCAAAATGGACGGGATGCAGTCAGCGCATGAAATTATCAATAATGCAATCTGACTTCGAGCGGTAATGCCATTAATAAGTTGCTTGGCAATATCCGTTTGTTAAATTAAGCAGGCTCTGTGATTCCTCAAATTTTTCTTTTTCCCTCATCTTCGTCTGTATCAACTGAAACTTTAAAAAAAGAAGAAGGTGGAAGCTGTTGTTCATCCCCCGCTACGGCACTTTATTGTCTCTGTAAATCGACGCCTCCCATTTTTGACGGTACATTAGGATGCTTGATCAAAAATAACAAGGTCAAATATTTTCACTTCTAATGGAAAGATAATGGAACAGCACCTTGTGATATCTTTGCAGAATTTAGTACATTATTTCATAGAAGTATAAATGTTGTGACGAAATAAAACGATGGTATGCATTAATCCTCACTCTTTGCATAGCACTTTTGTCTTCCTTTAATTTCTTCTAAGAATTGCTGCAGTTGATCCGCTCTAAAAACCACTGAATGGATTAGGCTTGTTTTCCCATAAGAACCTTTTGTATAGACTGGCTCTTTCAATACTATTCGTATTGGGGAGAATCAATTTTTAATAATGAATAGTATGTATTCTTAGTTGTCTTTTCAAATAAGTCATTTTGCTTAGCGTTTAAAATACTCTCCACATTATCAATATCCACCTGAATACTACTCTGATATTCTAAACGAATGATTACACTATCCCGTTCAATCACATACAACAATGCATATATTTAGAATCGTAAAGATCCAAGCGGCTACACTACTCCACATCTCAATCAGAAAGATTTTATCATTATGGCCTTATTCGAATAATGAATAACTAAAAGTGATTCAGTCAAACGACTGGATCATCTTTAGTTTTACTTTTATATAGCATCGTTTACTGTGAACCTGCTAAAAGCATAACCAACATCCATTAATAAGATTCACTATTTTAATGGTTATGACAGTCACTCCATATCCTCTTGCATAAGTGTTCAAAGACTCCCAACCAAATTAATCATACACACCTTATACTTAAATGGTTAAAACAAAATAAAAAATGGTAACCATTATTACTACCATAGCAAAAACTATTTCAATCATTGTACAAAATGCCTGTCTCTACCCGAAATATGTCGAGATTGACAAAATTCGGGTAAGTGACAGGCACCAAAGGTTAAAGATAACAACGAAAGAGCTTGGAGCTTGGCACTCATATCGGACACAGGCCACATGTTAAGTGATGCTGTATCGCTTGGTGTTGGCGTATTGGCATTTGCAGTAAGTGAGCGCGTTGCGAGTTACAGTAAAACTTATGGTTATAAGCGATTTGAAATTTTAGCCGCACTATTTAATGGTGTAACACTCATAGCAATTGCCATTTATATTTTTTTGAAGCTTATCATCGTTTTAAACCTTTTCCCTAATTTGTCCGCTCAGTCTCTAGCTACCCTACCGTCTATGAACCCCTCTTCTAACAGGACAAATTTTTTAACAAAAGTAAAAATTTTTATACTTATTTGCCAATTCACACACTTTGTACAAATATTTTTATTACTTAAGTAAATTTTATTTCTTCTCAATGATACTTACTATACATGTAAACACTTACAGGACTGTGAGTTACACTTTAGTAGGAGGTTTTAAATGAAGAAGTTAATTATATAGATATCGTAGGCAGCACCCTGATTGTAGCACTACTGATTGGGAAACAACATTTTTAAGATCACTATTTGTTTTTTTATATTATTGTTGCTTATTCTTGCTACATGTAGTGATGGTACAGATAGAAATACGAACGGTTCAGAAATATAGTAGACAAAATGATGAAAAATAATGAATAAGAATGGGTTCCCATTCAAGTCTTTACTGAATTTGTAGGTGCTCATCCATTTTTACTCTGTTGGGATTAAAGACTTCAAGAATTTAGAGACAGTCACCCGAATATAAAAGTGAACGTCGAAGAAATTGCTGGCCATGGTACGGTCTGGTACGTCTCTATCTACCATCTGTTATTTCAAAAGGTATCATTGAGGTTGTAACTTGGAATCCAACATTTAATGCAGATTTTATATAACTCAAAAATGGGAGGTATGTATTCATGAGAAAGAAACTAATAACCCTAGCAGTTCTTGGAGCATTAGTTTTAGAAGGAATAGTAAAGATTTATATTTTAAGTTTGAAGACAAGCAGGAAGTAAAAACCACCTTCTCATAAGCCAAAATGTTGTTTCGCCCACTGTTTGAATCTTGTCTCATCAATCTGTTCCTTTGTGGATTTCCCATGAGTCCATTGAGTGAAAGATGTATTCGTTAATGTTATATTCCCATCACTTGTGAGTTGGGTAAATGATCGGTGTTTTGTTAAAAGGTGACCTTTCGGTGTGAACAATAATATTTCTTATTTCATCTAATTCAATTACCCTCCCTACTGATCGTTTAGAATCAAAAGCATAGCCTATTTGCCACTTCCTTCAAAGTAGCAGATTTTATTTTTTTATCTGTCTACTTTGAGGGGAGCATATCACCACTTTCAGATAGACGGATTCGCTGTTATCGTTAAGTCATGATAGCCAACCATCTGCTCCACGCTTCGTTATCGAGCGATGTTGCCTTTGTTTCTGCTTCCTCAAACAAAGACTCCGGTACGTGAATATTGCTTAACTTTTGTAAGGCCAGAAATAACGTACGATTCAGTTGTGGAGCCTGATCACTTATTGGCTCGACATGCCATTCCATACCATTTCGCTTTTTTCTTTCCAATCGAACCGGATATAAAAACAAGGGAGCTCTGACATATGTACCGTCCGACATCGCTCCTTCCATCATTGGGTAGCCCAGATAGAGATCATAAAGTCCTGTCTCCTCTTCAATCGAACGAATATTACGAAAAAGCGTCGTTAATCTCCGTGAGAGCGACAATTCTACCTGATTATCCGCCTTTGCTTTGGTGAAGAGCTTTGATTTATTATCCGTAAGTGCTTTCAATATTTCCATCGGATCTTTCTCTATTTTAGTTAGCTCGCTTTCCCCACCTACCATAAGCTGATCGTCTCGATGCCAAAATCTTTTGCATGGTTTTATTTAACAATAGTCAGGAAGTTATTTATGCAAAAGAATTTAAACGAGCAGACATTGCTGGTGGATATCGATAACCTAAAGTAAATGAAGCTGAAAAGGAAAATCCTAACTTATAAGGACAGGTCATCTTAAAGCAGCTTTCTCAGCTGCTTTTTCTTCAATTTCCTCCCTTAACGAGGGACGGCCTGTGACTCCTTTTTCTCGACTCATTACCTTATTTGTACATAGAAGCTATCATTATCTATCGTAAACTCCAAAATCAAAAAAAGCATTAGAACATTGATATAACAACATTCTAACGCAAAATAATCATTTAAAAATCAGCCTAAGTTTAGCTTTGTTTATACGTAGTTGGTCATGTATGGTCTCTTTACTCTCTTCCTTTTGTACGCTGATTTATTGCATCTATATCATAAGGATAGCTTACAAACAATTCACTCGCTTTATTTAAGCGATCTAGTTGATCATTTGTTAAAGACCATCCAGCAGAACCTAAGTTAGCTTCAAGCTGCTCCATTGTACGTGCACCGATAATTGGTGCAGTAACACCACGGCTGTTCAGAAGCCAGTTTATTGCTGCCTGAGCCGGAGTCCTACCCGCTTCTTCTGCAACGCTATATAACGTATCTAACAAATTCCAAGTAAAATCGTTATTGTACTTATTCCATGTCTCGCTATACCCTTTTTCTTCAGCAACTGATATACGAGAATTTTCTGGTGGCTTAACCATGTCACGTGTGAACTTCCCGCTTAACCACCCTCCGCGAAGTGGGCTCCATGGGATGACGCCTAACCCTTCATTTTCACAAACATCAATTAATTCGTATTCGGTAGCGCGACATAGCAAATTGTATTGAGGTTGTAGGCAAACAAACTGTTCCCAGCCTTTTTGTTTACTTATGTCTATTGCTTTTTGAAGCTGCCAGCCTTTAAAGTTACTTGCCCCAATGTAACGTACAAGACCTTCACGAACAAGATCATTTAATGTGCTTAACGTTTCTTCTAAAGGTGTTCGAGGATCCCATGCGTGAACCTGATAAAGGTCGATATAATCAGTTCCAAGGCGGCGTAGACTTTCTTTTACACCGGAGATAATATGTTTTCTACTCAGACCAATATCATTCGGTCCTTCTCCCATAGGGAAACGAACTTTTGTTGCGACAACATAGTCATCACGATTTTGATTCTTTAACCACTTACCGACGATTTCTTCAGAACCCCCACGTGAATAGACATCTGCTGTATCAATAAAATTCCCGCCTTCTTCAACATAACGATCTAAAATGCTAAAACTATCTTTTTCACTCGTTTCACGACCTAATGTCATTGTACCAAGACAAAGCTCACTTACTCGTAAACCCGTTTTCCCTAGATAACGATATTCCATTGATTCTCCACTCCTCGTATAATAGTTAATTTTAGGCCAGGGACACCATTCCTGGCCCTATGTCCTAATGCCAGTTCGTTCGTCCTTTTACCAAATAGGTATAAATCCATCAATTTCTTTTAAAATCGATTCAATTTCAGTTAATACATCATTAGAAAGTTCAACTTCAGAGGCTTTCACATTTTCAGTTACCTGTTCAGGGCGGCTTGCTCCAACAATTGCAGAGCTAACTCCGGGTTGTCTTAATATCCAGGCAACGGCCAATTGGGATAATTTAATACCTAAATCACTTGCAATTCCTTCTAAACGGGCAACTCGTTGTAACACATCATCATTTAAATAACTTTTAATCCAACGATTGATGTTTTCATTTGCTGCACGAGTGTCGGAAGGGATTTCTTGACCTGGTTTATATTTACCTGTAAGAATTCCTTGGGCTAAAGGTGAAAAAACAACTTGTCCAATCCCTGCTTTTTCAGAAACAGGTAAAACTTCTTTTTCGATATAGCGTACAAGCATGTTATAAATTGGTTGATTGGAAACGAGTGGTCGTAGATTTTTTTCTTTTGTTATGTGTACAGCATCCGTAATCTGTGCTGCAGTCCATTCACTAACACCGTAATATAAGATTTTTCCTTGCTGAACTAAATCATCTAATGCACGTAATGTTTCTTCTGTTGGTGTTTCTTCATCAAATCGGTGACATTGATAAAGATCAAGATAATCAACACCTAATCGTTTTAAGCTCGCATCGCATTGTTCAATGATGTGCTTTCGTGAAAGGCCTCGATCATTCGGACCATCTCCCATAGGAAAAAATACTTTTGTAGCAAGCACATAGCTTTCTCTAGAAAAAGATTTAAGGGCTTCACCAACGACTTTTTCAGATTCGCCACGATTGTATGCGTTTGCGGTGTCGAAAAAATTAATACCCTGTTCATAAGCCTGGTGAATACAATCAATGGCATTTTGGTTCCCGATCGTTTCTCCATAAGTTAGCCAGCTACCAAGTCCAATTTCACTAACTTTCAACCCACTATTACCTAAACGACGATATTTCATTCTGAGACACTCCTGTCATGATTTTTAGTTTATTTTCAAAAATTTTGATCCTAGAGAAGTTTACTTCTTTTTCACTTCGATTCCTGCTAATTCTTCATAACATTTTATTATTGCGCTCATATCTTCTTCCCCAAATCCTTTTGCTCTTGCCATTTGAAACATTTCTTTTACTAAGGATAAAACAGTGGTCGGTAGTTCCAGTTCTTTTGCAACATCAGCTGCTAATCCTAGATCTTTATAAATAAGATCAGTCATAAAATGAGGAGAAAAATCTCTACTTAATACTTTCGGACCTTTATTATCCATCATCCCGCTTCTAGCACCACCGCCACTGACGACTTTTATAAATAGCTCTGGGTCAACCCCAGATTTTGCTGCCATCGTGATGGCTTCAGAAAAGGATAGTAGATTAATAGCACCCATTGTATTATTAGCTAATTTCGTATAGGAACCTGCCCCATTGTCCCCCATATAATATGCTTGTTTTCCCATCACATAAAATAGAGGCTCACATTTTTCATAAACTTCTTTCTTTCCTCCAACCATAAAAGTTAATATACCTTCAATGGCTTGAGGTTCACTACCTGTAACAGGTGCATCTAACATTTCAATGCCCTCATTCAAAAGGGTAGCTGCTACTTTTTTACTTGTATTCGGTGAGATTGTACTGCTATCAACAACAATTAAGCCGGCATGTGCTCCTTTAATAATGCCTGTTTCGCCTAAAATAACTTCTTCAACAGCCTGATCCGCAGTTAGCATAGTGAAAACAACGTCGCTTTTTTCAGCAACTTCTTTAGGTGAGGATGTAATGATTGCTCCTTCTTTTTCAAGGGAGTCGGCTTTATTTCTCGTACGATTATACACAATAATTTCATAGCCGTTGTTTAATAAATGCCCTGCCATTGGAAGGCCCATTGTACCTAAACCGATAAAGCCAATTTTTTTCATTTATATCCTCCTTTTATTTTAAGATAAGTAAAATTTATGCTTCGCTGTCTAGATCCAGCACCTATCCTCTCTATGTGACAAAAAGCATCCATATAGGATAGTCCTATTGCCCTAGGGTGACTAAAGCGCTTGTGCTTTTCTTATGTGTTAAGTGATTCTACTTGAACATAGCTTCTCCATGAATGAATAGGTTGCCAGTTTAGTAGTTCTTTCGCTTTTTTATTGTTTAATAGACTTACAAAGCCATCAAGGTCTTCACGAATATCTGTTACATTTGGAAATACCTTTGTCATTAATTCTTTACTTTCAATATCCATGCTCGTTTCATCAGCAGCAATGTTTAATGGAACTGCCCCTAAACCATCTGTTTCAACAGCTAAACGAAATGCACTGGCAGCGTCTCTTGTATCAATATAGCTCCAAAGGATCCGCTTGCGTTGTTCTGGATCATGGATGAACCCAGGGAAGTTATCGTACATTTCCGGAGAAATGACGTTTCCTAATCGCATGGAAACTACTTGCATTCCAGTTCTGTTATGTATCATTTCAGCAGTTTTTTCATTTGCAATCTTAGACAGTCCATAGCTGTCCTGTGGTAATTGAGGATGTGCTTCATCCATTGGAACATATTGTGGTTCTAGCTCATTTATTGCAAAACAAATACCATAGGAGGATTCACTAGAAGAGATTACAGCCTTTTTAATTCCTAAATTGCCGGCTGCTTCAAGAATGTTATAGGTCGACATCACATTATTTTGAAATGTCACCTCATTCGGATGAGAATAAGCTACTGGAATAGCGGCAGTGTGAACGACTGCATCAGCATCCGCTAATACCCCGTATACTTCACCAAGGTTCGTTAAATCTGTGATTACGGTCTTACATAAAGCTTCTTTTGGATGTTTAACGTCTGCATTTACTACTTCATAACCATGATCTAAAAACTCTTTAATTACCCATGGCCCAAGAAGGCCGCTTCCACCTGTTACAACAACTTTTTTCATTCTTATCCTCCTAATTCATTCTATTGATTATTAAGTAAATTAATAACCTTGTATTTTAAGTATAAATAGTAAAGCTATCCATTTAAAGTACTGAATTATTTTTGATATAATAATAAATAGGTTATGTAATATAAAATTTATAGTAACTATCACCAGTGTGGGGGAGGGATTTAAGTGGAAAATGTAGTAGAACAAAACATGGAATGTTCCATTGAAAAAGCACTTAATATTATCGGGGGGAAATGGTCATTTCTAGTGTTACGAGAATTATTTGAAGGAACGAAACGATTTGGAGAATTACAAAAAGCGATTCATAACATTAGTCCAAAAGCATTAACAGATACGTTGCGTCATTTAGAAAAAAATGAAATCGTTATCAGAAAGGCCTACCCAACCGTACCTGTAACGGTTGAATATTCATTAACCAAAAAAGGGCATGCCTTACATAAAATCATTAAAGAAATGAAATTATGGGGTGCTCAATGGACGTAATATAAAGTGGCTGTCCTAAAAAAGCTCTTTTAAACACAGGATGGGACATAACTAGAAGAAAATAAGAACAAAAACTCGGGGTGCCTTGATCATCCTCGGGCAAATAGGAAGAGATTCAATGTGACGTTCTTTGTCACATTGAGTTTCTTCTAAGCTCTACATAGAGTTTAATTCATACTTTCTCCCAAATTAAAAGGAGACATTTTCTGGAAGTCTTTTTAAAAAAGTATTCCTTTTTTCTATCTACTTACTTTATTGGCATTTATCAAAATATGGGGAACACTATAAAAAGAGGCACTACCATCGCTAGAAGCACCAAAAAAATTAAATGCCAATCGAATTAATTCAAGTGTCCGACTTGCAATTGAAACTTTGGAACAAAAAACTACCACAAGAATATAGTTGAGTATATTATTTATGCTCTTGCCGTTGGAGTGGCTCTGAATGCATTTACAGTCTTGTCCATAACAACCTGCGCATCACTTCCCGAATCAAGAATCGTATTTTGAAGCGATTCTTTTTCCACCAATACTGTTGTTACGGTAATCCGCTCTGATGCTTCGGTAGTCAACAAAGCGTCTACTTGCGCAGAGAAACAAGAATCACTTATTTTGGCATGAACCTCCGTGGCAACAACATGATTATTAGATATATAATTTCCATTACCCGAAACAATCCGTATGATTACAGGTGTAACACCTACCGGCTTGATGTTCTCAGTATTAATTAATTTAGAAAAGTGATTAGCAATTATAGAATTATTATTGCCACTGATATAGAGGAGACCATACAAATCATCTAAACCATTGTCTGTTCCCTGAAAAGGTGCCCAAGGTTCATGGTCACGTAAAAAGTGATTTGAAGAAACCAAGTTTTCCGAACAATTTCCCCTGAATACCACCATTCCTGGATAAAATGAATGAAGTCTATTATTTGTGATACTAGAACGTGTCACACCATCAAAATAGATACTGCTCGCACCTCGTGGAAAAACATTATTCGCTGTAATCAATAGTCCACCAAAATTTTGAGCGTAAATTGAATATCCTTTAAAACCGGCTCCTATCAAGTTATCGGTTATTTTTGAAGCCTGTCCCCAACCTCGTAGTTCTATACAGTTACCACATTCGGCTATGAAATTATCATGTATAGTCAGTGCATCTGCATGATAAATAGTAATTCCATGCTCTAAATACACAAAACCCATGCCTGTAATTCGAAATGAGTCACAAGCACTTGCTACATAAATACCCGTTTTCCCATTAGTGTAAGAGTTTTCCGGAGTTGTTTCTCCTGAACCATCTTCAATAAAATGCAAACCATCAATACAAAAGTCAGCAAATTCTACCGAACTTATTCGGGGGTTTCCACTTCGTTCAATAAAAAATGCAGCTCCTTTATATTCCTCGTCATTTACTGCTAGGGGGGTATCTACAAGTATGCGACTTCCTCCCGGCCACAATTCATGCAAATCCGCCCATTCATTTTCAGGTGTATTGAAACGAATACTCGAAGATGTAAACCCGTGTCCAGAACCCATAATTTTAAGATAACTGATGTCTATAACTACTTGACTGACAAGATGATAATCTCCCGGTGGTATATAGATAACTGCACCCGGTTTTCCACCTTTATTCACATCAGTGTCCGTTTGCCTACCTTTAATATCTGCTATAATGCTATTGATTACCTCACCAATATCCTCATAAGGATTACCGACAGGCCACTCTGTTACGTCGTAATAATTTTTACTAGCCATAAATAAATTCTCCTATCAATTTAGTATGTTTGTCCATAAACTACTTTTTCCTTGATATAGCTGGAAGTAAAGCCTTACGAATTCGTGCTTTTTCTGCAGCTTTTCTGATTATTTTCGCTCAGAAGGATAATTACTTTACAAGAAAAATCAGTATTTTCCTAAAGACTTTATGAGCTCACTCAATTCTTATTATCTTTTAACGCCTTCAAGGCCAATCCAAAGTTACCGATTGTTGCGGAACCGTTGTTTTCAATGCTTGGTCGAACGATGAGTTCTTTTAAATCTGGCGTGGCAACGTAGCCATTGTTAAATTGTTTGAAATACTCGCGAACCTTTGGCATATCCGATTCATGGAGGACTGAACCCCCGAAAACAATTTTCTCTGGTGCCATGTTCACGAAGGTATTGAAGGCAATTTGTCCTGCATAGTAGGAGATAAAATCAAAGACCTTGTGATCTCGAGGGAGTTTTTCTCCTATTATCCCCGTGCGCCCTTCTAGTGTTGGACCAGCAGCAAGGCCTTCAAAGCAATGATTGCTGTGGAAAGGACAACCTCCCGCATACGTATCTTCAGGGTGCGCGATAACCGTCGCATGACCCATTTCAGCGTGGGCGATTCCGCTGATAAACCGCCCATCTTGGAGAGCGCCACCACCGACACCCGTACCAAGCGTGAAATAAACCACCGAATTAGCACTACGCGCAGAACCCTTCGTATACTCTCCGTAAGCCGAAGAATTTACATCCGTGGTGAAATACATCGGGATATCAAAGGCGACTTTCAAGGTTCCTAAGAAATCAAATCCAGACCAATCCGCTTTAGGGGTATTCAGCACATGTCCATAAGTTTTCGATTCTACGTTCACATCGACCGGCCCAAAGGAACCAATGCCAATAGACGCTACCTCAAATTGTTTAAAGAAATTGACCACCTTTGCCAGCGTTTCTTCCGGTTTTGTCGTTGGAAACTGTGTTATTTCCTTCACATTGAAATCGAAATCCGCCACGGCAACAACAAACTTCGTCCCTCCTGCCTCAATCGAGCCTAATAATTTCTCCGTCATTACAACTTTGCTCCTTTTCTTTCACTCATTACTATGAAACTCCTCTTAGAGCGTTACTTTTTTTCATTCATATAAACATCCAGTTAATAGGTTAACTTGCCAATGTTCCCTTATTCATTAGTTGATACAATACGCTAACGGCTTGTTGCGCCAATCCTTCATAAGGTTGTACAACACTTGGAAATGAAGGATACGTCATGTGAGAAACAAAAGAACCATCATACCCAACAAGTTGCAATAATTTTGGAACATTTATTCCTTTTTTCATCGCTTCCCTTAAGAAGGCGATTGCTACTAAATCAACAGAGAAAACACCACCAATATCCGGATATTTCTCCTGTAATTCTTTCGCAACCTGCAAATAACTATCATTTCCATACTGATCTTAAAGACCATTTATCTGCCTTTAATACTCTTGCTTTTCCCCCTTCAGCAAATAAATCTACTTCGTTACTAGAAGAGTGAGGATATATCCTGTTTGTTATAACTTGCTCACCATGATTCACAAATAACTCCATTGATGTAGTATCAAGGAATATTCTTAAGTTCAATTTTCCATCAGTTTTAGAATTATATGGTGCCTTGTAAACCCCACTTTTTCCTTTACCTGCTGAGGTTAGGTCCACTATAATTTCTTTATTAATCGTATCTACTTTAATAATTGTTTTTTCTGATCTATCTGTAGAGCATCTTAAATGAAGACCAAATACAGGTGAATCTGAATTAACGATATCAAAGTCAATGCATAACTCAGTTGCAATTCCATCTAACTTGGGAAACCTGTGCACTCCATGTATTTCAAAATCCTGAATGTGATGATGATTATTTCTTAAGGCTTTTAATTCTTCAATTGGTTGCTGTATAAAAATCCCGTTATGATTATAGGTTAATTCTCTAGGAATGGTCATAGCTCCAACCCAACCATCTTCCTCAGATGGTCGTTTTGAGAACCACATATCCATCCACCCAATCATAATTCGTCTTCCTTTTTCATCTTTCAATGTTTGGGGGGCATAAAAATCATGACCATAATCCAAGAGTATACTTCTATCTTGGGAGAATTTTGCGACTTTGTAATCCATCTCACCAAAAATAATAATAGGTTTTTCATTTTTCTCCCCATACATCGGTGATAATATAAGAGCATGTTCTTTTTCTAATGGAAATAGGTCTGGACATTCCCACATATCTCCTTGTTTACCGTTACTTTCAGCTACTACTCCTCTATATCCCCATTCTATTAAATCGGATGATTGATACAAGAGAGCTTTTCCTTTCCCGTCTTTTTTAGAACCTACTACCATATAATATTGATTATCATATTGCCAAACCTTAGGATCACGAAAATCCTTTGACCCATCCTCCGGGAAATAGTCAATTACAGGATTTTGATTTTCTTTGATAAAATGTATTCCATCTCCACTTTTCGCTATACATTGTACTTGCATAGATTCACGTTCAATAGAATGCCCTGTATAAAGTAAATACAATTCATTATCTTTTTCTATAGCACTTCCTGAGAAACAGCCATGGTCATCCATTGTACCATTATCATAATATTCAGAAGGTGCTAATGCCACGGGAAGATGTTCCCAATTGACTAAATCTCTACTTTTTGCATGCCCCCAATGCATCGGTCCCCATTTTGGAGCATAAGGGTAGTGTTGATAAAACAAATGATATTCACCTTTATATTGAACAAGTCCATTCGGGTCGTTCATCCAACCTACAGGTGGCATCATATGATAATTCAATCGATATTTTGTATTTCTTACTTTATTTTCTTGTTGCTTAATATAATTAGTTGCTTGATTAACATGTTCACTATGATTTTGTGTCATGAAGTTGTCCCCTTTACTTTGTTGTAACAATAAATTTCTCTATCCTTTAACAGACCCTAATGTCATTCCACTAACAATGTATCTTTGCACTAGTATGGAAAATATCATTACTGGTAAACTAAAACTAACTGCTGCAGCTGTCATGGGACCCAAATCTAAGTTATATGCTGTTAAAAATTCAGAAATTCCAACAGTAGCTGTTTTAGCATTTGTACTAGTTAATAATAAAGCAAATAAAAAGTCATTCCATGCCAGCATAAAGCAAAATATTGAGGTAGTGGCTAAACCCGGTAAAGATACTGGTAATATTACTTTTAAAAAAGATGTAAAAATATTGCATCCATCTATTCTCGCCGCTTCATCAAATTCTTTCGGAATATTATTAAAAAAACCCATCATTAACCAAATTGCAAAAGGAACATTTATGCTTGTATAGGTTATAATTAAGGCGGCATGAGTATCAATTAACCCCATTGAATTAATAATAATATACATTGGAATCGCAATACTTATCATAGGTATCATGCGAATACATAAAGTAATTAAAAGAAATACATTTCCTAATTTCGATGAAAATCTTGCTAGCCCATATGCCGCTAATGCACCCAAAAAAACAGACAATACTGTACTAATAAAAGCTGTAATAAAACTATTAAAAAAGTAACTTAATATTGGCATCTGATCAAACATAGAAATGTAATTCTCTATTGAAAGTTCTTTTGGAAAAAACGTTGGAGAATTACTTATTGCTTCTGAAGATGGTTTAATAGATGTAAAAATAATAAATATATACGGACTTATAAACAACAGTGCTAGTATGGTCGTGATAAAACCTATAAACTGTTTATTATATTTCCTAATCCATTGAAACAGTGATTTTTTTTCTTGAGTTGTATTACTTAAAGATTCCATTTTCCATCTCCTCTCTATTTTTTGTTTGCTTTAAACATACTTACAAGGAAGTAAGAGCTAAGTAACAATAGAAGAATGATAAACAGCACTGCCATAGCGCTTGATTCACCAACCTCACCATATCTAGTTAATGTTTTATACATATAGGTACTTAACACTTCCGATGAGTTAGCAGGACCACCTTGTGTTAAAACCCAAACAATATCGAATGTTCTTGCTGCATCTACTGTTCGAATTAATATCGCTACAACCATTACTGGTAGTAATGATGGTAGTGTAATATAAAAAAATGTTTTGAATTTATTTGCTCCATCAATTTTAGCTGATTCATACAAAGTATTTGGAATTCCTTGTAAACCAGCAAGTAATACTAGCATCATAAATGGTGTAGTCAACCAAATATCAGCAATGATAGTCGATAGTAATGCCGTCCTATCATCTGATAACCACTGAATAGCATGCCTACTCGAAGTGATATTAAAGTCATACAATAATTGATTAACAATACCAAATTGACTGTTCAACATGAATTTCCATATTAAACCAGACACTAATGGTGCTATCATTAATGGACTCAGCAAAATTGTTCTTACTAATCCATGTCCTTTAAAACCAGTATTTAATAGCATAGCGAAAAATAACCCCAACAATAGTTCAGCACTAACTGCAACTACAACATAAATCAGTGTGTTAGTTGTTGCCCCCAAGAAACGTTCAGATTTAATAGATTCTATATAATTACTTATACCTACAAATGTTCCTGAATCTTGCGAGATCATATCTACTTGAAAGAAACTATCTTTTATCAAAAGCATTACAGGAAAAAATAGAAATATAAGCATAAACATACCTGCTGGTGCGAAAAACAAAAAGGATATTTTTGATTCTTTTGTCATAAAACCACTCTCCTTCTAAGATGATTTGATTGAGAAAAGGATAGGAAGTAAACCTATCCTTTTTCAGCTTTGTGTTTAATTTACAATACCTTCGATTATTTCTTTTGCTTCACCTAAAGCCTCTTGAGCTGTTGCCTCTCCACCAAGTACTTTTTGCACTGCTGGAATTAACGCTTCACTTTCTATTTCTTGCCATTGAGCAGTTGATGGTCTATTTTGTGTTTGAGCTGCATTTAATGTTGTAGCTAATGGCGTCAAATGCGAATACTTATCTTGTTGTCCATACTCCTCAAACACAGATTGTCTTGCGGCTACACCTAACGCATCTGTATAAAGCTCATTTTTCTCATACATAAACTTAAGATATTCTTTTGCCATTTCCTTCTTAGTTGACGAAGCTGGAATAACTTGATACCAAGGTCCTGGCACAACGCCGATTCCCGCTTCACCTGCAATCATTGGTGCAGCTCCAACTTTTCCAGCTACATCAGACGTATTGGGGTCATTTGCCGGCACATAGAAATGTCCCCAAGCTAACATCATTGCTAAGTTTCCGTTATAAAATAATTCTGCCGTTTCTGCTGAAGCCGTTTCCATAGTATTTTCTGGAACAATTCCATCCGTTGAAACTAAATCATTTAACATATTTAATGCCGTTACATGATATTGGTCATTAACAACCACTTCTCCTTTATCATCCAATACCAAATTATCTGCTCCAGCTTGTGTCACGTGGTCTAACCAACTTGCCACTGAGTCACCGGAACTTGCACCAAAAACAGTTGTTCCGTAAAGCTCTGGATAATCTTCATTATTGCCAAAGAAGCTTGCGACATCTTTATATTGTTGCCAATTCACTGGTGGCGCTAATTCATAGCCGAATTCAGCTTCAAATTTACTTTTATTGTTTTCGTCTTCAAATAGATCTTTTCTATATAATAATATTTTGGAGTTTGTCCATGTTGGTAATCCATAAACGTTACCTTCAATTGTTGATCCATCTATTAATCCGGGAAATAGGTCTCCGCTCATTTCATCTGTTACGATATCCTGAATAGGTTCTAACCCTTCATAAAATGCTGGGAGCCAAATTGTATCAATGGTTGCAACATCAAAAGCGCCTGCACCTGTTGTTAATTCTGTTCTCATTCGATCATACACACCTGTATATGGTACAGATTCGATTACTACTTCATAACCAGTCTCTTCTTTAAAAGAATCACGTGTTTCTTCGGCAACTGTCTCTGCAGGACTTCCACCCTCAACTAGTACTGTCAATGTATTATCTTCGTTATTTTCCTCTACAACTTCATTATCATCTCCACATGCGGATAACAACAATCCAACAAATAATAGAGTTATTAAAAATAATAATTTCTTATTCATATTATAAACCTCCCACAAAATATTTTTATTTTTAGACTTCCTACCTTTTATTTATCCCAAAGCACATGTTCAGGCCGTTTCATTTCATTTCGGATATTTAATCGATTACGTAATCGATTAAATAATTAAAGTAAAAAAATCTTTTAAATAGATTTCCTTACTTTAAGTTGAGCTTTCAATTTGATATGATTAGCTTTTGTTTGATTTTTATTATTGATACGATTTAAAATACATTCAGCAGCCTTAAATCCGATATCAAAGGCTGGTTGGTTTACCACTGATAATGGTGGTGTAGTTATTTTAGTCCAATCATAATTATCATATCCAACCACTGCAATATCTTCTGGCATTTGCAAACCATTATCTTGTATACATTTAACTGCCCCCATCGTCATAATATTATTTGCAATAAATAATGAGTCAATATTGTTACCAATAAGCTTCTCTGTTAATTCATAACCAGATTGAAAAGAAGAAAGTCCTAATTCAATAAACTTGTCGTTAAACTGGATATGATTATCTTTCAGTGCTTGTTTGTATCCTTCAAATCTTTCATTAGTTGTTGTAATACCTAATTCAGAACTGATAAAACCGATTTTCTTATACCCTGAAGTCACTAATTTCGCCACACCGTCATATGTTCCTTGGAAATTATCAACCAATACATAATCACCTTTATAATTAATCGGTAACCTATCTATCATTACTATTGGGAAGTGATTGTCTAATACTTCCTGGATATGGACAAAATCATCATTTGTTGGTGCTAATATTAATCCATCTACTAATTGGGTGTTAAACATTTTTATTCTATTTATTTCTTCTTGCATATCTTCTTTAGAGTTACTTAATATCAAGTTATATCCTTTTCTGTTTAAATTTGCTTCAATCCCTTCAGCAATTGACATAAAAAATGATTTAGATGTATCATCTTTTTTTACAGGAATTAAAAAACCTATTGTATTGGTCTTCGTACTTCTTAAACTTCTAGCAGCTGAATTAGGACGATAATCTAGTTCCTCCATTACTTGTACAACTCTTTCGGTAACTTCTGGAGAAACATATCTTGTTCCATTAATCACATGTGATACCGTTGCTGTAGAAACATTTGCACTTTCAGCGACATCCTTAATTCTAATGTTTTTCTTTGAGTTATTGCCTTCCATTTCCCTCACCAATCCAACATCTTATATTGTAATCGTTTACGTAATCGATTAACCAAATTGTAATATTTTTTGATTTATAAGTCAATACTTTTTTCAAAATAATCCATCATTCTTTAATGTTTCTATATCTAGTAGCAGGTAATATGACGATCATACGAGTTATTATAAATTGCACTTTTTTCTTCCAGCAAAAATACTTTTATAATAAAACTTATACAAAAGCTGTGCTTAAAAAAGCACAGCTTTTAAACAAATAAACTACCTAGGCCATCTCTTTTTCGCATCTACTATAGGTTCAAATGGATGATGTGGCTCCGTTTGATACCAATACGCAACAGAACATACATCATCTTGCCTTTCAAAAAGCCCGTTTTTATAGACACCGATTTGTTGCACAGTTACTTTAAGTTCCTCTTCAAATCGAATAGGATCTAAAATATGCCAACGATAAAAACCTCGCATAGGTGGTACATCATCATTATGGTAAGGATTATGAACCATTTCATCATGCCGTGAATAATACGGATAACCTAGGTAAGGCGTACAATACGTGTTTTCCACCGTTCTCCCATTTTCTTGAGAAGCAAAACTCCATGCTCCGCCAAAATAGTCTTCCAAGCCTGTACCACAAATAGTAGGGTAATCGGTATCTCCATCCAGATACATCTTCACTTCTCCTTCTCCCCACCAATATCTCTCTAAAGTTGCTAGACCTATATACGTACCAATATATTGTCCTTTTCCTTTAATTCCATCAATAATCACATAGTCTTCTGCTTTATTCGTAATTTTTTGGCGATTCCATTTCGCATGGAAATAAGCTGTATTTTTCGGTAATTCATCATGTAGAGCATAATCAATTTGATAAAACAGAGCAGGTATTGGTCCCTCATGTTGATTTTCAATGGTAATTTTCGCCTTTTTATGAAATGGCATAGCAAAGTAACTATTAAAACCACGCGTAGGGTTCACAGCAATCGGTAATGAATTCACTTGACAGCCTCTTCCAAACCCATTACAGAAAAAGTCACCTAAAGGTGTTACTACCGATGGATGTTCTTCGTCATCCCAATACATACGTAATACTAAATCTCGTAACACAAAGAAGTTTTTATCCGTTTGATCTGTTACGGTCATCCATATATGTTGAATGACACCAGGCCCTTCTATATCACATAAAGTGACTGTTTCACCAGGTTGTACATCTCTTAAACAAGGAGATCCTTTTCGAGACGGCCCTAAATGACTCGCCGCTTTGCCACCAGCACCTTTCTCTCCTTTAGGATTTTCTGCTGTAATAGCTCTAGATTTTACATTATTCGTTAATGGTAATGTGGATAGACTATTTAAAAACATATCTTGCATCATAACTTCTCACTCCTTCAAACAGTTTGTTATTATTGTTTAACGCCACCTTGCGTAATACCTTCCATAATGTTTTTCTCAAAAAATAGTACAAATAAGATAATAGGTAATATGATAAACCAGCCCATTGCACTGATTAGATCCCAAGGCACCTCAAAGTTACTCTCTCTTGGTACTGTTGTAATTCCCACACTTAACATTTTAATTTTATATGTGAAAAATAGTGGGGTAAAAAACTCATTTAAACTAAGAATAAAATTAATAATCGAAACAGTTGCTATCGCGGGCTTCATAAGTGGAAAGTATATTCTAAATAAAATATGACCAAAATGAGCACCATCGATTTGCGCTGCTTCTTCTAAAGATGTTGGAATCTGCTTAACAAAGTTATATAAAATCAAAACTGAAAATGGTAATAATAAACTGGTATAGAGAATAACTAAGCCTAAATACGTATCAACTAAATTGAATGACTTCATAAAATCATACAGTGGCCTAGCTGTAATGACAGGTGGTATTAATGCTGAAAATAATAATAACCTAAAAGCCCAACTAACGCTGTTAAATATTTCGAATCTAGCAAAAGCGTAGGCTGCAGCTGTCCCCAAAATAATTGTAGAAATTAAGGATAACGCTGTTACAACTAATGTGTTCCATGCCATTACTTCTACATCTAAGTCAATAAATAAATCAACATAATTTTGAAATGTAAAATTCTCTGGAAAATAATTAATTGGCGTTGAAAATAACTCTCCTCTAGGTGTGATTGAAGAAACAAATATCCAATATAGAGGAACTAAAATGATAAATGCAACACCAAATGTTAATCCCCACCTTACAAAAAATTGCAAAATATACTTTTGTTTTGCATTCATAAAATCCCTCCTAGTACTGTGCCTTTTTAATAAATAATAGATTTATGGCACTAAACGCAATCATGATAAAGAACAACATTAAAGCTAATGCAGATGCATAACCAATATTTAAATTTGTAAATGCTTCTACAGCAATCCTGTATGCCAATAGACTAGTTGAATCGCCTGGACCACCAGAAGTCATTGCATACACTAAGTCATACATGGTTATTCTCCACATTGTAAAGAAGATGCATAAAGTTAATAAAGTAGGCGTTATCATCGGGAGCGTTATTTTAAAGAAAGATTTTAATCCATTAGCACCATCAATCTTTGCTGATTCGTAAATTTCTTCAGGAATAAATTGTAAACCTGCTAACACTAAAATCGCGAAAAACGGAATATCCTTCCATAAATCTACTAATATAACAGACAACTGTGCTGACCATGGGTGTATAAGCCAATCAAAATGAAAATCAGGATTAATTCTTCTTACTAAGTCATTGATTAATCCATAACTATCATTAAATGCCCATTTAGCAGCTATACCAGTAACGACCATGGGCATTGCCCAAGGAATTAAAGTAATCGTTCTTAAAAACTTTTTTCCTTTGAATTTCATATTAAGCATCAAAGCTAAAAATACGCCTAAAATCACATGAAAAACCATAGAGACTACAGTAAAGATAATGGTAAAGTTAATAGAAGATTGTATTTTTTCGTCTTGGAATATATAGAAAAAATTTTCGAGACCTATAAACGTTGCTTCCCCACCTTTAAACATATTAATTTCAAAAAAGCTATTAATAAATGTTACGATCAAGGGATATACAATAGTAAAACCTCTAACAAGCAGTACAGGTAAAATTAATAACCAGGCAATTTTCCACTTTACTGATTTCTTCATTGTTCCTTGCATTTTGATCACTCTCTCTTTTAAAAATTATCGGAAGAAGATTATCTTCTCCCGATAAGTAATATGCTATTGATTAGCTAGTCGGTCAATTTCGGATTGTGCTTGTTCAACAGCTTCATCTAATGTAATCTCATCTGATACATAATTTTGGAATATACTACCGATTCCAGTTACAAACTCCATAGATTGTGGAACTAAAGGTCGCCCTCTTAACGTACTTTGTTCAATATATTGTTGTACATGCTCTAAGCCTGGAGCAGAAAAATCAGGATCATTTAACACATCTAATCTCGCTGGTAAACGTCCAGACATTTCATAATACGCTACTTGACCTTCTGGTGAAGCCAAGTATTCCAACACTTTTTTCGATGCTTCTTTTTTCTCAGAAGAACCATTAATGACATGGTGCCAAGAAGCAATATAAGCATCATTCGTTTCAAACGTAGGCATCGGAGCAATATCTAACTGATCAGGACCATAAGCCCCTGCTTCATCAAACGTTGGAATAGCCCCTGTATACATAAACAACATACCATATTTATCATCGATAAATTTCTGAATCATTGGGTCATAAATATCCGCCAATTGACTAACTGGTGTTACTTCTTCTTCATGTGCTAGATCATGTAAAAACTGTAGTGCTTCCTGGGTTTTAGGATTTTCCCAGTCAAAATAATCTCCACCAAATAAATTTATAAATGTACCTATTTCATTAAATACATAACTTCTTTCCCATGCACCACCGTATCCATACACACCTTCATCTACATCAGTAACTGCACGTGCATATTCTAGAAATTCTTCTTTATTAGTTGGTGCTTCCATTCCAGCTTCATCTAAAAATTGGTTGTTTACCCAGAATGCTAATATTTCTAAATAACTAGGAACAGAATATACGCTTCCTTCATACGTAGGTATATCATTCATATATTGTTCTGCATAATTTGATATAACATCTTCTGTCATTACATCATTCTCAAGTGGCTCTAAATAGCCCGCCCGTGAAAAAGCCGTCATCAACTCATCATTAATATGCATAATATCAACTTCTGTATCGCCAGAAGAAAGAATGGTTGTCATTCTTGCTACCATATCATCGGGATTAGTAGGAGTAACAATTACATCGATTCCTACGCCTGTTTCATCTAATATTTTTTGTTCTAAATCATCCCATCCTTCTCTCGAAGAATCATTTGTCATCCAAGTAATGGTTTCACCTTCTACATTTTCAGACCCTTCTTCTGAATTTGTTTCTCCAGCATTATTCGAATCTTGATCATCCTCACTTGAATTATTTACACCAACACAACCTATTAATAATGACATGAACATTGCAACGACCATTAACAATAAACTAGAGCGAAACTTATTTTTTAACATTGCGAAAACCTCCCACTTTTATTATAAGCGCTTACATCAATTTAAGGATCCTATACTTTGCATTATAGAGTGTCGACAAGAAATAGAAAATGTAAATTTTATAGGTTTTCTTTATAAAAATTCTAGGTTCACTTAAATTTTCCCCTAGAAGATAGTATATTAAGTAATAACAAATCCACTAAAGTTGGTGAATAGATTTGCGGTTTCTACTAATAAACATAAAATCATTTTTTTCTAAATTCAGAAATAAAATTATGGTTAATTTTCTAATTATTGCTGTTATCCCTATAATTATAGTTGGTGTATCCTCCTATGTATTGGCTTACAGTATTGCCAAAGATAAAATAATTGATTCCGTAACTTATTCAAGTACGCAATTAAACGCTTCTTTATCAGAAAGGTTTAATCAAATGCAAAATGCTGCAGATGTAATGGAATATCATATGTATTCATTAATATTACAACCAAATACTTCTCTAACAAGTCAATTAAATACATATAGTAATGTTCGAAATAGCTTATTTAATTTAAGTAGTACATTTAATTTCAGGAATATCAGTGTATACACAAACGAGAATTACATCTTTAGTAGTGAAGGGATTACTTTCTTTTCCTATGATGATTTACAAAATAGAAATCTCTCAATAGATCAGTTAAAGTCACAGACGAACCAAAACAATTGGCGAGTAATGTCAGATATAACAGAACCTTTTGTAAAATATAATTCAAACACACCACAAAATTACATCTCTACCTATAAAGCGTTTCAACTAGCTAACAGCAATCAGATTGAGTATGTTTATTTTATAGATATACCCACAGATGAAATCAAAAAAGTATTACAAGAAAGAGAACTTGAAGACTCGATTAATATATTTATTACTAATGAATTCGGAAAAACTATTATAGGCAACCCCAATTTTGTAAATAAAACCACTATTACTGATGCGATACAGAAAGGCACAACAGAAAACGTCACAGTACTGGAGAGAGGGGATACTACCCTTATTACGCTTAAAAATCCTGTCACTCAGTGGAATGTGATCACAGAAGTTCCGAATAAATACATTCGAAATAATACACAAATATTAATCAATATACTATGGATTACTGTTATTTTAACGATTGTTGCAGCTATTATTAGTAGTTTATTCATTTCTGTGAATTTAAGTAAAAGAGTGAATAAAATAGCGTCTACATTGAAAAGATACAAATCTAATAGCAGTAAGGCTGCTCTTACCAATATAAATCTTCCAGTATCAAAACAGACGGAATACCATGATGAATTTGACCTGCTTTCACAAGTATTTAACGATATGTCGAAGAAGATGAAGGAAGATTTTGAACAAATCATTGAAATGAAAGAAATTGAAGAAAAGATGCAGTTTGAATTGCAACAAGCTAAAATAAATCCACATTTCTTATATAATATTTTAGACTCGATTAAAAGCTGTCAAAGTTCAGGAAACATATCAGAAGCTAATGAAATGATCACAAGATTAGCTAGATTCTATCGTTTATTATTACGTAAAGAAGAGGAGCTAATTCCAATAAAAGATGAATTAGAAATTGTCCAATTATTTTTGGAGATAGAGAGTATTAATAAGGAAAATACGTTCTCTTGGAATATTAAGAAAGATGAAATGATAGAAAATTTCTTGATACCAAAGTTTGTTTTGCAACCGATAATTGAGAACTCTATTAAACACGGACTATATAATGGAAAAACTACACTTCATATCCAAATTAATATCCTATACGACGAGGACGACATACTTATTCAAATACAAGATGATGGGGTTGGAATAGAGTGCGCGATTTTACAAAAAATAACAAATGCTTTAAAAACAAAAGAAGTTGATTCCAATAAATTCTTTGGTATTAGTAATGTTAACTTTCGATTATTAAGATTTACGAATCAAAACCAACCTTTGAAAATTTACAGTCACTTGCATAAAGGAACGACAATAAAAATGAGAATGAATCCCATGCTGTCTGAAAACGAGTTAGATTCAGAAGGAGAATGACAACCATGAAGAAAATCATAATCGTTGATGATAATTATAAAACAAGCGAAGGTATCTTTCGTCAAATAAATTGGGAGCAATTAAATATAGAAGTTGTTGATATTTTCACCAATCCTGAAGAAGCTTTAAACTGCCTACAAAAGCAAAGTATTGATTTGATTATTACTGATATAAATATGCCTTCCATGAATGGCATAGAATTAACTAAGAAAGCTTTAGTGCTAAACCCTATGATAAAAGTAATTTTTATTAGTGCCTATGATGAATTTCGTTATGCCCAAGAAGCTGTAAGGTTAGATGTATGTGATTATATTGAAAAACCGATAGATTTCGAATATCTTCATAAATTATTAAATTCTACAGTAGAAAAAATTGATGAAGAAAATGATATTTTATATCAAATCAAAGAAAACAAACCACTATTAACAGAGAAATTCTTTATTGACTTAATTGAATCCAGTCCAAAGTATGCTTCCTATTATTTAGCTGAACAAGCTAGATTTTTGGAAATCAACACAAATGATGAAGCATATGTTTGTATTATTTTTGATATCAAAAATTTGCGTACATTAATGACAAGTCATAATATTGAACAGTGTCATATTTCTCTTATTCAATTAAAAAATGCTTTCTATCATTCTTTTATTACAATGGGTTCAATATACTCTTTTCAACAAGGAGATAATATTATTTTCATTATTGGAACACAGAAAGATCAGTATAAGAGACTAAATCGGGATTTAGAAAAGTTTTCAAACTTTTTTCAAACAATACTTTCTTATAAAATTGGAATTGGAGTCATTGTAAAAGATATTTGGGACATTTCTATCTCATTTAATAGAGCTGAACAGGCTCTTGAACATCAATTCATATACCCTGAAACAAATATCTTTATTGCGAAAGAATTAGATGATCGCCAACAATCTCCGCTCATTTTTACCGATGAAGAGGAAGATTTACTAGTTCGATTGATTTCAACCAATAATTTAGAAGAAATCAAACAATTTATTGATAACTTGCGATTGCATTGGACTGATCAAGGTGCATCGAAAAATTTTATTCATGCTCATATTTATAAATTAATTTCCAGAATAATGAAATTCTCACAGGATACGAACATTATTGATAATAAATGGAGCCAACAAGTATCTTTGTTTTTTGTTGATATTCATGAAATGGAAACACTTGAACAAATAACAAATCATTTTTATATTCTGTGTGAAAAGTTGTGTAGTAAATTTGATCAATCCATTTCAAACAGGACAGAGATTGTTACAGAGGAAATTAAAAACTATATCCATAACCATTACATGGATTATAATTTAAACCTTAATAGTATTGCTGAAGAAATAAATCTCAATGCATCGTATATTGGTTCAATCTTCAAAAGAGCGGCAAACACAAACATTCCAAAATATATTACGAAAATCAGAATGGAGCGAGCAAAAGAATTACTAGAAAATCCACAACTTAAAATAAAAGATATTAGTGAACTAGTGGGTTATGCTAATCAATATTACTTTAGTGCAAGTTTTAAAAAATATTATGGTAAAACTCCGTCAGAATTTCGATCATAAATTATATAATATTGACTGGTACAGAGAGTGGATCAAAGCGGAGCAAAACTGACCCCTTTTAATAATCAATAGAATGATAATATATTGTCGAGGTTATGCAAAGTCCCTTTTTATTAATATTGTATAAGATGCATTAAACTTTTTATCATCTGCACAATTAAGGAAAATTTGAGTATTGCGGACTTTTGAGCAACTGAATAAGGATGTTTGAGAAAAATGTCGCTGTGTATCTGTGAGATTACCCCCATGCTTGTTGAACCTTTGAGCTGGGCTTCTTGGGTCTACCCACAGAGCGACATCTGACTCTTGCACCTTTAAGCCCTGCTTTAGTACGCTCAGATAAAATATCTCTACCAAAACTTCATAAGTTTCCTCCTCAATTATTCTCTTGAAATAAGAGTATCAAAAAGGGTTAATTATGTAAATTTTGACAATATGCTTTTGATACGGTTATTGAGACATTGTAGAGATATTCGAATGAATCAATTTCGGATTTTGATGTTTGAAGGACTTTCGGGGAAAGTTTATTCTTACGTCGTACCATTCGAAAAACCCCTTTCGGATTAATATTCGAACAATAGACGTCTTTGACGCATTTTGGTTCGCACGTCTAAAACGTGCATAAAAACGCAAAAAAGCGACTTGGATTTTCGTCCAAATCGCTTTATTTCAACGTTTATAAAATACCGGTGATCGGGGTCGAAATAGTAGGTGAAATGCTGATTTAATAAGATTTTTTAGATGTATTGTGTGAAAAATGTGTAAATTAACTATATTATTATGTAGAGTAGGTTTTAATTTATTACCTGCTCTCTTTTTAGGAAATTAGAACTTCTTCAATATTCCTATTCACTTAAACATCAAAGCTGTTTACACTATTCCATAATTCCCCTGATGGTTAAATCATTTTTCTATGTCATAGTATCGTTGTACTGTACAGTAAATGACTTTGTTTTGTTAGATGTACCTCTTCAAAATACGCTCTCTCTACTTTATTAAGTATTTTTATTTACAAATTTATTTATATCTTTTTTCAAAGCCTCCCTGTTCTTTATGATTCAATACCAATTAGAAGATAGCTAAGTTATCACTTTTTAATAAAACTGAATAAATGTCCTAAATAAGCAGATAATATTTAACAACAATACATATGGAGGATTACTATATGCGAGAAGAAAAAAATCTAAGGTTAACATCTTCTGAGATTTCAGTGGTTTGGAGCAGCTATCAAAATAACAGTTTTTCTATTTGTATTTTGAAATATTTTTTAGCCAATGTTGATAATCCCGAAATAAAGTCAGTATTACAATTTGCATTCGATATATCAGTTGAAAATTTTAATCGTTCTAAAGAAATACTACAAAACGATAACCAAACGTTGCCAATTGGATTTACTGATGAAGATGTGAGTCCAAACGCCCCACGTTTGTTTTCAGATTCATATTATTTATATTACCTTAAGAATATGTCTAAAGTTGGATTGTCTGTTTATGGTGTAGCTTTAGCAACTGCTGCACACTCTGATGTCCGTCAATTCTTAAGCCAAGCGATACACATTTCAACAGAGTTATATAATAAAACAGCTGAAGTGTTATTATCAAAAGGATTATTTGTAAGATCCCCTTATGTGACAACTTCCGATCATATTGACTTTGTTGACAAAAAGAGCTATTTAGGTGGAGTGATAAATTTTAACAACAATAATCGGCCTTTGAATGTTGTAGAAATTACTCATATCGAAGCAAACGTTGAAACGAACGCCGTAGGTAAAGCTCTTATGGCAGGTTTTGCCCAGGTTGCTAAGTCAAAAAAAGTTCGAAACTATTGTTTAAAAGGGAAGGAAATAGCAACAAAACATGTGCAAGTCTTTACTACTATGTTAACGGATGATGACCTTCCCTCGCCAATGCCATGGGATTTGGAAGTAACTGATTCAACAGTGTCACCATTTTCAGATAAATTAATTATGTTTCATACATCATTGCTCATTGGTTCAAGTATTTCAAATTATGCAACTGCCTCAGCAGCCAGCTTAAGAATAGATATCGCAACGTCTTACGTTCGTCTATCAACAGAGATTGCTCAGTTTGCAAAAAACGGTGTCGATATAATGATTAAAAATGCTTGGTTAGAACAGCCTCCACAAATACCAGATCATAGAAGGTTAGCAAAAGATTAATGTGTATACCTTTTATACTCTAGAAGAAAGATGATGCTTATAAAATGAGCAACGATCAGATAGAAAAATTACTATGGTCAATCGCACTACCAGGATTTGCTCAACTCTTAAACCGAAAATATATAAAAGGAATTACCTTTATAATATTGGAGGTTATTGTAAATGTTAACTCGAATTTCAACTTAGCTATTATGTTTAGTTTTCATGGAGATATTTTAACTGCTATTGAAATCGCCAATTATCAATGGCTTATGTTTTATCCTTGCTTATACTTTTTTGCTATGTGGGATGCAATTAAAGATGCTAAAGGTAAAATTCCCCCCTTTAGCTTTATTCCTCTCGTATTTGCAGCTTATTTCGTGACGATAGGGTTAATCTACTCTTCTAAAATTAAAATATTCGGGATTTTACTTGGACCAGTGTTTTTACCAATACTCTTCACGTTACCAGGTTTATTGATAGGATTTTTAATTTTAAAAATAATAAAACAAGTGAAAAAGAATTAATCGCCTTTTTAACAAATCACTTCCACAAGGCGATTTTTATTTTTCACTGAAGGATCACCTCTTCGTATACTCTAATGTTTTGGTTAGCTTAAAGACATTCTGAAGACATTTGTTGCACAGTAAGCGTCTACTATGTAATTAAATAGTTAATTTAGCGCGTTTAAAAAGGAGTTTTCGTGTTAAACATCAGTTGCTATTTGTCTATGATTTTTCTCAATATCCTCTTTCTTATATTTTTTAGTATTGGTTCCTTTTGTAATTGGTATATCTATTACTTTCTTTGCATTGTTCCAAAATTCAAAGTGATTAATATAAACAATATCAGTTAGCAGGTTATTTTCAAGAGCATACTCTATCCAGTTTCTCTTGCTTGTAAAATGTTTCTTATGCTCTTTTGCAATATTTATTAGTTCTTTTTCTGAGTATCTTCTTTTGTTACCTCTCAATCCTAAGGCTGCTTTCACGCAATTCCATGATCCAAATACATATATTAAACGTGAGGAAGCAGGATACTTATATTTGCTAAAGCATCCCACTCAGTCACTGTCATTTCTTAAGATTAATCAAAATACCTAGCAGCCCCATATTTTACGATAAATAAAAAGAAACCATTTTGAAGAATCTTTGATTAAAATGGTTTCTTTTTAAGCAAATTTAAGTTTCCAATAAGCGCTTTAGGTTGTCATCAATAAATTTATTATCAACACTGTTGATTCCACGGCCAGCAAAATGACCCCAGATCGACTCGATAGGATTAAAAACAGCATTAGGGATATGCTTAGCCTCATATTCGTTATCATCCGCCGTGCAGAAGAGATCCGTGATACTTGGCATGATGATAGCAAGCGCTTTAATGCTGTTAAGCGCCACATCGAACTCTCCGTTATAGACGGAGTTTGCACTAATATCTCCATTTTGTCCAGTCCATAACATAGCTAGGACATTGTGTGGATCCATCCTCATAAAGCTATCTTCCCAGACTCCAGCCACAAAATTTTCCAATGAATCATATCCCATCTCACGATAAAGTTCCTCTTTGTAAAAGGTCTGAGATAAGCCCCATCCCGCATAGACACGACCAACAGCGCGCATGTCTGCTGAAATCAATTGGTTTAGTTTACTTAAATCATGGCCAACTGCAGCCATGAGAGCAGCTTTCATTCCGTCCAGAACTATATAAGTTTGCGGCCAAGTCTTTGCACCTCCACAGAAGGGGGCAATTCGTTCCACCATGTCGGGATAGCTTGCCCCCCATTGGAATGATTGAACACCTCCCATTGACCATCCAACTACCAGAGTGATCTTTTGAATGCCGAATTTTTCGGTCACCAGTCGATGCTGAAATTTAACGTTATCATAGATGGTTACCTGAGGAAAATTAGCCTTGTCGAATGGAGCATGAGTATTACTAGGAGACGAAGATAACCCGTTTCCCAGCAGATTTGGAACGATAATGAAATATTTCCTCGGATCTAGTGCCATGCCGTTTCCAATCAACCATTCATTCTGAACATGATGGTCGCCAAAAGCAGTTGGATAGACGATCACATTATCTTTCTTTTCATTCAATTCTCCATAAGTCTTATATGCTAGAAATGCGTTCGGTAACGTTACTCCTGATTGCAAGGTTACGTCACCCAAATCAAAAATCTCATAATCCATTCTATTGTCGCCCCCTTCAAAAATGAAACACATCTAGAATGTATTTCTTGTACTAAGTATAATCCCATGGTACTCTCAATAAAAGTGAATAAAATTCAAATCAGCATTCAATAATATTGAAAATAAAAGGGGGAAAGTATAATGGAATTGCGCCAACTGAAAACGTTTCGCACAGTTGCTTCCACCTTAAATTTTAGTCGGGCTGCGGACGCGCTGAACTACGTCCCCTCCAACGTTACGATGCAAATAAAAGCATTGGAGGATGAGCTTGGTGTTCCTCTCTTTGACCGCTTGGGCAAGCAGCTCGTTCTCACCACTGCGGGTAAACGCTTTTTAACTCATATCCAAAGCGTTCTAGACAAATTAGACGAAGCTCGCAATAGCGTTCATGACAACGAAGATATTAGAGGCACCCTTACAATAAGCGCCAACGAGGTTCTTTGCGCCTATCGCCTCCCAGTTGTCTTTAAGCTATTTCGTTCCCGCCATCCAGGAGTTCGACTTATTTTCCGCTCTGTTCCAAATCAGGAACTCAAGCAAACACTCTTTGATGGAACCGCGGATGTCGTCTTTATGCTGGACGAAACCATTCTCTCAACGAGACTTGCTGTAGAACCGTTACTGGAAGAAACTTTCCGCTTGTTCGTTGCTCCTGATCATCCACTTGCGAAACAACCTGTACTGCAACAGGAAGATTTTCACGGAGAAGTATTACTGGTTAATGAAAAAGGCTGTCCCTATCGAACCATGTTTGACCGATCATTTGAGAAAAAGGGCATTGATAGTATTACTTATTTGGAGTTTCAAAATGCCGAAGCCATTAAACAATGTGCAATTTCTGGAATCGGTATTGCCTTTCTTCCTGAAATCACAGTGGAAGCAGAAGTTGAACGGGGTGATCTTGTTGCTCTTCCATGGCAACTTTCGGACCTACAAGTATATACTCATATGGCTTGGCATAAAGAAAAATGGCTTTCACCAATCATATTGTCTTTCATAGAAGCAGCAAGGGAGGTTATCGCTATAGAGGAGGAGAATAAAACCGTTTAGAAAGCACCTCAACTGCAAGCTCTTTGAACATTGATCCGCAACTGTTTAGGGACAAGAACTATAGGAATTAATCTACTAAAAAAGACCTCCAACACGAACGTTGAAAGTCAGAATTCAGATGATACCTGAGGTGGGATTCGAACCCACAAGCCCGAAGGCACGGCATTTTGAGTGCCGCGTGTATGCCAGTTCCACCACTCAGGCATTAATAATAATAATGGAGGCGGCAACCGGATTTGAACCGGTGATAAAGGTTTTGCAGACCTCTGCCTTACCACTTGGCTATGCCGCCTCGATATACATATTATATGATATTTAAATGAAAATGTTAAATACAAATGGAGCGGAAGACGGGATTCGAACCCGCGACCCCCACCTTGGCAAGGTGATGTTCTACCACTGAACTACTTCCGCATGAATGGCTGGGCTAGCTGGATTCGAACCAGCGCATGACGGTACCAAAAACCGTTGCCTTACCGCTTGGCTATAGCCCAATATTTTAATGGGGCGACCAGTGGGGATCGAACCCACGCATGCCGGAACCACAATCCGGTGCGTTAACCACTTCGCCATGATCGCCATAATGAGAAAAAACAGGGGTAGTAGGAATCGAACCCACACTGGAGGTTTTGGAGACCTCTGTTCTACCGTTAAACTATACCCCTACGTTTATCATACAATATAAAATTAATAAAATGGTGGAGGGAGTAGGACTCGAACCTACGAACCCGATGGGAGCGGATTTACAGTCCGCCGCGTTTGGCCAACTTCGCTATCCCTCCATAATTATAAAACCTATTAAATAAGAAAGAGAAATCTTTAAAAGTGGTGGCTCGGGACGGAATCGAACCGCCGACACACGGATTTTCAGTCCGTTGCTCTACCGACTGAGCTACCGAGCCAAGAATTGATAAGTTTATAGTGGCGGTCCGGACGGGACTCGAACCCGCGACCTCCTGCGTGACAGGCAGGCATTCTAACCAACTGAACTACCGGACCAAATTTGGTTGCGGGGGCAAGATTTGAACTTGCGACCTTCGGGTTATGAGCCCGACGAGCTACCAGACTGCTCCACCCCGCGATAATATGAAATGTATTAATTTGTGAATGGTGGAGGATGCAGGGCTCGAACCTGCGACCCCTTGCTTGTAAGGCAAGTGCTCTCCCAGCTGAGCTAATCCTCCATAATACAGGAAGTTGTAAACTTAACATGTCTTCCTTTACTTATTCTTGTTGGTGACCCGTACGGGATTCGAACCCGTGTTACCGCCGTGAAAGGGCGGTGTCTTAACCACTTGACCAACGGGCCTATATTAAAAGTGGCGGAGAGCGAGGGATTCGAACCCTCGGTACGGCGTTGACCGCACACACGATTTCCAATCGTGCTCCTTCGGCCACTCGGACAGCTCTCCATTTGGCTCCACAGGTAGGATTCGAACCTACGACCGATCGGTTAACAGCCGATTGCTCTACCACTGAGCTACTGTGGAATGGAAGAAAAGTGCCTGGCAACGTCCTACTCTTGCAGGGGCGCGAGCCCCAACTACCATGGGCGCTGGAGAGCTTAACTACTGTGTTCGGCATGGGAACAGGTGTGACCTCTCCGCTATCGCCACCAGGCTTGTACTGTTATTTTTAGTGACAAAGAATATTATACTATGTATTCTCAAAAAATCAAGTAAAAATTTAATATACTTTCAAAACTAGATAAGAGTGAATCAACAAGATCAAACAAATCATATAGTTAAGTCCTCGATCGATTAGTATTCGTCAGCTGCACATGTCACCATGCTTCCACCTCGAACCTATCTACCTCATCGTCTCTGAGGGATCTTACTCTATCGAATAGATGGGAAGTCTCATCT